>NZ_QUDF01000004.1:0-354566 GCF_003477535.1 Eubacterium sp. AM05-23
CTTTTAATCAGGGTGTCGGGCGTTCAAGTCGCCCATGGGTCACCATTTTAGAAGATATAGCAGCTGTGAAAACAGTTGCTTTTTTTATTTTTTAGAGAAACAAGCCAGGCGGCTTGAATGCTGAGAGGGGAACATGGCGCGCTGTTTTGGCACGTCATCTCACGGGGATTTGGTGAAAAATTGGGCCGGAGCTGAGTGCACAGCATGGTGTGTCGTTTTGGCATGTCGTCTTATTCCATCAAAAAGAACCTTTGGCTGGAACTGCCAAAGGTTCTTTTTTTTGACAGCTTGGGCTAGATGGCCCAGTCGCCGTTCACAAAGATGGGCACTTCGGTGCCGTCGGCCTGGATACCGGTAATGCTCAGGTCTTCGGTGCCGACCATGAAATCGACGTGGGTGGTGGAATAGTTAAGACCAGCCTTTTTAAGCTCGTCCACGCTCATGCTGGAGCCGTCCTTGACACAGGTGGGATAGGCAGCGCCAAGGGCAAAATGGCAGGAGGCGTTTTCGTCGAACAGGGTATTGTAAAACAGGATATCCATATTGGAAATGGGGGAGTGGTAGGGAACGAAGGAGATCTCACCCAGGTAGTTGGAGCCTTCGCTGGCTTCGACGAGGTTTTTGAGGGCTTCTTCGCCGGTTTCGGCCTGGTAGCTTACGACCTTGCCGTCTTTAAAGGTCAGTGAGAAATTGTCGATGAGCTGGCCATTGTAGACGAGGGGATGGGAGCTGACCAGTGTGCCGTTGACCTTGTCCTTATGCGGGGCGGAGAACACTTCCTCGGTGGGGATATTGGGGAAGAATTCGACGCCGTCAGCGGCTTTTTCACTGCCGCCGGCCCAGATATGGTTTTCGGGCATGCCGACCTCAATGTCGGTGCCCAGGCTGTTTTTATAGATGAATTTGACGAACTGGCTGTTGTTGAGGAAACGGGTTTTATCCTCAAAGCTTTTGTTGAACTGGCGCCAGGCGGCAATGGGGTCATCCTGGTCGGCCCGTGTGGCCTTGAAGATGGAATCCCAGAGCATATCGACAGCGGTTTCGGGCTCGACGCCGGGGAATACTTTGGTGGCCCAGCCGACTGTGGGTACAGAGACGACACACCAGCGGCATTCGTTGTTCATCATAGCCATGTGGTAGGCTTCGGTGGCGCTCTGGATGGCGGCTGAGGCGGTTTTGATCTTTTCGGGGTCGACGTCCTTCAGGAGATCGGGGTCGTCGGCGTAGACAGAGATCATGGCTGAGCCTTTTTCGACCACGGCGTTCTGCTTGGCCACGAACCAGTCGGGCACTTCTTTAAACACGTCGAGGTCGGCGTGGGTATAGCGGATTTTGCTGAATTTTTCGTCGCTGTAATTGATGCTGACGTCTCTGGCGCCGGCCTTGTAGGCTTCTTCGGCCAGGGCTCTGGCGAAGGCGCTGCACTCGATGGGGGAATTGACGACCAGGTTCTGGTCTTTTTGAATGTTGACGCCAATGCGGACAGCCAGTTTAGCCAGCTTTTGTAAATTTTCTTTCTGCATGATTATCTCCTTTATAGATAGTAGGGTTTTTTACCATAGAGTAAATTCTGTAAAAAATCGAGGGTATCGGCATCGGGCATGGTCTTGTTGGAAAGCTCCTTGTCAAAAACCATGAGCTGCCGGGTTCTGGTGTTGTAGAAGGGCCAGAACATCATATTTTTGTACTCGCCGCCAGTGTTTGGGTTGCCGGTTTTCATAAAATTGGTCCAGTGGGTCTGCATCTGGTCGGACAGGATGCTGATTTTGCTGATGCGCATTTTTCCGATGGCGTTGCCGAACACAAAGGGCAGCTCCAGGGAGTGGGCGGTGTCGAGTCCGACAATTTTAAGGATGGCCGGATCATAGTTAAAGTTATAGAAAAACACGCTGCGCCCGGCGTCGGCAAAGTAGTCGGCGATGATGCGCATGCCCAGGATAAAGCCGGTGTGGGTAAAGATGGCTTCGAGCTGGCGTTCGGCTTTGCGCTCGTCCTTGATGGGGAAGCGCTCAAACACAGCGGGGGCGTTGTCGGCGCCGAAGAGATCATAGATCATCATCTGGTAGGAGCCAAAGTTGTTGTTGCTCTTGAAGAACAGGGTGGCCTCGTTGGTGTTGTAGCCGATGAGCAGATCGACGGCGTTGTAGTCGCCGTTTTTCAGGGCCTGTATGGGGTCCTTTGGCAGGATGACGCCGTCGAATACGGGCCAGAAGGAAAAACGCAGGGGCAGGGCGCGGTCGGCCTTGATCATGGAGAGGTAGGCCATGGCCTCGGCCGGGGCTTTCCGGAGTTTTTCAAGCCCCTCCGGGCTGTCATCTGCGCCGAAGATCTGGGCAAAGTCTTTTCCCATGGCAATGGATTTTGCGAGGTTACCCTTGGCCCGGGTGCAGAAGGCTCCGATGGACAGGATGGAGCCGCTCTCGACGATGGCCCGGTGGAACAGGCCCCTGGCCAGCGGGCTGAGCAGCAGGCCGGTCACGCTGAAGGCGCCGGCGGACTCGCCGCCCAGGGTGATGTTTTCGGGATCGCCGCCGAAGGCTTCGATGTTTTCCCGCACCCACTTCAGCGCCTGAATCTGGTCGAGGAGGCCGAGGTTGCCGATGCTGCCGGATTCTTCTGCCATGGCCCCGAGGGCTAAAAAGCCGAAGGCGCCGAGGCGGTAGTTAAAGGTGACGACCACCACGCCCCGCCCGGCCATATTGGCGCCGTCGAACATGAGCTCGGAACCGGAACCGGTGGCAAAGCCGCCGCCGTGGACGTAGACATAAACGGGGAGCTTTTCCCCGGGCTCGGTGGCGGGTGTCCAGACGTTAAGGTACAGGCAGTCCTCGCTTTTTCCGACGGCGCTATACATGGGCGGCAGGTCGGCCAGAATGCCGCCGAACTGGAGGCATTTATCGCTGAATTCAAAGCATTCGCGCGGGCTGATCCAGGCCGGGGCGGGCTCTGGCGGCCGGAACCGCAGGGGGCCCACCGGCGGTTTGGCAAAGGGAATGCCCTTGTAGCTGGTGACGTTTTTCCGGAAAACGCCGGTGACGGGGCCGCAGGGCGGATAGATGGTGGGATTGGGGGGCAGGGGGGCTTCTGCGTTGGGGATCATGTTAAAGTTCAGATTCATAAGGCCTCCTTTTCGGCGATGATGACAGGGTTTTGGGTGTAGTCGCGGTGGTAATGGTACTGCTTTTCGCAGAACAGGCTGAACAGGTCGGTGGCGCGGGCGTCGAAATCGAAGCAGGCGCGCTGGTCGGGGCTCAGCCTTGTGATATTGGCGCGGGTGTTGGTGATGACGGGCAGGCTGTCCTGTTCGCGGATGGCCTTTAGCAGCGCCCGGCCTTTTTCGTTAAAGCCCAGAACCCGGAGGCAGGGCACAAAGCCGGGGGCTGCGAAACGGCTGAGGTCGCGGGCCTCAAAGCCCATGGACAGGTTCATTAAAATTCGCCGTATCCGGCTTTTGGGCGCGCGTTTTGAGGTGAGGGTATCCACAATACTGTCGTAGCTCCCGCTTGCTTCCAGGGCCTTTTTAAGCTTAAATTCGAGGCCTTTCTCCATATAGGGCAGGGTTCTGAAGCGAGCCAGATCCTGGGAGTGGATCTGGCTGAGCAGGGCCTTGGCGTAGCTTTCCTCCCAGGGGACGCGGGCTTTTTGCATATAGCTTAAGAGCAGGCTGGGATCGTAGGGCAGCAGGGGCGCCAGGGCCGGGGCGCTGACGCCCGGCGCGGCCAGCAGCTGCCGGATGGCGGTGGCGCTGGCAAAGCGGCTCTGGGTGTCGGTGTCGTGGTAGGCGTTTCCTTGCCGCTTTATGGTGACGGGCCGGATGGCGCTGTGGGTGCGGAGCAGGGCTTTGAGATATTCTATACCCAGAATATTGTTGGGCTCCCGCAGATAAGATGCGGATTTTTCGCCTTTTGTAGCTTTAAAAGCAAGTTCCCGGGCCTTTGGAAAGGCCAGGCCCTGGCCGAGGGCGGCCTTGAGGGCGTCTCTGAAGGCGGGCGTCTCAAAGGCGAGGCTCTGGGCCACGTGGCTCAGGGCCTCGAGGTCGCCGGCCTCGGAGCCAAAACAGAGGGTGTCGCACACGCCGGTGGCGTTTAGGATTTTGACGGCGCCGGCGGCAAAGTACTCGGCGCTCTGGGCGGCGTAGCAGAAGGGAAGCTCGCAGACCAGATCGGCCCCGGACAGCAGGGCGGTGCGGGCGCGCAGCCATTTATCGGCTACGGCAAAGGTGCCCCGCTGGACCACGCTCCCGCTCATGAGCGCCAGGGTATGGGTGCTGCCAGCGGCCTTTTTTCCTGCCTGTATCTGGTAGGCGTGGCCGTTGTGAAAGGGGTTGTATTCGCAGATGATGGCCTGGGTTTGCATGGTTTCCTCCAACTGAGCAATAATTTAGCCCAAAAAAACAAAAAAATAATGGCATTATTGGTTTGTTACTGTTATTATATACTAGTGTAGTTCAATTATAAATTGTTTATCTGAAAAAGACAATAAAAGGAGAAAAAATTTAAAAATGAATGTACTTGTTATTAACTGCGGTAGCTCATCACTGAAATATCAGTTGCTGGATATGGACACTGAAACAGTGTTGGCAAAAGGTTTAGCTGAGAGAATTGGTATTGACGGCTCTGTTGTGGTGCACCAGCCGGCTGGTAAAGATAAGGTTAAGTTTGAACAGCCAATGGAAACACATAAGGAAGCCCTGGATATTATTATGGCGGCTCTGGTTGACGCGGACCATGGCGTGATCAAAGACCTTAAGGAAATTGACGCTGTCGGCCACAGAACCGTTCACGGGGCTGAAACTTTTGCGAGCTCTGTTGTGATCAATGATGAAGTGATTAAGAAAATGGAAGACTGCTCTGAGCTGGCGCCGCTTCACAATCCTGCCAACTTAATCGGGATTCGTGCCTGCGAAGAACTGCTGCCGGGCGTACCGATGGTCGGCGTGTTTGACACGGCTTTCCACCAGACCATGCCGGCAGAAGCTTATATCTACCCGCTGCCCTATGAAATGTACGAAAAATACAGAATCCGTAAATACGGCTTCCACGGCACCTCTCACCGTTTTGTGAGCCTGACGGCTGCTGAGCTGTTAGGTGAAAACATCGGCAACTTAAAATTAATTTCCTGCCACTTAGGAAACGGCGCGAGTGTCGCTGCGATCCGCTATGGCAAATGTATTGACACTTCCATGGGCTTAACCCCGCTGGCTGGCCTTGAAATGGGTACCCGCTGCGGCGATATTGACCCGGCCATCATTCCTTTCTTATGTGACAAGGGATATACCGTGGATCAGGTAAACACCATGATGAACAAGGAATCCGGCGTGCTGGGCGTTTCCGGCGTAAGCTCGGACTTCCGTGATGTTGAAGCGGCGGCTGAAGCGGGCAATGAACGCGCGAAGCTGGCTCTGGATATCTTTATCTACCGTGTCAAAACCACCATCGGCGCTTATGTCGCTGCCATGGACGGCGTTGACGGCATTATCTTCACTGCCGGCCTGGGTGAAAACTCTGCCAAGGACCGCGCAGCGATCTGCAGCGGCTTAAAATACCTGGGCATCCAGTTGGACGAAGAAAAGAACAGCAAACGCGGCGAAGCGCTTGTGATCTCTACCCCGGACTCCAGAACCAAGGTCATGGTGATCCCGACCAACGAAGAATTAATGATCGCCCGCGATACCGTCGAATTAGTCGGTTAATCATAAGAAAAACAATCACACAGAGATGGCGTGTCATATGGGCACGCCATCTTAGTGTCCAGAGGCATAGAAATCCCGTATTTTTAAGCTTTTGTCAGCCTTTGAAATTTGTGGCCTGTTTGTAAAGATTTTTACTTGACAAAATGGGCAATCCTATATATAATGAGGATTGCCCATTTGGAGTTATGAAATGATTATTAATGTTTTAAAATTATTAAATGATGAAACCCTGAATTATGAATTTCGTCTGTTTCAGGATGATCTCAAAGGATATGGGGACGATTATGAGGGCAAGCTGGATGAAAACGGCGCTTTGGTAAAGGGCAGCATCAAAAAGCTCGGAGCTACTGAGTTTTTGATGAAGTTTACCTTGACCGGAGTGATTGTTTACCCCTGCGCCCGCTGTCTTACACCCACCCCCGTTAGCAGTGTCTTTGAATTTGAGGACACGATCGAAACGGACCCGGGTACGGAGACCATTGATATGGTGCCCTATGTTGAGGAGTGTCTCTTTATCAACGAGCCGTTTAAGGTTTTGTGTGACGAAGACTGTAAGGGGTTATGTCCAAGTTGTGGAGCAAACTTAAATCAAGAACAATGCAGTTGCGGGGATGAATCGGATATTGATCCGAGGATGGAAGCCCTTAAAAAGCTACTGTAAGATGTGACTTAAACATAGGAGGTGTAAAAGATGGCAGTACCAAAGAGTAAAATTTCTAAATCTAGAAGAGACAAGAGAAGAACACATTACAAACTGAATATCCCTGGTATGAGCGTATGCCCAAAATGTGGTGAAATCAAATTACCACACCGCGTATGCAAATCCTGCGGAACTTATAAAGATGTAAATGTAATGATTGAAGACTAAACAGAGTTCCGACTCTGTTTTTTCTCTATACGGAGTTATTTTAGGAAGGTGTTAACGTGAATATATTCGTCGATGCAATGGGCGGCGACAACGCGCCGGTTGAGATTGTCAAAGGCGCGGTGGACGCCGTTAAGGAGTACGGCGTGCCCCTCACCCTTGTGGGTAAGGAGGACATCGTAAAGCAGGAGCTGGCAAAATATACCTATCCACAGGATAAGATAAAGGTGCTTCACGCAGAAACCGTCATCGGCTTTGACGAGGAGCCGGCAATGGCGATCCGCCGAAAAGAGGATTCCTCGCTGGTGGTGGCCCTAAACGCCATGAAGGGCGACCCGGACAGTGTGCTCATCTCAGCGGGCAGCACAGGTGCGCTGCTTTCCGGCGGGCTTCTTAAACTGGGAAGGATCAAGGGGATCAAGCGTCCCGCGCTGGCGGCTGCCCTGCCAAAGGACGGCGGCGTGGTGCTGCTCATTGATACCGGAGCCAACGCGGACTGCAAGTCCGAGTATCTGGAACAGTTCGCCATGCTGGGACATGTCTATTTTGAGAGCGTTTTGGGTAAAAAGAATCCTAAGGTGGGCCTGGTCAACATTGGCTCTGAGGAGGAAAAGGGCAGCATGATGGTCAAGGAAGCTTACCAGCTGCTCAAAAACAGTGACCTGAATTTTGTGGGCAATGTCGAAGCCCGGGATATCCCCACCACCGATGCGGATATACTGGTGTGCGACGGCTTTACAGGCAACATTGTGCTCAAGCTGCTCGAGGGCCTGTCCAGCTACCTGATGAAAGGGATCAAAAAATCCATCATGGGCTCTGCCAAGGGCAAGATCGGCGGGGCGCTCATCAAGAACGACCTGAAGCAGTTCAAAAAACAATTTGACTCAGACGAAGCCGGCGGAGCACCGTTTTTGGGCGTAAAAGGCGGTATCATCAAGGCCCACGGCAGCAGTGGCGCCTATGCCATCAAAAACGCCATTAACCAGAGCATTAAGTTTATCGACAACGATGTTCTGGGCAAAATCACTGCCAAACTACAGGAAGAAAAGGCAGTTAAGGAACAGGAGAAAGAATAATGGAAGAAAAATTTGCAAAAGTTCAGGAAATTATTGCGGAACAGCTGGAGCTTGACCCGGCAAAGATCACCATGGAATCCTCTCTGATGGAGGATCTGGAAGCGGATTCTCTGGACGTTATCGAGCTGGTCATGGCCTTTGAGGAAGAATTCGGCGTTAAGATGCCCGATGAGGAGCTTGAAAACATTAAAACCGTTGGCGATATCGTAAACGCCTTGCAGTAATCAAAAGTCCCTTTGCGGACTTTTCTTTTGTTTTGGCCCCAAAATTATGATTTTGGCTGTTAGAAAAGCAGCTGTCAGAACCGAAAAGAAGCTCTTAAGGAGGTATAAGAGGTTTCTTAATTGAGAATTGAGAATTGAGAATTGAGAATTAAGGAAACAAATTTGCCCTGGCAAATTTGAAATTAAATCGAATTGGCAAGCCAATTCGTTCATAAATTCTCCATTTTCCATTTTCCATTCTCCATTATTCTAAAAGCGAGGTGGAAAAGAATGAAGAGAATTGAAGATCGCATTGCTTACACATTTAAGGACAAGGAACTTCTGAAGGTGGCGCTGACCCACAGCTCACATTCAGGAACGACCACGAACAATGAACGCCTGGAGTTTTTGGGGGATGCAGTATTGGAACTGATTATCAGCGAGTATTTATATAAATACAACAAGCTTTCCGAGGGAAAGATGACGAAAATCCGCTCCAATATTGTATGTGCCGAATCCTTGTCCCAGGCCGCCTCTGACCTGAACCTGGGCGATTATATGCTCCTTGGCAAGGGAGAAATCGTGACTGGAGGCAGAAAACGCAAATCCAATCTGGCCAACGCCTTTGAGGCGGTGATGGGTGCGGTGTTTTTAGACAGTGACTACGACACCACCAAAAAAGTGGTGCTGGGAACCCTGGAAAAAAACATCGAGCTGGCCCTGAGCGGCGGCCTCATCAAGGATTACAAAACCGAGCTTCAGGAGCAGATCCAGAAGCACAGTGACAACGCCATCGAGTATGTGCTGGAAAAATCCGAGGGGCCGGAGCACAACAAGACCTTTTTCATCGACCTTTCCTTTAACGGCGTGGTCGTGAGCAAGGGCACCGGCAAGAGCAAGAAGGAAGCCGAGCAGAATGCTGCTAGAAACTATCTGTTTAAAGACAAAAAGAGTGAATAAATAAACCAATCAAAAAAGAGGAGGTGTGCGGTTGTACCTGAAAAAACTGGCCCTGGCCGGCTTTAAATCCTTTGCGGAGCCCGTAGAGCTGGAATTTTCCAAGGGGGTATCGGCCATCGTCGGCCCCAACGGCAGCGGGAAGAGCAATATCACCGACGCGATCCGCTGGGTGCTGGGGGAACAGAGCACCAAGTCCCTGAGGGGCAAGAAAATGGAGGATGTTATCTTCTCCGGAACTGAGAAAAAGAAACCCCTCAGCTATGCAGAGGTCACCCTGACCTTAGACAACACCAGCGGCTTCACCCTGGACAATCTGGACGAGATTGTCATCACAAGACGACTTTTCCGCTCCGGCGAGAGCGAATACCGCATGAACCAGAAAAACTGCAAGCTCAAGGACATCCATGAGCTGTTTATGGACACCGGCCTTGGCAAAAACGGGTACTCCCTTATCAGCCAGGGCGGGATCGAGAATATTATCGGCGCCAGCCCCCAGGAGCTCCGCGGCATTGTGGAGGAGGCTGTCGGCATTGTCAACTACAAGACCAAGAAGCAGGAGGCCGAGAAAAAGCTTGAGAACACCCAGAATAACCTGGAACGGCTGAAGGACATCCTGGAAGAAATTGAAAAACAGCTGAAGCCTTTAAAGGCCCAGTCCGAAAAGGCCAAGGAATACCTGGAGCTGCGGGAGGCCCTGAAAAAGGTTGACCTCATGGTGTTCTACCACAACATGAAGGACGCCTCAGAGCAGCTGGCCGCCTATGAGAAGCAGCTGGCCGAAATCCGGTTTCAGATTTTTGAGATTGAGAAAAAGACCGAAGAAAAGGACCGCGCCTTCCAGGCCGCCCGGGGCAATATCCGGGGCATTACCGAGCAGGCCGACGCCATGGCAGAAGCCTTGGAGCAGTTAAAAAAGCGCATTGGCGCGTGTGAGCGTGAGCTTTTGGTCACTCAGGGCAAAAGTGAGAACGAGTCTGCCAACGCTGAGCGGCTCACCCAGGACCTGAACGCCCACCTGGACGAGCACAGCCGCTGCCAGGCGGAGTATGACGGGCTGGCCGCCTCCCGCGACGCGGCCGCCCAGGCCTACGCGGCTGAGAGCGAAGCCCTGCAGAAGCTGGTGGACGAGAAAAGCCGGCACCAGGCCGAGCTGGAAGCCGAGAAGCTGAAGCAGGCCGAGGGCGTGAGCCTGAGGGAAGAACGGGAGCAGCAGCGGGCTGTGCTGAACGATACGCTGTTGGATTTAAAAACCCGCCTGGCCGGCTTTACCACCAGGAAAAGCTTTCACGAGGACCAGCTGAAACGGGTGAGCGAGGAGCAGGCGCGCAGCAGTCAGCTGCTGGCCGACATTAAGCTGGAGGCCGAGCAGAACGAGCGCACCCACGCCCGCCTGGCCGCGGAGACCGAGAGCCTTAAAACCCAGGCCGAGGCGGCTGAGAAAAAAGCCCAGGGCCTGAGAAATGACTACAGCGTGCTGGAAAACAACTATAAGGTAAACCTGTCCCAACGCGATTATCTCAAGAGTGTCCAGAAAAATTACAGCGACTACTTTCCGAGCATCCGGACCATTATGAACTCCCGGGAGCATCTGGGCGACATGATCGACAAGGTCTACGGCCCGGTCGGGGAGCTTTTATCCATTCCCGACCGCTTTACCATGGCTGTGGACGTAGCGCTGGGGGCCAAGAGCCAGAACATCGTGGTGGAGGACGTGTCCACTGCCAATCAGTGCATCAATATTTTAAAAAAGCAGCGGGCAGGCCGGGCGACTTTCCTGCCGCTGGACAATCTGCGCTACGGCCGGGTAGAGGCAAGGGACCTGGAGATTCTGTCCCGCGCCCCGGGCTTTGAGGGCATCGCTTCCGAGCTGGTGGCATACGGCCCCCGGTTTAAGCGGGTCATCGAGAGTCTGCTGGGCCGCATTGTGGTGGCCGCCGACTTTAACGCCGGCCGGGCCATCCAGAAAGCCATCTTCGGCAAATATACGGTGGTCACCCTGGAGGGAGAAATCTTTTACCCCGGCGGGGCCATCGTGGGTGGTTACAACAAGAGCGGCAAGCAGTCGCCTCTGTTTAAAAAGGCCGAGATCGAAAAGCTGGAAGCCGAGATGAAACGGCAGGACAGCGAGAAAATCAAGCTCAAGGCCGCCTACCGCGAGGCCTTTAAGGCCTATGAGGGCCTGAAAGAGGCCGCCAAAAAGGCCGAGCTGCGCCTGAACAGCGTGGAGCAGGAGCGCTGGAAAATCAGCCAGAACCTGGAGACCACCAAAAAGCGCATAGCCGAGAGCGACCGTATTTTTATGAATCTGCAAGACGACGCGGGCAGCTCTTTGGAAAAAGAAAAACGCCTGCGGGAAACTGTCGCCCAGAAGGAGGCCGAGCTGGCCGCCCTGGAGGCGGAAATGGAGCAGGACGATACCGGCAGCGCCGAGTACATCGAGGTGATCCGCGGGGCCATCGAGGGCCTGAACCGTAAAATCTCCGAGGGGCGGGTCAAGCTGGCCCGGGACAACGAGGGCATCCGCTCCCTGGAGCAGCAGATGGCCATGATCCACAGCCAGATCGAGACCAGCGTCAGCCGGGAGAAAAAGGTGGAGAGCGAGATCCGGGCCTGCCGTGAGAGCAGCGCCCTGCACCGCACCCGCTGCGAGGTGCTGAAGGTCGAGACCGAGGAGCTGCAGGCAGCCGTCAACGAAAAGCGCGCGGCCTTAGAGAGCTTCTCCGCCGAGACGCGAGAGCAGACCGCCATCAGCGAGGCCCTGGAGCAGGAGATCAAAGACCTGAACCACCAGCTCATCCTGCAGAATGAGACCAAAAGCAACGCCGAGATGGCAAAGAACAAGCTGGAAATGCAGATGACCCACTGGGAAGAAAATATCTTCGAGAGCTATGACATGAACTTTGTGATGGTGGGGGACATCTATGAGGCCCTGAGCCGGGAGAACCTGGACCTGAGCCCCGAAAACCAGCGCAGCTTAAAGGGCCGCATGGCCGCCATGGGCAATGTGAATGTGGGGGCCATTGAGGAATATCTGGAGCTGAACGAGCGCTACGGCTTCATGAGCGCCCAGTATAAAGACCTGATCAAGGCCAAGGGCGAGCTGGAGCGCATTATCGACAACCTGTACGAATCCATGGAGCGGCAGTTCGCAAAGCAGTTCGCCGAGCTCCAGAAAAAATTTACCCGGATCTTCGGCATCCTCTTCGAGGGCGGCAAGGCCCACATCGAGTATACCGACCCCGAGAACGTGCTGGAAAGCGGTATCGAGCTGGTCGCCCAGCCGCCAGGCAAGAACCTGCGCCACATTTCCCTGCTGTCAGGGGGCGAGAAATCCATGATCGCCATCGCGCTGCTGTTCTCCTTCCTGGAGCTGAACCCGTCGCCCTTCTGCGTCATCGACGAGATCGACGCCGCTCTGGACGACCATAACATCTACCGGTTCACCAGCTATTTAGAGCATATTGCCGCAGATAACCAGTTTATTATCATCACCCACCGTAAGAGCACCCTGGAGGCCTGCGACGCCATATACGGCGTTTCCATGGCCAAAAACGGGATCTCCAAGCTGGTGGCGGTAAGGCTGTCGGACTATATCGAGCCGGGCGCTTAACAGCTTTTGTGGAAGGTTGAAGCTGGAAGGTTGAAGGTTATAGAACGAATTTGCTTTGGCAAATTCGATTTAGAAACAAATTCGCATAGCGAATTTGAACCTGAACTTTCCACTTTCCACCTTTCACCTTCAACTTTAAAAAAAAACGAGGTGTAACATGTCAGAACTGACCCTTTATGAGCGGATGTGCGAGAAGCTCAAAAAGACCAAGGATAGCTTTATGCAGAAGGTCGAGAACGTCGTGTACTACGGCGACCTCGACGATGATTTTTTCGATGAGCTGGAGGAAACCTTTATCCTTTCCGACCTGGGCATCGAAACGGCCGCCAAGATTACCGAGACCCTGCGTGAGCAGATCAAGGAGACCAAGACCAAGGCCAAGCAGGACGTCATGGACCTGCTCAGGCAGATCATGACCGAGATGGTCGAGGTGGAAAAGCACGAGACCAAATTACCTGTGATCATGCTGGTGGTGGGCGTCAACGGTGTGGGAAAGACCACCACCATCGCCAAGCTGGCCCAGAAATACAAGGACCAGGGCAAAAAAGTCATGGTGGCCGCAGCCGATACCTTCAGAGCCGCCGCGGCCGAGCAGCTGGACGTGTGGGCAGGCCGCGTGGGCGTGGACATTATCAAGAGTGTGCAGGGGGCAGACCCGTCCTCTGTGGTCTTTGACGCCATCGGCGCCGCTCGGGCCCGCGGCGCCGACATCCTGCTCTGCGACACCGCCGGGCGCCTGCACAACAAAGTCAACCTGATGAAGGAGCTTGAAAAAATCACCCGCATTGTCGACCGGGAAGGCCCGGATTTCAGCCGGCATAACCTGCTGGTGCTCGACGCCACCACAGGCCAGAACGCCCTGAACCAGGCCAAAACCTTTAACGACGCCGTACACCTGGACGGCATTGTCATGACCAAAATGGACGGCACCGCCAAAGGCGGCGTGGCCATTGCCATCATCGACGCGCTCCAGGTGCCCATCGAGTACGTGGGCATCGGAGAAAAGCCCGAGGACCTTATTGATTTTGACGCCGGCGAATTTGTGCGCATGCTGTATGAGGGATAAAAAAATGTGGAAGGTTGAAAGTGGAAAGTGAAGGTCCAAATCCGCACAGCGGATTTGATTTGAAATCAAATTTGCATTGCAAATTTGTACCAAAACCTTCCACCTTCAACTTTACACCTTCCACCTGTTTTCCCCTGTCAAGTTTTTTTCTTGACAAAGGCGAAAAAAGCTTGACAAGCGGATCGAAAAACCTTAAAATAGGTAAGTGCGTAAAGGGAAGAGACTTTACGCGCTGTGAAGGTGCTTATGGAAAAGAACGTATTAGAGCGGTTACTCTTTGATTTCTACGGAGAATTGCTGACAGACAAGCAGAAAATGATCATGGATTATTATTATAACGATGATTATAATCTGGCCGAAATCGGCGATGTGGTTCATGTCACAAGGCAGGGCGTCTACGATGTCGTCAAGCGTTCGAAAGCGCAGATGCAGGCCTACGAGGACAAGCTGAAGCTGGTGGAGCGGTTTTTAAAAAGCCAGGAGCTCATCGACGGCGTGATCCTTGAGCTGGAAGCGCTCCTCGCGACCGAGCTGGTCACAGGGCATCCGGCCCTGGGCAGCGAGCTGACAGCCATCAAAGAGAAAATGAACAGAATTAGCGAAGATTATTAGGTGATATCATGATTTTTGAAGGCTTGAATGAAAAATTTCAAAACATCTTCTCAAACTTAAAACGCAAGGGCAAGCTGAGCGAAGCCGACATCAAGGCCGCCAGCCGCGAAATCAAGCTGGCACTTTTGGAAGCCGACGTCAACTTTAAGGTCGTCAAGCAGTTCACAAAAGCTGTGAGCGAGCGCGCCATAGGCGAGGAGGTCTTAAAATCGCTGACCCCGGGACAGCAGTTCATCAAAATCGTCAACGACGAGATGACCAAGCTGCTGGGCGGTGAGCTCCAGAAAATGGCATTTGTGGACCAGGGCATCAACATCTTTATGATGGTGGGGCTCCAGGGGGCGGGTAAAACCACCACCGCGGCCAAAATCGCGAACCTTCTGCGCAAAGAAAAGAAGCTTAAACCACTGCTCGTGGCCTGTGACGTCTACCGTCCCGCGGCCATCGACCAGTTAGAAATACTGGGCAAGGAGCTGGACATTCCCGTTTACCTGAACAAGGACGAGAAGGACCCCAGAGTCATTGCCAAAAAGGCCCTGGAATTTGCCGAGGCTGAGGGTTACGACCTGGTGATCATCGATACCGCCGGGCGCCTCCAGATCGACGAAGCCTTGATGAACGAGCTGGTCGACCTCAAGGCACTGCTCGAACCAACCGAGATTTTGCTGGTGGTCGACGGCATGACCGGTCAGGAATCCGTGAATGTGGCCGACGAATTTAACAAACAGCTGGAAATAACCGGCGTTGTCCTGACCAAGCTTGACGGGGACACCCGGGGCGGGGCGGCACTGTCCGTCACCTACACCACCGGGAAGACCATCAAATACATCGGGACCGGCGAAAAGCTGACCGATATCGAGCTCTTCTACCCCGACCGCATGGCCAACCGTATTCTGGGCATGGGCGATGTCCTGTCACTGATCGACAAGGCACAGAACATGATCGACGAGGAAAAGGCCAGGGCGCTCGAAGAAAAGCTGAGGACCCAGGAATTTGACCTCAACGATTTCTTAGACCAGATGCAGCAGCTTCAGAACATGGGCTCCATGAGCGAGCTGATGGAAATGGTGCCAGGCGTCAACAAAAAAATGCTGAAGGGCATGAACATGGATGCTGCCGAGGGACAGACCAAACAGACCGAGGCCATTATCCGCTCCATGACGCCCGAGGAAAGGCTGAAGCCCGGAATCATTAACGGCAGCCGCAGAAAGCGCATCGCGCTGGGCAGCGGCACCACCGTCTCCGACGTCAACCGGATGCTCAAAGGCTTTGAGCAGACCAAAAAGATGATGAAGCAGATGGGCGCCATGCAGGGCAAGGCCAAAAAAGGACGGTTCAAGCTACCGTTTATGTAAGCTTTTAGATAAATTAATTTAGCAATTTCACAGAAAGGGGGAAATAAAATGGCAGTTAAAATCAGATTAAAAAGAATGGGTAAAAAGAAAAAACCTTTCTATAGAGTCGTTGTTGCGGACATCCGCGCACCAAGAGATGGTAAATTCATCGAAGAAGTAGGTTACTACAATCCATGCGTAGAACCCGCAGAGTTAAAGCTGGACGCAGAAGCCATCAAAGGCTGGTTAGCCAACGGCGCAAAGCCGACGGACACCGTTCAGGCATTACTGAAAAAAGAAAATATCATTGGATAGTCCAGGAGAGTGGTAATGAAAAAGCTTGTAGAAATCATTGCTAAAGCGCTGGTCGATCATCCGGACGCAGTTGTCGTCAACGAAATTGACAAAGAACAGAGCATTGTTCTGGAGCTCAGAGTCGCCGACGAGGACATGGGTAAAGTGATCGGCAAGCAGGGCCGCATTGCCAAGGCAATCCGTACGGTTCTCAAAGCAGCGGCTACAAAAGACGATAAACGCGTTGTACTGGAAATTGTTCAATAGAGAAAAACGGGATTGTTCAAAAGCGAACGGTCCCTTTTTTGATACCAAGGGTCCAAAAGGGCCTGTGTTTCACGCTCGCGTGAAAAAACAGGGCTTTTGCCCCCGATAGCGTATTTTAATTTGGAGGAAATGATGAAAAAAGAAACCATGGTGATCGGTAAAATCCTGGGCGCCCACGGCATCCGCGGTGAGCTCAAGGTCTACCCGCTGACCGACGATCCCGGCCGGTTTTACGGTCTGGACGCCGTCTATCTCCAGGACGATAAAAAGCGGGAGCGCCGCGAGGTAGAGCTGGTGCGCCTGCACAAGGGCAACGTGCTCCTGACCCTGAAAGGCGTGAGCGACCGCAACCAGAGCGAAAAGCTCATCGGCCGCACCATTGCCATTGACCGCGAGGACGCAGTGGCCCTGGAGGCGGACGAATATTTTATCGAGGATATGATCGGCCTGGAAGTCTCAGACCCGGACGGCGCGCCCATCGGCGTCGTAAAGGACGTGATCCAGACCGCCGGCAGTGTGGATAATATCGAGATCAAAACCCCGGAAAAGCTGGTCTACGTCCCGGCGCGCAAAATCTATTTCCTGAAGGTGGATTTAGAGGCAGGGCGCATCACCGCCGACATTCCAGAGGAACTGATGAACCTATGAAATACTATTTCCTGACCCTGTTTCCGGGGCTCATTCACCAGTACTTCGGAGACAGCATGATGAAGCGGGCGGTGGACAGCGGCGTGGTGGACTACACGGTCATCGATATCCGGGATTACTCGGGCAACAAGCACAAAAAAGTGGACGATTACCCCTACGGCGGCGGCGCGGGCATGGTCATGGCCGCCCCGCCCATTGCCGCGGCCCTTAAGAGCATCGAGGGCTGGGAGCGTTACCCAGTCATCCACCTGAGCCCGGGCGGCAGAACCTTCGTCCAGCAGGACGGCGAAGCCCTGTCCCAGGCAGAGGGGCTCATCTTTATCTGCGGCCACTACGAGGGCATTGACGAGCGCTTTATCAAAGCCTATGTCACCGACGAGTACTCCATCGGGGACTATGTGCTCACCGGCGGCGAGCTGCCAGCCCTCACCATGGCCGACTGCATCGCCAGGCACCTGCCCGGCTTTCTGGGCAACAACGAGAGCCTGAGCGAGGAATCCTTTGAGAACGGCCTGCTGGAATACCCCCAGTACACAAGGCCGCCGGTGTTTGAGGGCCGCGAGGTGCCCCCGGTGCTGCTCTCCGGCAACCACAAGGCCATCGCCGACTGGCGCCACGAGCAGGCCGTCCAAAAGACAAAAGCCCGGCGTCCCGATTTGTACGAGAAGTGGAAGCGGAAGCAGTAAAAAGAGAGAAGAAAGATGGAGTGCTTTTTGGGCGCTTCGTCTTTTTTGTCGTGGCGAGCTGCGAGGCGGCGCCTTTCACCTAAGTAAAGAAAAGTCGTCCTGCGGCTACATCATTTGGACTTGGATCAAGCGATACTAAGTGGGGCCTGTTATCTCACAAGTGGCCGGCTGTTCCGGTCAATTACCGCGATTCCAGATCGTATTCGTCAGCGACTGGACACTTTTCTTTGTCTGGATGAAAGGCAGAGCCTCGTACCCCGTATCTCCCCATATCTCCCTGTATCCATTCCGCCCTCTTTCTGCTATAATAAAATAAACACTGCAACGCAGAGAGGGAGGGCTCATGGATAAACCAGATTTTATCAATGATGATTTTTCGGAGTTTGAGGATTTTCTGATGGGGGAGGAGCATGGAATCATCCGGCGCAAAAAGGGCGAGGTGCTCAACGGCGCGGGCGACGTGTTCGACCGTTATTTTTACGTTTTGGAGGGAGCGGTCCGCTCCTTTTATTTTCATGAGACGGGAAATGTCCGCACGGTGCTCACCTATTACGGCAAGGGCGCGCTTTTTCCACTGTACTGCCCAGGCGCTTCAGTCTTTGAAATGGCCACCAGTTTTGTGGCCGATACCGACACGGTGCTGCTGACCCTGGCGCCAGAAGTCATGGACCGATGCGTCAACGGCAGCGCCAGCTTTAACCGGGCCAGAAAGCCCCGAAACCCCGGCAGAGACCACCGATCCCCCGGCAGCCACAGACCCGCCGCCCGAAGCCCCGCCGGACAGCCCGCCCCCGAGCCCATGGCCAGCGCGCATTTCGCCCTGTGGGAGTATGCCTGCGACTGCGCGGGTTACTGCGACGGCTACCCCCACAGCCTGGAGCCCGAGCTGCTTGAAAAGGTCGAGGCCCTGCGAACCGGGCTGGGCCGCCCGGTCATCATCACCTCCGGCGTGCGGTGCGAAGCCCGCAACCAGGAAGTGGGCGGCGTATCCTGGTCCTTCCACAAGCGCGGCGCCGCCGCCGACCTCTACTGCCCCGGCGTGGGCGTGGGAGAGGTGGCCGCCGCGGCCCAGGCCGCAGGGCTGAATATCCTGCCCCATTACAGCGAGGGCTACATCCATGTCGAAATCCCCTGATTTTCAAAGGATAAAATTTCAAAAACAGCTTGCCAAACACTTTGCTTTAGGGTATACTATCATAGTATGCGAAATCAAGAGATGGTCCTCTGTATGGGCTTCATATACGAACATCAAAAAACGAACTGAAGGAGGCTGTGAGATGGATATTATCAAAAAGATCGAACAGGAAAACATGAAGGCAGAAAAACCGGAATTTAACGTAGGGGACACCGTAAAAGTCCACGTACGCGTTATTGAGGGCAAGCGAGAAAGAATTCAGATTTTTGAAGGCGTTGTACTGAAAAAACAGCACGGCGGCATCAAAGAAACCTTTACCGTAAGAAAGATTTCTTCCGGCGTTGGTGTTGAAAGAACCTTCCCGGTACACTCACCAAAAATTGAAAAAGTTGAAGTGACTAGACGCGGTAAGGTCAGAAGAGCAAAACTTAACTACCTGCGCGACAGAGTTGGTAAAGCAGCAAAAGTCAAAGAAAGACGGTAAAAACGAGAGGGGGCCTGTAGGCCCCTTATTTTATATGTAAAGGAAGTGATTCTGTGAGTCAGAACGAAAATGTAAAGCCTAAAAAGCAGCATTCCGAAGCCAGAGAGTGGATACAGTCCATCATCATCGCCGTGGTGCTGGCCTTTGTCATAAAAATGTTTCTCTTTGATTTTGTGCTGGTACAGGGGAGCTCCATGCACCCCACGCTGGAAAACGGCGACCGGCTCATCATCAATAAAATTGAGTACCGGCTGGGCGAGCCCGACTACGGCGACATCGTCATCCTCAATTACTCCAGCAGCGTGGAATACGTGAAGCGCGTGATCGCCAAGGGCGGCGACACCATCGCCATCAAGGACCAGGTGGTTTACGTGAACGGGAAGCCCATCGACGAGCCCTACGTGAACACCGATCCCTACGGCGATTTCCCAGAGGTAACGGTGCCCGAGGGCACCTATTTTGTCATGGGCGACAACCGGGCCAACAGCTCCGACAGCCGTTTTACAAGCCTGGGCTTTGTGGACCGCAAGGACATCGTGGGCCACGTGTTCTTCAGGTTCTGGCCCTTTGACAAGTTTGGATCGGTGAGCTGATATGGAAAAGAACGATGCAATCCAGTGGTATCCGGGCCATATGGCCAAGGCCAGCCGGCAGATCCGCGAGAAGTTAAAGCTCATAGACATTGTGGTCGAGGTGCTGGACGCCCGCCTGCCTGTGGCCAGCAAGAACCCCGATATCGACCAGTACACCGAGCATAAAAGACACCTGGTACTCTTAAACAAGGCCGATTTGGCCGACCCCGACCAGAACCAGAAGTGGGCCGACTACCTGAAGGGCAGAGACAGCGTGGACGAGGTCATGCTCTACAACGCCTTCGACCAGAAGAAAAAGCCCGAGCTGGTCGCCAAGCTCAGGAGCCTGAACCCAAAGGATAAAAAGCAGCTCAAATGCCTGATCTGCGGGATTCCCAACGTGGGCAAGAGCACCATCATCAACTCCCTGATCGGCAAGAAAAAAACCCAGATCGGCAACAAGCCCGGCGTGACCAAGGGCCAGCAGTGGCTCACCGCGCCCGACGGCCTCATGCTGCTCGATACACCGGGTATCCTCTGGCCTAAATTCGAGGACCCCGAGGTCGGCGTTCACCTGGCCTGGATCGGCTCCATCAAGGACACTATTTTTGAAAAAGAAAACATCGCCGCCGACCTGCTCAAATTCCTGGTCGGGCACTACCCGCAGGACGTGGCCGCCCTGTATAAAATCGACCTCGCAGACAAGCGCCTGCCCGAAATCTTCGACGCGGTCGCAAAGAGCCGCGGCCTCCTTTTGCGCGGGGGCGAGTACGACTATTTCAGGACCAGCGAAATGCTCCTGAATGATTTTAAAAACGGAAAGGTTGGGAGAATCACCATTGACCAGCGTTAACCCAGAACAGATCGCGGGCATGACGGCAAAAGCCGTCCGAGAGCTGTGCCAGAGCGCGGATATAAACGGCTATCCCGCCCTGGCGCAGGTGCTCTCACAGGACAGCCGGGCCGCGGTTAAAAAGCAGGGCCAGAGCCTGATGCGGCAGTACGAAAAGCACTGCGCCGCTATCCGGAAAACCGCCCGGATGAAGGCTGTCGAGGAAGGTTTTTACGGCGAGGGCTACCAGATCATCGGCGGCAGCGACGAGGTGGGCCGCGGGCCCCTGGCAGGCCCGGTGGTCTGCGCGGCCGTAATCCTGCCCAGGGACTCCGCCATTCTGCACGTGGACGACTCCAAAAAGCTCTCCGCCAAAATGCGCGAAGCCCTGGATGCGCAGATCCGCGCCGAGGCCCTGTCCGTCACCATCGGCCTGCGCACCCCAGAGCAGATCGACGCCATGAATATTCTGGAAGCCACTAAAAGCGCCATGAGCGAGGCTGTCAGCCGGCTGGCTCCCCAGCCCGACCTCATGCTCATCGACGCCCTCACCATCGAGACACAGGCCGAAGTAAGAGGCATTGTCCACGGCGACGCCACCTGTTATTCCATCGCCGCAGCCAGTATTGTGGCCAAGGTACACCGGGATAAGCTCATGCACGAATACCACGAGCAGTACCCCGAATATGGCTTTGACCGCAACGTGGGCTACGGCACCGCTGAGCACATCGCCGCCATCAAAAAGTACGGAATCACCCCCATACACAGGCGGTCCTTTGTTAAGAATTTTGTGTAGGGTAGAGCAGGGAAAATGGCATGAAAAAAGACAATAAGCAGAAGGGTGACCGCGGCGAGGCCATGGCGGCCCGCTATCTTAAAGAAAAGGGCCATGTCCTCCGGACGCGCAATTACCGCAGAAAGACCGGAGAGATCGACCTGGTCAGCCAGATTGGGGAGACCCTCGTCTTTACCGAGGTCAAGCTGCGCACCACCGACGCCTACGGCACCCCGGCCCAGGCGGTGGACAGCCGCAGGCAGCAGCGCATGATTAAAACGGCCCTGTGGTATCTGCAGGAGAACAGCCTTTTTGACTGGAACGTGCGCTTTGACGTGGTGGAGATTCTGGGAAGCCCCGAAACCGGCTATGTGATGAACCATATCGAGAACGCGTTTTTAATGTAGATAAACTTTAACATTGAGAGATAAAGCGTTAAGAAGAGGCTTTTGAAAGTTGATAGTGGAAAGTGGAAAGTTGAAAGTTCAGGAGCAAATCAGCCCTTGGCCGATTTGATTGGATGCGGCCTGCGGCCGCAGCTTTAATCGCTTGAGCAAAGCGAAAGCGTTCAATAACTATCCACTATCAACTAAAAAAAGCGGTCAAAGACCGCTTTTCTAATTCCCGTCATCTGCGGAAATCAGGAAGGTGTTGCCGGAGTAGGTGCCTTTGCTCTCCTTGTTCTGGAGCTTGAGATAATCGATGTGCATGGGTTCATAGTCAAATTTTTCCACAATGGCGTCGATGAGCTCATAGATATCGGAGATTTCATCCTCAGAAGGACGTTCGGCGAAAATATTGGCCTTTTCGATAAGCTTATCCTTCAAGGCATCTAAAACTTCTGCATCACTAAGAATTTTGTAATCACAGCTTCTGCCGCTTTCTCGAATGATATCAGGGATTTTGTCTCGTACTAATTTGTTATATTCGTGTTTCATATCATCACCTCGCTATTATTATATCCTATTTGGGGTATATTTAAAACAGATCATCCCCAAAAACGCAATATTTTCTCTTTTAACCCTCCCAAAAAGGGCATATAATTAAGATAATACGAAGAAAACAACAGGAGTTTTTATGATACAGATCTATTTTGGCGTTTTAGCAGCCGCCGCTATGATGCTGGTGGGCGGCTACATCTTTGTCACCTTAAACAAAAAATACCCCAAAAGCATCGGCCTTTTGCTGGGCCTGTCCGGCGGTTTTTTATTGGGCATTATCTTTTTCGGCATTATCCCCGAGGCTCACGAAATCTTAGAGGAAGCCTTTGACGCTCCGCTGTGGGTGATGGCCGCTGCCCTGACCGGCGGCGCCCTCTTTATTATCCTGTTCGAGAAAATGATCCCGGTTCAGCACCACCACGATCTGGCGCCCGGCGAGCGGGAGCACCACGGGCATCACCAGCTGGTCTACATTATTCTGGCCGCCTTTGGGTTCCACAGCCTCTTTGAGCTTTTGTCCATCCTGGTTGCAGGAAACGCAGATCCGGTGCTGGCCTGGTTCATGATCCTGGTCATCGGCCTGCACAATATCCCCATCGGCTTTGTCATCATCGCCCAGCTTGAAACCCTGGAATGTAGCCAGAAAAAGTGCCTGCTGCTCATCGGCGGACTGGCGGTGGCAGAGGCCCTGCTGGCCATTGTGTGCTATTTGATTTTAATGCCATTTATTACAACTGCATTTCAGGGAGTACTTCTCGCCATG
The DNA here is from genome assembly GCF_003477535.1 of Eubacterium sp. AM05-23. Taxonomy (NCBI): domain Bacteria; kingdom Bacillati; phylum Bacillota; class Clostridia; order Eubacteriales; family Eubacteriaceae; genus Eubacterium; species Eubacterium sp. AM05-23. Next base: position 22,816 of record NZ_QUDF01000004.1, read on the forward strand.
ACCGGGGGCATCATGCTCTATCTGGTTTTTGACGAGCTGCTCCCCAAAATTTACCAGGACGAGGAACAACACCATGTCAATTACATGATCATCCTGGGCGTGCTGCTCATGTACGTCTTTCTCCAGCTCGCGGGACATTAAAAATCCCGGGGCGGTCAATGGAGAATGAAGAATTGAGAATGGAGAATTATGGGAACAAAATGCTGTGCATTTTGATTGGATTGGCGGCTGCAGGCCGCTTTTTTTTATCGCTTTTTCGTTAGAAAAAGGGCACGTGAATTTGCCATTTTCCATTCTCAATTTTCCATTGAAAAAGCCTTGTTCTAAAAAAAATAAAAGGCAGTTTTAACAAGTGTTTATCAGGGTTTCAGCGGCATGGCTTTTAGATTTCTGAAAAACAAGCGTTTACAAATCCGGATTTATGATATACAATTTTGAAAAAGATTATTTATGAGCTATAGGAGGTTGTAAGTATGAGCAAGTATATTTTGGTTATGGACCAGGGAACCACTGGTTCAAGGGGGATTGTATACAACGAACAGGGAAAGGCCATCGCGCTGGATTACGAAGAGTACGAACAGTTCTTCCCGCAGTCTGGCTGGTGGGACCAGAGCGGTCTGACCGTCTGGAACGTGACCCTGAAAACTGCGCGCAACGCCATCAAGAAGGCGGGTCTGGAAGGAAAAGACATCGCAGCCATCGGCATCACCAACCAGCGTGAAACCACCACCCTGTGGGATAAGAACACCGGCGTGCCAGTGCACAACTCCATCGTCTGGGGCTGCCGCCGCACCACCGAAATCTGTCAGGGCCTGATCGAAAAAGGCTATAACGACATGGTGAATAAAAAGACAGGCCTTGTAATCGACCCCACCTATTCGGCCACCAAGATCCGCTGGGTCTTAGACAATGTGCCGGCAGCCCAGGAAAAGGCCGAAAACGGCGATCTGCTCTTTGGCACCATTGATTCCTGGCTGCTGTGGAACCTGACAAAGGGCAAGGTACACGCCACCGATTATTCCAACGCCGCCCGCACCATGGTCTTTAATTCCTACGACCTGAAATGGGACGACGAGCTCATGGACATGCTGGATCTGCCCTGGAAGATCTTCCCGGAAGTCAAGGAATCCGTAGGGCTTTTCGGCTACGCCGACCCTGAATGGTTTGGCGCGGAAATCCCAATCACCGGGATTGCCGGCGACCAGTCCGCCGCTTTGTTTGGACAGGCCTGCTTTGAAGAAGGAACCGCGAAAAATACCTACGGCACCAGCGCCGTTCCGCTCATGTTTACGGGCGACAAAGCCCCGGAAACCGAAAAAGGCCTGCTGACCGTTGCCTGGGGCAAGGACGGCAAGGTCAAATACTCCATGGGCGCCAGCATTCTCATCGCCGGACAGGTTATCCAGTGGCTGCGCGATAAGGTCAACATCTGCGAAAAGGCAGCGGACACCGAAGCCATGGCCGAAAGCATTCCAGACAACGGCGGCCTGTACTTTGTACCAGCCTTTACCGGCCTGGGCGCGCCGCACTGGAACATGAATGCCCGCGGCATGATGATTGGGATCACCGCTGCCACCACCAAGGAACAAATGGCCCGCGCGGCCCTCGAATCCATGGCGTACCAGACCCGCGACCTGCTCGAAGAAATGGAACGGAACTCCGGCGTCAAGCTCAAAGAGCTGAAAGTCGACGGCGGCGCCGCCCAGAACGATTTCCTCATGCAGTTCCAGGCCGATATCCTGAACTGTAATGTTATAAGACCAAAAGATATTGAAACCACCGCCCTTGGCGCCTGCTACCTGGCCGGTCTGGGCTGTGGCATTTTCGAAAACGAAGACCAGATCAAGGCCCTGTGGGAAGCCGACCGCGTCTTTACCCCACAGATGGACGAAGCGACACGCGAAGCCCTGTACGCCCAGTGGTGTAAAGCCGTCGAAAAATCAAAAGACTGGCTCTAAAAAAAAGCCCTTCGGGGCTTTTTTTTAGGTGGAAGGTTGAAAGTTCTGGTACAAATGTGCTCTGCACATTTGATCAGATGCGGCCTGTGGCCGCAAATCCAATCAAATCGGCCAAGGGCTGATTTGCACATTAACCTTCCACCTTCCACCTTCCACTTTTAACTTTCAATTTTTAACAATTTTCCATTTTAAATTTTCCATTTTTTTATTGACGTTTATTTTTTTCTGTGATAATATTTAGACAATTGGTGAGTGACTATGAATAAAATTGACTTTGAAAAATTTCAGATGATTCCGTCCATACGGCGGCTTAATGACCTCGAGTTCGCGCTTAAGAGCGCGCGGGACATTGTCCTTCTGACCGAAGCCAACATCGCCAATTTGCAGTCCCTGGTGGAGATGGTCCACCAAAATGGCAAGGACGCCTGGGTAAACCTGGAGCTTCTCGGAGGTTTTGGACGGGACCAGGTGGGCATGAAGCTGCTGAAAAACTATTATAAGGTGGACGGCGTGATGTCGACCGACAGCACCAAGCTCGGCATGGCCAGGCGGTGCGGCCTGGTAACCGTACAGCGTTTCTTCATTGTCGATTCAAGGGGTTTTGACACCAGCCTGAGGATTCTGGAATCCGCCAAGGTCGACGCAGCCGAAGTGCTGCCCGCCGTCGCGGCCCTCGGATTTGTCAGCGAGCTGAAACGGGTATCCCGGATTCCGCTGTTGGCAGGCGGCTTTATCCAGACCGCTGAGATGATCGAAAAGGTACAGCGTACCGGTTTCGCAGGCATCACCATCAGCAAAAAGGCTTTCTGGTAAACTTTTAAAAACAAAATAATCATGCATGGATGGTTTTTGGTGAGTCCTGCTTAATAGACACACAGTGCACAGGGGTGTAAGACTGTGGGTTTATTAAGCAGGATTTTTTTCGTATTATTTTGGGGGACCGGGCCTGCAGACAGGCCCGGAAAATTGTGAACCATCGGCTAGAAGCCGAAAATATAGATCCATGAAAGGGGTTAAAAACAATGGGAAAATATTTACTTGGTTTAGACAACGGGGGGACAATGACAAAGGCGGCGCTGTACGACCTGAACGGTAAGGAAATCGCGGTTTCCAGCCGGAAAACAGAAATGTACCAGCCAGCGCCTGGTTTTACCGAAAGAGATTGTGAAGAAATGTGGGCCGCCAATGTGGGCGCGATCCGCGCAGTGCTGGAGCAGTCCGGCGTCAGCGGTGAGGAAGTGCTGGGCGTGGCCGCCACTGGCCATGGCAACGGCATGTACCTTATGGGTTATGATGGGAGAGCGCCCTACAACGGCATGATCTCCACCGACTCCAGAGGTAAGCAGTACGCCATTGACTGGATGAAGGACGGCACCTTTGAAAAAATCCTGCCAAAGACCATGCAGTCTGTATGGGCCGGCCAGCCGACCACGCTGCTCCGCTGGTTCATGGACAACCGCCCGGACGTCCTGGAAAATACCCAGTGGATTTTCATGTGCAAGGACTATATCCGCTATAAGCTGACCGGCGAAGCCTACGGCGAAATCGCCGATATGTCCGGCTCCAGCCTCATGAACGTCCGCGACGTCTGCTACGACAAAGACCTGCTGGCCGACATGGGCCTCGAGAGCATTTACGACAAGCTGCCGCCGCTCAAGTATTCCGGCGAAATCTGCGGCTACATCACCGAGGACGTGGCAGGGCTGACCGGCTTAAAGGCCGGCACGCCAGTAGCCGGCGGCTGTATGGACATCCACGCCTCCGCCATGGCGGTGGGCATCACCGACGAGGAAAAAATGTGCGTGGTGGCAGGTACCTGGAGCATTAACGAGTACATCAGTAAAAAGCCAGTGGTGGATAAGGACCTGTTCATGACCTCGATCTACACCATGCCAGGCTACTGGATGATCCTGGAAGGCAGCCCGACCTCCGCCAGCAACCTCGAGTGGTTCCTGGCAGAGATTTTGAAGGACGTAAACCTGGGAGACAAGGACATCTACGAATACTCCAACCAGTGTGTGGACGGCATTGGCGATCAGGACTGCGGCGTGGTATTTCTGCCCTTCCTGTTCGGCAGCAATGTGAACATCAACGCCAAGGGCGCCTTTATCGGGCTGCAATCCTGGCACACCCGCGAAAACCTGCTGCGCGCAGTTTACGAGGGCATTGTGTTCTGCCACAAATACCACATCGAAAAGCTGCTCAAGTTCAGAGACCAGCCCAAGATGATCCGTATGGCCGGCGGCGTCGCCAAATCCGAAATCTGGGTTCAGATGTTTGCCGATATCCTGCAGGTGCCCATTGAAGTGGCCAAAAGCCAGGAGCTTGGCGCCTTAGGCTCAGCCATCTGCGCCGGTATCGCCACCGGAACCTTTGATTCCTTCCAGTCCGCGTCCGAGTCCATGGTTGACATCATGTACACCGCTGAACCAAACCCGGAAAAATTTGCCGGCTACGACAAAAAATACGCGCGGTACAAAAAAATTATCGAAGCCCTGGACCCGATCTGGGACGAATATTGAAGCTGAATCCGGTTTCTGAAAGAAACCGGTAGGACGAAGGAGCGTGAGCGGTCGTCCGGCAATGAAGCAAATGCAGATAATCCAGAAATGCTCCAAGTTTGAAATAAAAATTTCTGGATTATCTGTAAATAATTGAAAGGGAGATGGGGCGCCGAACCGGCACCTCATCTCCGCACAGTAAGAATTGAAAATTGAAAATGGAAAGGCGCAGCGTCAAGCCGCCCGCTTTCCACTTTCAATTTTCAATTGACAAAGAAGGGGTGCAAAAATGGATTTAAAATTAAAAGGAAAAAACGCAGTGGTCACCGGAGCCTCCAGGGGCGTGGGACGGGCCATTGCACTGGGACTGGCAAAGGAAGGGGTTAACCTCGTGATCTGCGCCAGCCGCATGGGAGCCGCCATCGAAGAAGTGGCAAAGGAAGCGGAAAGCTATGGCGTCAAGGCCACCGCGCTGGCAGCGGATCTGGGGTCTTCCGAGAGCACGCTGGCCTTTATGCAGGAAGCCGAACGGCTTCTGGGCGATCTGGACATTCTGGTCAACAACGCCGGTATCTGGCTCCAGGGCTGGTGCCAGGAAATCCCGCTCGAGGACTGGCAGCGCTCGCTGGACGTTAACCTGACCGGGCCGTTTTTAACATCTCAGTATTTTGCCAAATCCAATCTGGCGAAGGGCCGTCCAGGCAGGATCATCAACATCAATTCCCAGGCAGCCTTTAACGGCTCCACCACCGGTCATGCCCACTACGCGGCCAGCAAGGCCGGCATGGTCGCTCTGACCATCTCCATGGCCAGAGAGCTTTCCCCCAAGGGGATCACCGTCAACGGAATTGCCCTGGGCATCGTGGCCACCGACATGACCAAAGCGTCCCGCGAGAACAAGCCAGGCTACTACGAAAGCCGTATCCCTCTGGGCCGTGTGGCCGAGCCCGAGGACATCGCCGGGATTGTGGTGTTCATGGCCTCCGAGCCGGCAGCCTACCTGACCGGGACCACCATTGACGCCACCGGCGGCATGCTGATGCGGTAAAAACCGGCCAGAGACCGCGATCGCTGTGTGTTGCCTGAACGGGCGCGGTTACATATGCGCAATATGCGCCCTCACCCTTATCCGGCAGCCGCCTTGCGCTCACGGCCTCTGACGCGGTTTTAGGCTCTGGCATTATTTAATTGGTTAAACGAGTATTAAAGAGTATAGTTAAGGAGTTTGCAATGAAAAATTACGATGTAATCATTATCGGCGGGGGCATCACCGGTACCGGGATCGCCCATGAGCTGGCAAAGTACGATGTGAAAACAGCCCTGATGGAACGGGGAATGGACGTGGGCATTGGCGCCACCAAGGGAAACGGCGGGGTAGTTCACCCGGGTTACGACCCGCATCCGGGCACCCTGAAGGCCAAGCTGAACCCCGTGGGAGCCAGAATGTACCCGAAGCTCTCTAAAGAGCTGGGCTTTGGTCTGCGCCATACCGGCACCCTGGTTGTCGCATACTCTGACGCCGACCTGAAAAAGGTAGACGAGCTTTTAGATAACGCCAAGGTTAATGGTGTCGATCAGGTTGAAAAAATCAACGGCGAACAGCTCAGAAACCGCGAGCCGTTCATGAACCCGGCGGCAGTGGGGGCGCTTCTGGCCCACACCACCACCATGATCGACCCCTTCGAGGTCGCCATCGCCTTTGCTGACAACGCTAAGGATAACGGCACCGACATTCTGACAAACCACGAAGTTCAGGGCATTACCAAGGACGAGGACGGCCTCTTTACGGTGCGCACCTCAGCCGGGGACTACAGAACCCGCTACGTGGTCGACGCCGCCGGTGTCCACGCCGATGATGTGGCCGCCCTGGCAGGCATTCACGAGTACCGGGTTCAGGGCCGCCACGGCAACATCTGCGTGCTGGACAAGGAGCTCTCAACCCCCATCAGCACCGTTATGTTCCCCTGCCCAAGCCCGGAAACCAAAGGCCTGGCCCTGATCCCGACCGTCTCCGGCAACACCCTTATCGGCTCCACAGCTACCATGAAGGAGGATAAAGAGGATGTGACAAACGATGCCGAAGGCATTAACGAACTGATCGCTGGCGCCAGACACCTGGTGCCAGATATTGATATCAGCAAAATTATCCGTACCTTTGCCGGCCAGCGCCCCGTCGCTCTGGACAACGGCAACGACTTTTATATCGCAGAGTCCGAAACCGTGCCCGGCTTCATCCACGCAGCCGGTATTCAGTCGCCGGGGGCGGCCTCCTCGCCGGCCATCGCCGAGTATGTCCGCGATCTGCTGGCAGACGCAGGCCTTGAGCTCAAGGACCGCGAGGGCTATAATCCTTACCGCGAACCCGCACCGGATTTCAGTGAGCTGTCCGCCGAGGATCAGGACGCCCTTATCCGCAAAGACCCGGCCTACGGACGGATTGTCTGCCGCTGTGAGACAGTGACCGAGGGTGAAATTGTCGCCGCCATTCACGAGGGCGTGGGCGCCAGAACCGTCGAGGCGGTCAAGCGCCGGACCAGAGCCGGTATGGGCCGCTGCCAGAGCGGCTTCTGTCAGTACCGCGTCATGCAGATTTTAGCCAGAGAGCTGGGGATTCCGGAAGAAGAAGTCCACTTCGAGGAAAAGGCTTCGCAGGTACTGTTTGGAAAACTGAAGGGTTAAGGAGAGTAGAGCAATGAAAATTTTAGATTATGATGTTGTCATTATCGGCGGCGGCCCCGCGGGTCTGGGCGCTGCGATTAAAGCAAAGGAAAACGGCGCCCGGGTAGCGGTCATCGAGCGAAACGACGAGCTGGGCGGTATCCTAAACCAGTGTATTCACAGTGGTTTCGGCCTTCAGTACTTTAAAGAAGAGCTGACAGGGCCGGAATATGCCGAGCTGTTTATCAATAAAGCCAAAGAAGCCGGTATCGATTGCTATTTAAAGACCATGGTCCTGGATATTACAGGCGACCGAAAGGTCACAGCGATCAATGAAGAAGGCACAGTCATTTTTAACGCGGGAGCTGTGATTTTAGCCATGGGCTGCCGCGAGCGAACAAGAGGGGCAATTAAGATCCCGGGATCAAGACCAGCCGGTGTTTTTACGGCAGGCCTGGCACAGCGCTATGTGAATATGGAAAACTTTAAACCGGGCAGCAGGGTGGTCATTCTGGGCTCGGGCGATATCGGCCTGATCATGGCCAGACGCCTGACCCTGGAGGGGATCGACGTTGTGGGCGTATACGAGCTCATGCCGTACCCCAACGGCCTGTACCGGAATATCAAAAATTGTCTGGACGATTTTGATATTCCGCTGCACCTGTCCACCACGGTTACCAAGATCAACGGCAGTGACCGGGTCGAGTCCATCGAGGTCACCAGGGTTGACGAAAACCTTCAGCCAATAGAGGGGACTGAAGAAACCATAGAGTGTGATACATTATTACTGTCCATTGGTCTGATCCCGGAAAATGAGTTGTCCAAAAAAGCGGGTGTTAAGCTAAACCCGGTTACCAACGGCCCGTTGGTCGACGACTCGCTTGAAACCAGCGTAGACGGCATTTTTGCCTGCGGTAACGTGCTCCATGTCCACGACCTCGTCGACAATGTTACCATAGAGGCAGAGGAAGCCGGCGCAAACGCTGCCCGTTACGCCAAGGCGGCTAAAGCGAAGGAAGGAGACGCCCTCGCTGTCAAGCCGGAAGGACTTGTGCGTTACACTGTGCCTTCAAAAATTTATAAAGGTGAAAATGACCACGTTATTGTCAAGTTCCGCGTGGGGCGCCCGGTGGACAGCGCCAGAGCTGTGATTACAAGCGGCGGCGAGGTGGTCTTTGAAAGCAAGAAAGCCCGTAAATTTATCCCGAGCATCATGGAAGAAATCAAGCTGAAAGCAGAGCAGCTGGAGGCGCTTACAGAGCCCCTGGTCGTGAGCGTAAAGGAGGCGTAAAAATATGAAAGAAGTAACAATGTGCTGTACAACCTGTCCGTCGGGCTGCGCCCTGGTCGTGACAGTGGACGGTGACAAGGTCGTAAAGGTTGAAGGAAACACCTGCAAACGCGGGATCAAATTTGCCGAAAAGGAACTGGTAGCGCCTGAAAGAATGCTTACCAGCACCATTCTGGTGCGCTGCGGTGGCCAGGAATGCCTGATCCCCATCAAGTCGAAGGAGCCCATGCCAAAGGAAAAAATGCTGGACGCCATGACCGCGATCAAGGCAGTGCGCCTGGACCACCCGGTTAAAATGGGCGAGGTCATTATCCCGAACATCGTGGACTGCGGCGTGGATATTGTCGCCTGTAAGTCGATGGAAGGGCAGGCCTGAAGATGTTAGTAACCCTGAATGAAATCATGAAGGACGCCTACGCCAAAAAGTACGCGGTGGGGGCCTTCAACACCGTTAATCTCTCCAGCATCCGCGCGGTGCTGGACGCGGCCGAAAAGCTGGACGCGCCGGTTATTTTACAGCACGCCCAGATCCATGAGCGCGTCGCGCCCTTAAAGGTCATCGGGCCCGTCATGCTGGAAATGGCCAGGGCCGCCCAGGTGCCGGTCTGTGTGCATCTGGACCACGGCGAAGATATCGACTACCTGCTCACCGCCATGGAAATGGGCTTTACCTCTGTCATGTTTGACGGCTCGGCCCTGCCCTACGACGAAAACGTGGCAGGGACCCGCGCGGTGGTACAGGCCGCTGCCAATTATAATGTCTCTGTCGAGGCAGAGCTGGGCCGCGTCCTGCGGCCAGAGGGCGGCGGAGAACCCTCCGAGGAGGAAGCGGACCTCACACCAGAGGACTGCTACACCCGGCCCGAAGAAGCCCGGGCCTTTGTAGAAGCCACAGGCATCGACGCCCTGGCCATTGCCTTCGGCACCGCCCACGGCGTGTACGAAGCCGAGCCAAAGCTTGATTTTAACCGCATCGCGGAAATCCGCGCCGCGGTGGGGATGCCCCTGGTCATGCACGGCGGCTCCGGCGTCGGCGATGCCGACTTCAGAGAAGCCATTAAAAACGGCATCACCAAGGTCAACTACTTTACCTATATGTCCTTAGCCGGCGGCGACGCCGTCAAGGCCTTTTTAAAGGAAAACGCGGCCCGGGCCGAGATTCGTTACGACGAGCTGGCCGAAGCCGCCAGAACCGCAATGCAGGCCCATGTCGAGCATGCCATTGGGATCTTTACCAAACAAGCCTAATAAAGATATGATGCCTTGGGATTTCTACGTGTTTCACACTTCCGAAATCCAAAAACATTCGAAATCCGCTCATTTTTCTACGAAAAATGGCTACTTTCTCATGTTTAGCGGGTCCCAAAGTCCTGTTTTTTCACGCGCGCGTGAAACACATGACCTTGGGACCCTGGCATCAAATCATTGTTAGTATAACCCCTGTAAAAGCCGCCGGCGCATCCTCCCCGATCAACCCGGCGGCTTTTATGCGGGCGTCTTTAAGAATTCTTTACTTTACAGAGCAAGGGTGTTCAGGTATAATTAAGGAAGTATTAATCTTCTTTGTTTGCAACAAAGAGTTTTTTCAATCAGTTTAAGGAGGTTGAATATGAACGCAAGCGGAAAAACCTTTATCAAGGTTACAGCAATTATTCTGATTATTTTAGGCGCCTTTTCTGCTTTAACCGGGGCACTGTCCATGGCTGGCAGCAGCATGATGGGCTCTGTGGCAAATGACCCGGCTGTACAGGACGCCCTCGCGCAGGCAGGCTCATCCGTTTCCACAGACGAGCTCGCGCGTATGGCCATGATCAGCGGCGGTATGCTGCTGGGAATGGGGATACTCTACCTGGTCGTTGGGATTTTAGGCGTTGTTTTTGCCAAGAACACCGGAAAAGCCAAGCTTTTGATGGTTCTGGGCGGGATTGTAGCCGTTCTGGCCATTGTCAGCACAGTGATCAATATCGTCAACGGCGCCAGCATGAGCGGTGTTTTCATGGATCTGGCCTTTATCGTGCTCGCCGGCCTGTATTTCCTGGGCGCTAAGCTCAATAACGACGCCGCCAAAGCCGAAATGGCCGCCGCGCCAGCCGCAGAAACAGTCGAAGTCGTCGAAGCCGAAATCGTCGGGGACGATCAGGACGAAGAAAAGTAGAAACTTAGGAAAAGAAATGATAAAAAAGCATCCGAAAGGGTGCTTTTTTAATACTTTAAATTTATAAATATTTTTTTGATTTGATCACACAAGAAATTTAATACTGCTGTAATTTAAGGATTTTGCGATATTGGCGGATTGGAGAAGAATACTGTCGACAATGCTTTTATCAATACGCATCATAAGAGGAATGATAGACTCGACATAATCTGAAACCTCGTATGGTGACAGGTTTAAATGATGCTGAAAATAGTGCACAAAAAATTCTCTGCGAGCTCCGGCGTTAAGGACACACATAATTTCAAATTGTTCATCAGAAAGAATGAGATTAAATTCGTCGATGTACTTTTTGAAAATGGGGTCTGTAATGTCCTTATTTACGCGGTAATTTGAATTTTTTTCCAGAACTTCATAATAAAATTGGGCGTTCTTTTTATCGCTTAAAATAATTTCATAGTAAATTTTAGATAATATGGTTTGTTTTAAAAAGTATGAAGTCTTTAAATTAGGATACTTTTGAACGATCAGCTGGTCAATAGAATCAAAAAGTTCTTTATATATTTCCTGAACGAGTAAATCCTTTTTTTTAAAATAATAGGTAAACACGCCAATGGGAATATCAATCTCTGAAAATATTTTTGAAATCGTTGTTTTCTTATATCCATAATGATAAAAATTAAATTTTGCGGACTGAAGGATACGTTTTTTGGTGGTCTCATTTTCCTTACTAAGCATTCGATTTACCCTGCCTGTTTTGATTTTTTATTAGATTATACAACAAATACTTTCAATGCGCAAATATGATAAAATTAAATAAAAAAATTAATTTTTTGAAAAAAATCAGAAAATAACGGCGTATAAATACGATATTCTTAAGAAAAAATATTAAAATTATTATTTTTACAGATATACCTTGACAAAAATCCATGCGCGAGTATAATAAATAATATAAAATTTATTATTTATACTCGTTTACAATCGTTGATTTTAGATAAATTAATAATTTATCTATTAATATTTATTGTTTTGCAAAAATTGATTTTTTACTAATAATGATAATTCTTTGTAGCTACAATGATTATAATTATAAAATGAGGAGAGAAGTAATGAATGATGAAACAAAAAAGGGCTCTCGGTGGTTAATTCTTTTTCTACTATTTGCGGCATTTATGGGTTCATTTGCAGCGCGGATGATTTGGTCTCCATTTATTGCGTCGGCGTCTGAAGAATTTGGAATTAACGCAGCTCAGGCAGGTTTGTTTGTTTCGATGTTTTATATCGGGTATATGGTCACTCAATTACCAGGGGGAATTCTGGCTGACCGTATAGGCGTCAAGTATGTTTTATCCATATCGGTAATGATAACAGGTATATTTACCCTGCTTATCAGTGTAATTGATTCTTACACACTTGGCTTGGTTTTTCGATTGCTGGCGGGTTTGGGATCCGGCACCATTGTGGCATGTTCCTCAAGAGTGATTGCTTCAAGTTTTGAGGTTCAGCGGCGCGGCACGGCAATGGGAATTTTCTTTTCTGCAACAATGGCGGGACTATTGCTGAGTAATACCCTTGCGCCAGTCGCATTGCGTATTGGGACCTGGCGGACAGGTTTCCTTTGGCTGGGGGCTGGCTTAATTATTTTAGCAGTTTTATTATTCCTGTTCATCCAGAAAGAACCAAGGAAAATAACAAATGAGACCGTTTTTGGCGGCGTCATTACAGTTTTTACAGTTAAAAATGTGTTGATTATGGCTTTTGTTGGTTTTGCGTATATATGGCTGGTACTTGCTTTTGCCACATGGGCAAACCGCTACATGGGCTCAATTGGAATTGATGTAGCTGCGGCTGCGGCCGTCATGAGCTGGTACAGCGTTGCAGGATTAGTTGGAACGATTGTTGGCGGCTGGGTCGTCGATGCGCTTAAACTAAACCGGCGTTATTTTGTAATTATTCTGTTTGTGCTGATGATTATTACGACCTTTGTATTTTCGGTTCAGACAACAATTTTGGGTCTCAGCATTGTAGCTGCGGTCTATGGCTTTGTCTCTTACCTGCCGAATTCAAATCTTACCTCGCTGGTCATTACCTATGCCGGAGATAAATACGCGGCAACAGCCGTCGGAGGAACGAATTTTATCTGGCAGTTTGGTGCGGTTTTAAGTCCGACCATTGCGGGAGCTGTTTTTGGCGCTACCGGTAGTTTCAGTGCGGTTTGGATTGTACTGATTGCCCTGCCGGTTATGGGAATTTTAGGATTATTCCTTTTACGAAACAAACAATAAGAAATAAGTATAAAGAGAAAGGTAAAAAAATGAATACAAATAAAATATTAGCTTACCGGAAAAAGTTATTTACAGATGTGACAAACCATGAGGTGCCAGATCGGGTGCCGCTGTGTCCTTTTGTTGAAACCTGGGCATTTCATTATGCGGGGGTCAGTATTAAAGACGCTTTTATGAAAGATAACAATCTTCTATTTGAAGGGATTAAAAAATTTACTGATGATGTTCCAGTAGACGCAATCGGAAGTATCTCAAATACGATTCCCTTTAAAATGGGAATGCATTACGGCGAAGGCATTTACATGGTCAATGATGATGGTGTTCAGATTAAAGGCTCCTACGGGAAACTAATGGAAGGTGAAGAACTGTCTGAACTGGCAAAGGGTGCCAAAGAATTTTTTGCCAATAAGCTTGCTCCAAGAAAATTTCCAAAATTAGATCAAAGCCTAGAAAAAAATGTTGATTTGATAAAAGAATCAATTAAGGATATGAACGATTGGAACGTTTATAATGGCGAAGTAATCGCCAGGATCGAAAAAGAATTAGGGATACCAGTCATCATTAAAGCAACAAATTATATGCCAACTGATGTTGTTCTTGACTATCTGCGGGATTTTGTAGGGATTTCTGCCGATGTCCGTAAAAGACCCGACGAGCTTTACGCGGCTTCCGAAGCTTTGTTGGATTTTGTTATGGAAATGTGTTTGGATTCAAAACTGCCCGTAGATGAAAAATGGCTGTTTTCCCCGCTCCACTATCCAACCTATATGCGACCAAAAGACTTTGAACGATTATATTTTCCGTTTTTGAAAAAATATATTGAAGAATTTAGCGTAAAACGCGGATATACGCTGCATTTTTTTATGGAAAATGATTGGATGCCATATTTGGATATTCTTCAGGATCTTCCTGAAAATGCAAAAGTAATTGGCCTGTTTGAGGCTGGAAACGCAAAAGAGATCAAAGAAAAACTTAAAGGTAAGATGATTTATCATGGTGGACTCTCAGCTTCTGATTTGATGTACCGAACAAAAGAAGAAGTGAGTGATATCGTCAGAAAAACCTTTGATGAGCTTGCGCCCGGTGGCGGATTTATCTATGGAACCGAGTTTTCAATGATGAATCTTAATGACGGTAAGCCAGAAAACTTTATTGAAGCGATGACCGTTGCAAAAGAATACGGAAAATACTAGGAGGCATAAAATGGATTATAATTTAATGGATGCTTTTCAGAAAGTGCAGGAAGATATGATTAAAAACGGCATGACAGAGGAACAGGCTGAGGCGGTAATAAAGAAAGTTATCTGGACGCTTATATGCCGTTTATAAATGAAATAAGAAATAAGTTTTAGAAGTAAAAAATAACAGCCCCATCTGAGGGTTGTTGTTTTTTTAAGATATTTCATAAGAAAATTAATTTTTTAAATAATTATATTAATATTATTAAAATAATAATTGACAATGTTTATTTTTAGGTTTATATTATAGATATCAAAGAGAGAAGGTGATGTGATGTACCAGGTAATCAGCCGATGCCCTGTGTGCGGCGGCAGGCTTAAAGCCGTTAAGCTCCAGTGCGAAAATTGCGATACCGCCATCGAGAATGATTTCTGCCTGAGCAAATTCGATTATCTCTCCGCAGAGGATCTGTTTTTTGTCGAGACCTTTCTGGTCTGCCGGGGCAATATCAAGGAAGTGGAAAAGAGACTGAAGATTTCCTACCCGACTGTCCGATCCCGTCTGGACGGGATCATCGAGAAGCTCGGCGGAAAGCCCGAGAGCCCGCCGCCAGTTTCCGAAGCCCGGAAAAAGGAGATTCTGGACGCCCTGGAAAATGGGGAGATCACGCCCGAGGAGGCTCTGGAGCAGATGAAAGAAACCGAATAGCGGCCCGGCAAAACAGGCATTAAAATTTGAGTGCAGAACCGGACAGGTCTGCAGAAAAGAGGAATATAATGGAAGAAAAAATGCGAATATTAAAAATGGTAGAAGAAGGCAAAATTTCCGCCGAGCAGGCAGTGGGCCTTCTGGACGCGCTGGGGCAGGCAGCTCCGGCAGAAGCCGGAACACCGGCAGACACCCCGGAAGGCAACTGGATTGAGCCTGTCAGCACGAAGGGCACTGGCTATGATGACAAAATGCTGCGCGTGGTCGTGGATACCCCGGAAGGGGACAAGGTGAATGTGCAGCTGCCCGTTAAAATTGTGCAGCAGATGCTCAAGGTTACCGGTAAACTGCCGATCCAGTGGGAGGGCTCCGAGAAAATTGACCTGGAAGCTCTGACCACCGCCATTCTGGAATGTATTGATAATGAAACCCTTGGGACCATTGTCGATGTGAGCGCGTCAGACGGCTCGACCGTTAAAGTTTACATTGGCTGACTCTGGAGGAACGACCCATGCGCATTGTAGTACATGAAGGCAACCTGCGGCTTCGGCTGCCTGTTCCGCTGCGGCTGGCCTCCCTCGCGGTTAACCTGGTGCCAGAGATCGCCTTTGTCAAAATGCGGGAGTCTGTTCCCGAGCCCTTCCGGGAACTGGTGACCAAGGATTGTTTTAAGATGATCGTGCGGGACTGTACCTCTGTTCTGAGACAGTATAAGGGCCTCGAGATCGTCCGCGTCGAGGCGAAGGACGGCACCTATGTCTCCATCCGGATCTGACAAACGGGGACAGGCAGGAGATAAATATTTACTCTCGATAAAACGATTGCAAAATGCTATACTAAATCAAAAGCTGCTTGAGTATAGCATTTTTTGGAAAGAGGTGTGAATTATGAAACAGGAAATCCACCGGATACGGGGCGGCCTGCTGGCCATTCTGTTTATCCTGCTGTACGCGGCCGTTCAGGCCTTTTATGCCATATATCTTAGCGCGGCGAATCAAAGCTTTTCAGAAAGCGGCGGCGTGGTGGCGGTGCCGTTCTATATCCGGGCCATGTTCTGGGTGTACCTGGTGCTTCTGGGGGCCCTGATCGGGGGCATTGCCAACGACTTTAAACGCCGCAAAGCCCACTTGTCGGTTTTTAACCTGACTGTTGGCCTTGTGATGGCAGCTCTGGGCGCGTCCCTCACGGCCCTTATCGCGGTAGTTCCTCTGCGGGCCTCCCTCGCCAACGCTTCCAGCGGCCTTTTCCTTTTCGGCGGGGTTTTTCTGTATAAGGGGCTGCGCAGCGCGCCCAACCCTGAGCCCGTCTCCAAAAAAATCATGAACCTGATTCTGGCCATTATTCTGATCATGCTCTTTGTCGTCGCCTACGATCAGCTTCAGGCCCATATGACCGGGGCCATGGCGGCTGTGAGCATGGAGGAAAGAGTAGGGGTAACAGGCAAAATCCTCGCGGTTTACAATTTTCTGGTCACGCCGCTGCTCACCCTGCTCCTGGCCGCAGGCGCCTGCTTTGTTGCATGGTTTCGCACGCCGCGGCCAGATTTTGACGTGAGCCACTTGCTTTTCGCCCTGGCCTGCCTGGCGCTTTATGGAGGAACCGTTTATATGATGCTTGACGGACGGATTTTTGCTTCACTTATAAAAAGCCTTCCGGAGTTGTATAAAACCGAAATTGTGAACAGCGTCTGCTCGTCACTGGCCTTTACCCTGCCAGTATTTTCAGGACTTTACCTCCTCAAGGCCTTTTTTAGAGGCGCGCCGGAGGTATGGATCAAAAAAGGCGGTAGAAGCAGCAAAAAGAAATAAGGGAAACGCCAGAATGACAAAAAATTCCACGTAATTTCTCGCTTTTTTTTAAAAACCAGCGGATAGTATGTTATAATAAGGGATAAGTAAACATTGACAATTGTTTAACTAAGAGCAATTCCAAATGGGAGGGAAAAATGAGTTTTATTAAAGAATATGCTGAAAAACTGGTAACGGCAGAAGAAGCTGTCAAGGCTGTAAAATCCGGCGACTGGCTGGATTACGGCTGGTGCTCCGCCACAGCAAGAGAGCTGGATCGGGCACTGGCAGCCCATGTGGTCGAAAACGACCTGGTTGACCTCAAAATCCGCGGCGGGATCCTGATGTGGGTGCCAGAGATTTTTAAAATCGAAAATCCGGCAGATCATATCACCTGGAATTCCTGGCACATGAGCGGCATCGAACGAAAGGCCATTGCCCAGGGCTTCGCCTACTACACACCGATCCGTTACTCCGAAATGCCGAGATACTACCGAGATTCCAAGCAGGATGTGGACGTGGCCATGTTCCAGGTCGCACCGATGGATGATCATGGTTATTTCAATTTTGGCCCCAACGCCTCACATATGATGGCAATGTGCGAACGCGCAAAAACAATCATCGTTGAAGTCAATAAAAATATGCCGAGATGCCTTGGCGGCTTTGAAGAAGCCATTCACATCTCTCAGGTCGATAAAATCGTCGAAGGGCCTAATCCTCTCATGGCAGAGCTGGGCGCCGGCGGTCCCGCAACCGATGTTGACAAAAAAGTTGCCGAGCTGATCGTAGAAGAAATTCCGAACGGCGCATGCCTCCAGCTTGGTATCGGGGGAATGCCAAACGCTGTCGGATCACTCATCGCCGAATCCGATCTGAAGGATCTGGGCGTTCACACCGAAATGTACGTCGATGCCTTTGTCGATATCGCGAAAGCCGGCAAAATCAACGGCTCCAAAAAAAATATCGACCGCTTCCGCCAGACCTACGCTTTTGGCGCAGGTACCCAGAAGCTGTATGATTATATCCACGACAATCCGCAGTGCATGAGCGCGCCGGTAGATTATACCAACGATATCCGCTCCATCGCCGCCATTGATAATTTTATGTCCATCAACAACGCGGTCGACGTTGACCTTTTCGGCCAGGTCAGCTCAGAATCCTCCGGGATCAAGCACATCAGCGGCGCTGGCGGACAGCTCGACTTTGTGCTGGGCGCTTACCTGTCAAACGGCGGAAAGAGCTTTATCTGCTGCTCCTCCACCTTTATGACAAGAGACGGCGAAATGAAATCCCGTATCGTGCCGACCCTGCAGCCGGGCTCCGTTGTCACCGACACCCGCGCGAATATTCACTACCTGGTAACCGAGTACGGCAAGGTCAACCTTAAGGGCCTGTCCACCTGGGAAAAATGTGACGCCATTATCTCCGTAGCCCATCCGGATTTCCGCGACGAGCTCATCGCAGAAGCCGAAAAAATGCATATCTGGAGAAGAACCAACAAAGATAACTAAAACATTCAGGGATCAGCCCAATCCGGGCTGGTCCTTTTTTCATGAGGATGATGTGCCGAATGGGCGCGCCATCCTCCGGCCGCCTTGCGGGCGTCCGATATGGATGAATTTGATCCCGACGTTTAAGAAAGCTTTAATTTATGTAAAAAGACGCAGTGGCCGCAAGCCCGCCCAGAAAGCGGCCTGCAGTGAATAAAAGTATTTTATCGTTAAACAGATAACTAACAAAGGAAACTTTTATCTGAAATTCCTTGATTTTAAAGGATTAACCGTCTATAATGAGGACACAGCCAAAGAACATAGTGACAGAAAAGAAAAAAGTTCGTTTGTTTGGCGATTGCCAGTACGGCGGCGGCAGATGGTCAAATTTGTCCCGCGTGATGTTGGAATGTAAGGAGCCTTTAGTTTAAAATGAAAACGGATAATACGATCAAGAAGGAATATGCAACCTGGGAAGAATTTCAAAACAGGCTTGAGCATGATATGGCAGTGATGAATAATGTGGAAAAAACCAAAAGAAGCAGCGTTACCGTCATTTTCAAAACCGCTGTCGTCAACGAGGAAACCGGAAAAATTGAAGTCAGCTTTAAAAAACAGAAGGACAGAAAATATACAAAGAAGTCGAGAGCCATGCTGCCAGGGCTGAAGCAGTCCTGCCAGAAAATCTAAACGCAAAAGAGATGAGGCGCCAAAAAGGCACGCCATCTCTTTTTTGTTTCAGGGTTTAGCGGCCCCGGACTGGTTTTTGTACGCTGTGCCCCAGTCCACCATGGAGTCGAGAATGGGTTTCAGGCTGTAGCCGGTCTCGGTCAGGGTGTACTCAACCCTCGGGGGCACCTCGGGGTAGACCGTACGGGTGAGCAGGCCGCAGTCCTCCATATCTCTCAGGTTAGAGGTCAGCACTTTCTGGGTAATGGCCCCGATGGATTTTTTAAGCTCGCTGAAACGGCGGGTGCCGTCCATCAGATCCCTCAAAATCAAAACCTTCCATTTACTGCCGATGAGCATCAGCGTGGTTTCGACAGGACAGGCCGGAAGTGGTCGGTCGTTCATTTTTTCACCTGCTTTCACTGGATTTGTGGTATCCTAAAGATACTTACATAAAAAAGTATATCAGGTTTTGGATAAAATTTCAACCCTGGTATCCCGAGAGATACCAGGCCACTATTTTGTGCCTGCTTCACAATGGGCCCCTTGTGCATTACAATAGAAGAAAAAAGAAAGGAGCCGTCTTATGAACAGAAACGAGCAAATGCTCCGGCTGATCACCGCCCTGCTGGCAGAACAGCCGGAATATAACCTGATAAAAATCCCGGAGACAGCGCAGGAAAGATGGCGGATACTCCGGTCGCTGATGAACCTGCGCCCGCCCATGCCCGCGGACCCGGATTTTCTGGCGCTTCAGGATACCTTCCTGCAAGGCGAGACAGCCCGCAAGGGCATTACCTGGGTCGGTGACCTGTCGCCTTTACAGGAGGGACTTTACCTTTGGCAGGGTGATATTACAACCCTTCAGGCAGATGCTGTTGTGAACGCGGCCAACAGTCAGCTGCTGGGCTGCTTTGTGCCCTGCCACGGCTGCATTGACAATGCCATCCACACCTATGCCGGCGTCCAGCTGAGCCAGGCCTGCCACGAGCTTATGCTTTGGCAGGGGACGCCCGAGCCTGCCGGGACGGCAAAAATCACTCCGGGCTATAACCTCCCTGCGGACTGGGTAATCCATACGGTCGGCCCCATTGTCAGCGGCGGCCTGACCCCAGAGCACTGCGGCCTGCTGCGAAGCTGCTATCAGGCCTGTCTTGCGCTGGCCGAGGAAAGAGGACTGCAGAGCCTGGCCTTTTGCTGTATTTCCACCGGAGAGTTCCGTTTTCCGCCGGAACAGGCTGCCGCCATTGCGGTAAAGACCGTAAAAACGTTTATGCGGGAGGCCAGAAGTCTAAAAAAAATTGTGTTTAACGTCTATAAAGACAGGGACCTGAACATTTACCAGTCTCTGCTGAGGAATTGATCAGGTTAAGAGGACAAGCCGCCGCGCCTCAGGGTGAAGGCGGCTTTTTTTGCGTAAAATTAAAATTTATAAGATAAAAAGTAAAATATATTTGACTTTTTGTCGGATTTTGTTTAGAATAAGCGTGTAAAGGATGGTGACGCAATGGGGAAGAACTTAAGGATTAAAGCTGCCAGGGCAGCCCTCGACATGACCCAGAAAGACCTGGCCGAGGCAGTAGGTGTCACCCGGCAGACCATGAACGCCATTGAGAAAGGGGACTATAACCCCACTATCAAGCTGTGCATCGCGATCTGCAGGGCACTTGGGAAAACACTGGACGAGCTTTTCTGGGAAGAGACGGAGTGTGTATAAAGGTTTTAACGACAGGAGGATTATAAAATGTTTAATTTATGTAAGGAATACGACGAGCGTCAGCAGATTATCCGCGGCAGCATCTGCAAGCACATTATGGTGATTATGGGGATCTGTGTTTTGATCAATGGCATCATTGAGGACGCGGGTTTTGTCTGGCCGGACAAGTTCATCGCCAGTATTATTCTGATCATGGTGCCCATTACCATCGGAACGGTTGAGATGAACATCCGGGGCGTTTATCTGAGTAAGAACCGCCAGGTTTTCTTTGTGGTCATTTTTGGTCTGGTGGCCCTGGCCAATGTGGTTCTCCTCATCAGCCACAACGAGTCCCTTTTTACCGCAGGTGTTATCACCGATTACGGTGAACATGCGGTTCTGGCCATCTGTTTTCTGACTATTTTTATCGCTGCCATCATTCGCCTCATCTACGATAAACGCATGGAAAAGATTGAGGAATAAAAAAACAGGACCCGCAAAGGTCCTGTTTTTTATTCGCCTTCCCCGGCCGCAGTGGGGGAAGGAAGGATGGAATTGATGGCGTCGTTGATGAAGTTCGAGCTGCCGCCGGAGTCTGAGCTGTTGTTTGTGTCATTTCCCGGGGAGGTCGTGTTGGTGCTGTCCGAGCCGCTGTTGGTGGTCGTGGACGGCGTGGCAGACGGGCTGGGACTGCTGTTTTTCTGATTGTTGATGAGCCTTGTAATCTGGGACTGGCCATTTTGGATCCAGCTGTTAATGGTCTCCTGGTTGATCCCTGTGTTGATGCCAAAAAGCCCGAGCCAGATCAGCAGTGTGTAGAGTATGGCGATCAGGGTTACAAGGATTCTCGGAATAAGACCGAACTTTTTGTAGTAGTACATTAAAAAAATGCCGAGCGGTGGCACGAGCACCAGCATGAGCAGGATGAACCAGGTGCGGGCATAAAAGGGATCGCCGGAGCGTCTGCCGCCAGGCATGTGAAGCCCGCGGCCGCCGGAACGGCCTTTTTTGCCGCGCTTGCCTTTGCCGCCCCGGCCGCCGGAATCGCCGTCATCCGCCTCGGCTGCGCCCCCGTCCGCGTAGCGGCTGCTCTGCGCGCGGCTGTCACGTCTGCCCTGGCGGCTCTCTGCGCTGCCGCCGCCCTGCATGACCCGGGACACCGAGGATTTAAACTGGTCGATCAGCTCCTTGTCGGAGGCGTCGATTTCCAGTCGCACCCGCCCGTCGTTCTGTATCAGAAAATTAATATCGAGATAACCGTTCTCGCCGATATCGGCGGCGAGGCGGTCAAAATGTTCATCAACCTCTACGCGCTCAAAGCCCGCGTTCCAGAGCGCCGCCTCAGAAGCGTCAATCCAGTCGTCCAGACTGCCTCTGGCAGATAAATTTTCACGCATTTATTTTCACCTCTGATTTTATTGAATATTTCACAGTGCTTTTTATTATACAATGGAAAACTTAAATAATCGGGGATAAAAAAGTTTTTGTTTAAAAAACAGGAGCTGGCCCAAAGAGCAAAAAAAGATGGCGTGTCGTTTTGGCACGCCATTTCAAAGCTGTTTCAGTCCTCCAGGTCAAAGGCCGCTTTTGTGGCCGCGACCGCTTTCTCGGTATCCTCGATCTTGATAATGCAGGAGATACGGATTTCGGAGGTGGTGATCATTAAAATCTGGACGTCGTTGTCGGCCAGCACCTGGAAGAATTTGGCGGCGACCCCGGACTGGGTGCGCATGCCAATGCCAGAGACGGACAGGCGTGTGATGTCCTTGTTGATGGTGATTTTAATTTCAGGGTATTCCTCGCCAAGGGCGTTTACGATGTCCTTAACCTTATCCAGGTCGCGCTCGAGGACAATAAAGGAAACGTCAAAGGCGTTTTTGACCGGCGCAGTCTGGGTGATGATATCGACATTGACGCCGGCGTCTGACAGCTCGCTGAGGCAGCGGGTCAGGATGATGGAATGGACCGGCACCTTTTTCAGCGAGATCATGAGATTTTTGTGGTCAACGGTCAGGCCGTCAACGCTGTGGCTCTCCATATAGGTGGTCGTCATAAGGGCCTCCTACAGGTCGAACGCGTCGGCGGTAGCCATGACAGCCGTATCCCGCAGCTCGGACGGAATCACGCAGGAAATGCGGATTTCCGAGGTAGTGATCATGAGCATGGGGATGTTGTTGTCGGCCAGAAGCTGGAAAAACTTGGCGGCGACACCGGACTGGCTGCGCATGCCAATGCCCACAACAGAAAGCTTGGAGATTTCTTTGTTGATGTCCATTTCCACCTGGGGATATTTTTCCATAAAATCATACAGGATTTTCCGCAGCTCGGACAGGTCCTCGATGGGGGCGGAAAAGGAGATATTGATTGCGCCGTAGACCGGAGCAGTCTGGCTGATCATGTCGATGTTAATGCTTTTTTTAGCCAGGTCTGAGAAGAACTGGGCTGTGATGTTCATATCAAAGGGAACGTTCTTGAGAGATACCATCAGCTCGTCGTTGTCGATGGCGAGGCCGGTAATGGCCTGCTGTTCCATAGGGCTCATGTTGCTGTCACCTTCCTTAATGAGCGTACCAGGCACGTCGTGAATACTGGATGCCACATAGATTTCCGCGTTGTACTTGCTGCCCAGCTCGATGGCGCGTGCATGCATGACGCCAGCGCCCAGGCTGGCCATTTCCAGCATTTCGTCAAAGCTGACCGTGTTCAGCTTTTTGGCCGGCGGGTACAGGCGCGGGTCCACACCGTAGATCCCGTCCACGTCGGTGTAGATTTCGCAGGGGCATTCTAACACACAGGACAGGGCAACCGCGCTGGTGTCGGAGCCGCCCCGGCCCAGGGTGGTGATATCGTCATTTTCATTCACCCCCTGGAAGCCTGCGATGATAACGATTTTGCCGTCGTTGAGGGCATCCTCGATTTTCTTAGTCTCAATATCCATAATCCGGGATTTCCCGTGGTGGCCCATAGTATGGACGCCCACCTGGGGGCCGGTAAAGGAGATCGCGTCGTAGCCCATGGCGTTAAGGGCCATGGACAGCATGGAAATAGAAACCTGTTCGCCGGTAGCTAACAGCATATCCAGCTCACGCCTCGGCGGCGCATCGCTGATGGAGTAGGCCATTTTGATGAGCTCGTCGGTGCTTTTGCCCATGGCAGAGACCACCACGACCATCTGGTTGCCTTCTTCTCTTTTTTTGATAATACGTCTTGCGACATTTTTAATACGGTCAATGGTCCCCATAGAGGTACCGCCGTATTTCTGGACAATGATGCTCATCGGAAACTTAACCTCTCAAATCGTCGAGTAATTCGGTTTTATCCTCGGTTTTTTCGTCTTTGTCTTTCACAACTTTGGCAGGGGAACCTGCGACCACAACGCCGGCAGGGATATCCTCAGTCACCACAGAACCGGCGGCGACCACTGCGCCCTTACCGATTTTGACACCCTCAAGAATGACCGCGTTGGCCCCGATCAGGACTTCATCCTCAATGATGACCGGCTGTTTTGACGGCGGCTCAAGCACACCGGCAACCACTGCGCCTGCGCCGATATGGCAGTTCTTGCCAATGGTAGCACGCGCGCCCAGCACAGCGTTCATATCAATCATGGTGCCCTCGCCCACAACCGCGCCGATATTGATCACAGCGCCCATCATAACCACTGCGTTTTTGTGGATATGCGCGCCCTCGCGGATAAAGGAGCCGGGCTCGATACGGGCGTCCACCTCGGTTAAATCGAGCAGAGGAATGGCCGAGTTGCGGCGGTCACATTCGATGCGGACAGAGGAGATTGAGCCAGCCTTGGCGTCCAGAAGGGTGCTGATCTCACCGGCCTCGCCGATGATTATGCAGGCGGAAGGATCGCCGTAGTATTCGTAACCGGCCAGGTCATTTGCTCTCAGGTAGCCGCGGACATAGGCCTTAACCGGCGTGGACTTCGAGACTGCTTTAATGTATTTTGCGATCTGGTAGGGGTCGTTTAAATCAAATTGTTTTTTCAGTTCTTCGTTTGTCATGTTAAATCCTTTCTTATGGTTTAATTTTCAATCAGCATTTCCATATTGTAGAGGCCCGGGGCTTGATTTACAAGGTATTTGGCTGCGGTCACTGCGCCGTTTGCAAATACTTTTTTGGAAAGGGCCGTGTGGCGGATTTCGATCAATTCATCGTTGCCGGCGAATAAAACTGTGTGCTCGCCGGGGATGGTGCCGCCGCGGACGGCGTGGATGCCCAGCTCCTGGGGTTCCCGCTTGCAGTCTCTGCCGTGGCGGCCAAAGGTATAGTCCTTTTTATTTTTCAGACCGTCGTTTACCGCGTCGGCCAAAAGCAGGGCAGTGCCGCTGGGCGCGTCAGCTTTTTTATTGTGGTGCTTTTCAATAATTTCAATGTCAAAGCCGTCCTCCAGAGCGCCTGCCATATCCCGCAGGGCTTTTGCCAGAAGGTTGATGCCCAGGCTCAGGTTAGCGGTTCTGAAAACCGGAAATTCCCTCCCGCCGGCTTCAATGTCGGCCAGGTTCGCCTCGGAGAGGCCAGTGGTGGCGATGACGATGGGCGTCTTGGTGTCTCTGGCATAGCCAAAGATGCTGTCAAAGGCCTTGTAGTGTGAAAAGTCAATGATCACATCCGCCTTTTCCGCACACTGGCTTAAGTCGGAATAGACAGGGAAGGGCGTATCCTGATCGGTGTTAATATCAAAGCCTGCCACAATCTGGCAGTCCGGATCTTCACCGATAATGGTCTGGAGCATATGCCCCATGGCGCCGCCAACGCCGGATAAGAGTATATTTAGCATAGGGGAGTACCTCGTTTATTAAATTTTATGAATCGCCTTATTAAAGCAGTCCATATTCCTTCAGGGCTTCAACCAGGCGCGCTTCATTGGCCTCTTCCATTTCAACCAGGGGCAGGCGCATTTCACCAGTGTCGGTGCCCAGCAGCCGCATGGCGGTTTTAACCGGGATCGGGTTGGTTTCATAGAACATGGCCAGATTGATCAGGTTCGTGCTAAACTGCATTTCCCGGGCTTTGTCTACATCGCCGCTCATAAAGGCCGCTACCAGGTCGTGCATATCCTTTGGAATAATGTTGGCAGAAACGGAGATAATGCCCTTGCCGCCCACAGAAAGGATGGGCAGGGTCTGGTCGTCGTTGCCGCTGTAAACATCCAGTTTGCCGCCGCAGGTGCGGGCGATTTCTGTGATCTGGCTGATGTCGCCGCTGGCTTCCTTGACCGCCTGGACATTGGGGATCTCGGCCAGCTTCTGCATGGTGGGCACGCTGATGTTGGCCCCGGTGCGGCTGGGCACATTGTAGACAATGATCGGCACCTTGATGGCGTCGGCAATGGCCTTGATGTGCACGTAAATCCCCTTCTGGGTGGATTTGTTGTAGTAGGGGTTAATGACTAAAACCGCGTCTGCGCCCTGTTCCTCAGCGTATTTTGAGAGCATGATGGAGTAGGCGGTATCGTTACTGCCAGTACCGGCAATGTAGGGAACGCGTCCGGCGATATGTTCGCCGGCAACCCGCAGCAGATCAAGGTGCTCCTGATCGGTGAGGGTTGAGGTCTCACCGGTGGTTCCGGCCACCAGAATGGCGTCGGTGCCGTTTTCGATGTGCCAGTCGATGAGCGCTCTGAACCGGTCAAAATCGATTTTGTTGTCCTTGAATGGTGTGACCAGGGCCACACAGCTTCCTGTGAAAATAGTGGACATAGTAATTCCTCCTCAGTATTTTATCCGGCGCGGGGCCGGAAAGTGTTAGATTAAGCCTTCTTCGATTAAGGCAAAGGCGATCTGTACCGCGTTGGCAGCTGCGCCCTTGCGGATGTTGTCGGCAACACACCAGAAGTTGATGCCGTTGTCGATGCTGAAATCGCGGCGGATACGGCCGATATAGACGTCGTTGGTGCCTTCGGCCTCACGGGCCAGGGGATAAACGTTGTTGGCCGGGTCGTCTCTCAGGACACAGCCTGGGGCGTCCTTGAAAAGAGCTTTGACGTCCTCGATCTCAAAGGGCTTTTTGGTTTCAACGTTAATGCTTTCGGAATGACCATAGTAGACCGGAACACGCACAGTGGTAGCGGTCACGCGGATGTTGTCGTCATGCATGATTTTGTGGGTTTCGTTGACCATTTTCATTTCTTCCTTGGTGTAGCCGTTGTCCAGAAAATCGTCGATATGGGGCAGGCAGTTGTAGGCGATGGGGTGTGGGTAAAACTGGTTTTCAGCGCCCTTTACGCCTTCTTCCAGATCCTTGTAGCCTTTGACGCCAGAACCGGAAACGGCCTGGTAGGTAGAGTAGACGATACGGTCGATCCCGTATTTGTCATAGATGGGTTTTAAGGCGACCATGGCCTGGATGGTGGAGCAGTTTGGATTGGCGATGATGTTTTTGTGTCCTCTTAAGTCCTCGGGATTTACCTCCGGCACTACCAGCGGCACTTCCGGGTCCATACGCCAGGCAGAGCTGTTGTCAATGACAATGACGCCTCTCTTGGCAGCGGCAGGGGCAAAGCGTTCGCTGGTGCTGCCGCCGGCAGAGAACAGGGCAATATCAATGTCCTTGTCAAAAGCCTCGTCGCAGAGCTCCTCAACCACGTATTCCTTACCGCCGTATTTAACGGTTTTACCCTTGGAGCGGGCAGAAGCCATTGGATATAAATTATTCACTGGAAATTTCATTTCTTCCAGAACCTGAAGCATTTTTTGACCGACCATGCCAGTGGCGCCGACCACAGCAACGTTGTATGATTTCATCGAGAAATCCTCCTTTGATTAAATATAATAAAAAAAGCCAGTAAAGATACCAGCTATAAAATTGCAAAAAGTCACGGATTCCGGCCGGTGTGTAAGCCCTGAGGCCCTACGGCGCGGAATGGTTAAAAATATAACGAGTTTGCAGTTTTGACAGCACTCCATCTTTCGATGACAGTATTATTGTTATTCACAATAACCCCAGGAATCCGGCTGACAGTACCGGGCCCTTCGGCGTTTTTCCCTTTGGCCGCCATTCCTCTTACCCTGTCGTAATCCTGGCAGTTACTCTTTAAAAACGCGCCTCTATCTTTACTTATTAGTTTGTAATCCCTATTGTACCAGATGTATACAGGAAAAGAAACAGAAAAATTCAAAATAATGTAAAATTTGCAGAATATTTATTTTTGCAAAAAAAGCTTGACAGATTCTTAACAGTGCCGTATGATAAATGCAATTAAATAATTTGTACCGATGGTGTGTTACTGGTTATGCAGGCATTAACTGTCAAAGAGCTGTTTGTTACAGTTTTTTGAAAGTTAATGCCTTTTTTGTTGCCTGAAATGAGACCAGCCTGCAAAATTGGGTATATAGCCTGAGAAGTCTGTTATCGTTTTATCCGATAGCAATCGCGCAGGGTCTCTGTTTCCAACGAGTACAAATCCTGACACCATTAAAAAATGAGGAGGAAAACAAATGAAAGACAAGATTTTTGGTGTTCTGCAGCGCGTGGGCCGGGCCTTCATGCTGCCAATTGCCCTTCTGCCGGTAGCGGGCCTGCTGCTGGGCATCGGGGGTTCCTTTACAAATGAAGTGATGCTGGAATCCTACGGGCTCACCAGTGTCATGGGCGAGGGAACCGTCGTCTATACCATTTTAACGGTTATGAGCGAGGCGGGAAATGTTATTTTCGCGAACCTGCCCATTATTTTTGCCATTGGCGTTGCCATTGGCATGGCGAAGAAGGAAAAGGCCGTTGCGGCGCTGGCGGGGGTTATCGGTTTCTTCGTCATGCACACGGTCATCAGTACCCTGATCGGCCTGACCGGCACCTATTCGCCGGAAACCCTGGCCGCCGCCAACGAAACCGCCCGGGCAGCCGCTTTAGCCGCGAACCAGCCCTTTACGGAAATTGTGGCCAGCCGCCTGCTGCCGTCCGGCTCCATCTCGAGCACTGTCGGTATCGAATCCCTGCAGATGGGGGTATTCGGCGGGATCATCGTCGGGCTCGGCGCAGCAGCCTTAACCAACAGATTCTATAACATTAAGCTGCCGTCTGTGATCTCCTTCTTCGGCGGCACCCGCTTTGTCCCGATCATCACCGCCTTAGTTTACCTGGTTGTGGGCGTTTTAATGTTCTTTGTATGGCCTTATATCCAGATCGGCATCAACGCCATCGGCAATGTGGTCATCAATTCCGGCTACATCGGCACCTTTATCTACGGCTTTATCGAGCGTGCCCTCATTCCCTTTGGCCTGCACCATGTGTTTTATATCCCGTTCTGGCAGACCAGCGTGGGCGGTGTGATGAACGTGGACGGGCAGATGATCGAAGGTGCCCAGAATATTTTCTTCGCCCAGCTGGCCAGCGGCAACGTGACCCAGTTCAGCGTAGAGGCTACCCGCTTTATGTCTGGTAAATTCCCGTTCATGATCTTTGGGCTTCCGGGGGCGGCTCTGGCGATGTACCAGTGCGCCAAGCCTGAAAAGCGTAAGCTTGTCGGCGGCCTGCTGTTATCTGCAGCCCTGACCGCTGTCCTGACAGGGATTACCGAGCCCATCGAGTTCACCTTCCTGTTTGTGGCGCCATTCTTATATATTATCCACTGTGTGCTCTGCGGGCTCTCCTATATGCTCATGCACATTTTAAACGTTGGGGTCGGCATGACCTTCTCCGGCGGCCTTATTGATATGTTCCTGTTCGGTATTCTCCAGGGCAATGACAAGACCCACTGGGTCAATATTGTGCTGGTTGGCGTGGCTTACTTCTTTATTTACTGGATTCTGTTCAGAACCCTGATCAAAAAGTTCAACCTGAAAACACCAGGCCGTGAGGATGACGATGAAGAAATCAAGCTCTATACCCGGGCCGACGTCGACGCCAGAAAAAACAGCGGCGGCACAGAAGACAGCCCTGCCGCAGGCGGCAGCGACCCTGTCTCAGCCATGATCACAGTGGGTCTCGGGGGTAAGGACAATATCGAGGATCTGGACAACTGCATCACCCGCCTGCGCACAACGGTGAAGGATTCATCCCTTGTTAAGGAAGACCTTTTAAAACAGAGCGGCGCAGCCGGCGTGGTTATCAAGGGACAGGGCGTTCAGGTCATTTACGGCCCGACCGTACCGAATATCAAGTCAAACCTTGAAGAATTTTTGGAAACGCCGGAAGCGGATAACCTGTCACTGGATGTGGCCGTAGCCGAAGCGACAAAGGCCGGAGAAAGACCAGAAGCCGCCGAGAAGAACGGCACTGTCGAATTTTTCTCAAGCCCCATCGACGGCCGCGTTGCCAGTATCGAGGAAACCCCGGACGACGCCTTCAGCCAGAAAATGCTGGGCGACGGCATTGTGGTATTCCCGACCGGCTCCGAGGTACACGCGCCCTGTGACGGCTCCATCGAGGTGCTGTTCCCAACAGGCCACGCCATCGGGATGAAATCCGCCGACGGCACAGAGCTGCTTATCCATGTGGGCATTGACACAGTCAATCTTGACGGCAAAGGCTTTACCCCACACGTTGAGCAGGGCGATACGGTTAAACGCGGCGATCTGCTTTTGACCATCGACCTGCCCTTTATCGAGGCCAACGCCCCGTCCGCGGCTGTGCCCATGATCTTTACCGGACTGCCGGCAGGCAAGGATATGAAGATTCTGGCAAAAGGCGACGCTACCACCGATATGGATGTTGTCGAAATTGACGGATAAGTGTATAATAGGATAGAAAGCTAAAACAAGACCATCAGCGAACGACAAAAGGAAGGCTCTTTATAATAGGAAAGGCCTTCCTTTTTACAGCTCTGCGAGAAGATACAGAAGGGGGGACACACCGAGTGTACTGTGTCAAAAAAGTTTTAAATAACAACGCGGTTCTGGCCGTTGACCTCAGACGCAAGGAGGAGGTCATCTTTCTGGGGAAAGGCGTGGGCTTTAATAAAAAAGTCAACCAGCCCTTTGAGGATCCGAAAAGCGTTAAAAAATACCATCTGCAAAAGGAAACCAGCAAAGGCCCCTCAGACAAGCTCATCAGCGCGGTCGATCCGGTTTACCTGGAAATTGCCAACGATATTATCCGCCTGTCCGAGGAAAAATTCAAAGCTGTGGATACCAATATTCTGTTGCCCCTGGCCGACCATATCGCCTTTTCCATTGTCCGTATGAACAGCCGGATGGATCTGTCCAACCCCTTTTCGGAGGATATCCGCCTGCTTTTTGAGGAAGAGTACGCCATTGCCGAAAAGGGCCGGGAGATTATCCGCGAGCGTACCGGCTACAGCATTCCCGACGACGAGGTCAGCTACATTACGCTGTACATTCACTCAGCCCTCAGCGACACACAGGTTTCCCAGTCGCTCAAAATTCCGGTGATCATCCGGGAGAGCATCGAGCGGATCGAGAAGGAATGCGGCGTCAGGATCGACAGGGGCTCCTTTGCCTACAACCGGCTTTTATACCATATTAAATGTATGCTGGCCCGGGTGCACAATAACGAGAAGCTCAACAGCGATATGATCGAATTCACAAAGGAAAAATGCGCCTACGCCTTTGAGGTGGCCGGAGAAATCTGTGAAAAGCTGTCCCATGAGCTGGGCGAGCAGTTTACCGAAAAGGAGGTCAGCTACCTGGCCCTGCACATCGAGCGTATCCGAAGCGCTTAATAGAAAAAGATGACGTGCCGTTTTGGCAGGTCATCTTTTTTAATGGCTGAGGGGGCGTGCGCTTGTGTTATCCCGGTCTTTAATATATAATTATGCTTAATCTTTAAAAAAGGAGTGATTTCATGGCAGTTGACTTTTACCAAAAGCTTCCTGAAGCCATCAAAGCCTATGAGCCGGAAGCCGTCAGCCTCCGGCGGGCTTTACATAAAATCCCGGAAACGGGCTTTAATGAGCGTGAAACCCAGGCGTTTATTATGGATTATCTTGAAAAGCTGGGTTATACCCCCGAGAAGGTCTGCGATACCGGCGTTGTCCTGTTTATCCCAAGCCTGAACGGGCTGGACGAGACCATCGCCATCCGTACTGATATGGACGGGCTGAGCGTCGTGGAGGAAACCGGGGTGGATTTTGCTTCCGAGCATGAGGGGATGATGCATGCCTGCGGCCACGACGGCCATATGAGCATGGTGCTTCTGGTGGCCAGATATTTAAAGGAACACCCCGAAGCCAGAGTGCGCAACACCCTGCTGGTGTTCCAGCCCGCCGAGGAGGGCCCGGGCGGGGCCGGCCCCATTGTTGAGAGCGGCGTGCTTGAAAAGTACAAAGCAAAAGCTATTTTTGGCTACCACTTGTTTCCCTTTGTAGAGGAAGGGCTCATCAGCACCACCCCGGGGCCGATGATGGCAATGACCTCAGAATTTTATATTGATATCCTGGGAAAAAGCGGCCACGCGGCCGACCCAGATCAGGGGATCGACGCCATTGTAGCTACTGCCGACTACGTTTCGGGCCTTCAGAAAATCGTAAGCCGGACAGTGAGCCCAAACGACAGCGCCCTGCTGTCCATCGGCACCATCAACGGCGGTACCCGGATGAATATTATCGCTGATAAGGTCAGCCTTTCCGGTACAGTGCGCTCATTCTCAGAGGATGTCCAAAAGGCCATGAAGCAGCGCATGGTGGATATGGCCAGGGGCATCGAGCAGATGTACCATTGTAAAATCGAGATCAAGTTTGTGGATATGTACCCGCCGGTGATCAATAGCGAGGCCCTGTTCGACCAGATCTGGCCCTTGTGCGGCGAGGTGGGTGAAAAGAAGCTGTTTAAAAAGGTGATGCTGGCCGAGGATTTCGCCATGTATCGGAAAGCTATTCCCGGCGTTTTCATGGGCCTCGGCACTGGCAGCGAGGAGAAAGGCTATACCCAGAACCTCCATACCCATGGCTTTAATTTTGACGAAAAGGTTCTTCTGAGAGGACTTCAGGTTTATATGAATATTCTTACCAAAGCGGGAGAATATACCCTTTAAAAAGAGAGTGAGGAGAAAAGAGAATGTATGAGGAATTTGCACAGGTCTATGATGACCTGATGCGTGAAATCGACTATAAGCAGTGGGGGGATTACGTGTTCCGCCTGCTGCTGAACGCGAAAAGTGAAGTGAAAAGCGTGCTGGAATTTGGCTGCGGCACCGGTAACATTACCAGTGAGCTGGCAAAAAAGGACTACGCGGTAACCGCTGTGGATTTGTCCGAGGAAATGCTGACCGTCGCGGATGAGAAAATCGCTGAGCAGGGCCTTTCAAATGTCCGCTTTTTCATGGGGGATATGAGTAATTTTCAGATCGGCGAAGAATTTGACGCGGTGGTTTCCTGCTGTGACAGCGTCAACTACCTGCCCGACAAGGACGCGGTTCAGAACTTCATTTATTGCAGCCAGGATGCCCTTAAAAGCGGCGGACTGCTCCTTTTTGACATCAACACCCCAGTCAAGTTTAAAGAGGTTATCAAGGACAATACCTATGTTTATGACCTGGACAATGTCTACTGCGTGTGGGAAAATTCGCCGGACTTCGAAACCGGACGTATGGACTATGACCTCTCCTTCTTTATAAAAGAGGAGGATGGCCGATACTCCCGTTACGATGAAAGCCAGAGCCAGTATATTTATACAGTAGAAGAAATTTACCACATGCTCAAGAACGCGGGCTTTATCAATATTAAAATCTACGCTTTTGGCACCTTCCTGCAGGGAAGCAACGAATGCGACCGCGTCCAGTTTGTGGCCGAAAAAAAATAAATTCAAATTTTTTTAAAATTTGTGTGAAAAAGTGTTGACAAAGAGTGCGTGCTGCCGTATAATAATGCACGTACTCAAGTTGATGGTCGCTTAGCTCAGCTGGGAGAGCACCTGCCTTACAAGCAGGGGGTCATAGGTTCGAGCCCTATAGCGACCACCATTTTTTATGTACTGCGGCCTGGTAGTTCAGTTGGTTAGAATGCCAGCCTGTCACGCTGGAGGTCGAGAGTTCGAGTCTCTTCCAGGTCGCCATTTCTATTGTACATAAACTAAAAGTATTTATTTTTTTCTAAAAAAGTACTTGACAACATTAACTTGAGACGGTATAATTAATACTCGTCACTGCAAGTTTATGCAAGCCCAGATAGCTCAGTCGGTAGAGCAGAGGACTGAAAATCCTCGTGTCGGTGGTTCGATTCCGCCTCTGGGCACCACTTTAATCCTCAAGTGGTCAGACAGTGTTAATTAATTATTAAGCGGAAGTGGCTCAGTGGTAGAGCATCGCCTTGCCAAGGCGAGGGTCGCGAGTTCAAATCTCGTCTTCCGCTCCATTATTAAGGTGCTATAGCCAAGCGGTAAGGCAAAGGTCTGCAACACCTCTATCCCCAGTTCGATTCTGGGTAGCACCTCCAATTTTAAACTTTAGTCGCTGATACAGCGGCTTTTTTTATTTAAAAAAGAGCCCTTGCAGGCTCTTTGCAGATTACTTCGTTTTTGACAAAATACCGATGGTAGATCTTCTGGGCAGGACAAAGGCCGCGTCCTCCATTGAAACCCCGATTTCGGCCGGATAACCGCCAAATAGGTCAAAAAGTTTGACCTGTTCCTCCTTTGGCCAGGCTTCGCCCGCGCCGGGAACATAATCGTAAATATCCGGCCAGCTGGCAGCACTGCCAACCTGTTTTGATACAAAGGCCTTTCCAGCGCCCACCAGAAGGTTCATGATACCATCCATCATAAAAAGATCCATCTGATCCGTTAAGGAAGCCGCGTAAGCGTCAATTTCAGTGCCGCAGGTCGCAATGTACGCGTAAAGGGCATCGCCCTCATCCAGATTTGCCATAAGCTTCGGGCTTGTAAAAGCCGCGCCGTTGATCACGATCCGCGTTTCTGTTTTTTCATCGACAGAGCCGGAGATCATCAGTGCCTTAGGCACCGCGGCGGCATTCGTCTGGTCCAGCAGAATCTGCGCCTGGTTTAAAAGCCGTTTACGGTTCCGAAGCTTCAGCGCGTCGTTCAGAGTATCCATCGTTATTTCGAAGGGAATCGGATTAAAGATTTGCCCATTCATAAAAATCACTTCCTTAATTAAATTCTTAATAGCATTATAGCATACCTTTACATTAATATATCCTAAAAGAAAATAATGAAACATCGGTTTTACTTATGCCCGTTCATAAATTTTTTTGAAATATTATTGACATTTTCAAAGGAAAAGAGTAAGATAATATGCAGTTGCTTATGTGCGAAGTGGCTCAGTGATAAGTAGGGAAGCTAAATCTATGGTTTGATTTAAGGTGAACCATTTATACAAAGTTCACTCAAATCCGGGATTTGGAGTGTCCGGGAGTGTAACACAAGCCGAAAGCACGAAAGACAGAATACCAGTTTTATTAAGCGGAAGTGGCTCAGTGGTAGAGCACTGGCTTCCCAAGCCGGGGACCGCGGGTTCGAATCCCGTCTTCCGCTCCAGTATAGTAAAGTAAACGCCTGTAATCCAGTATTTAAGCGGATTGCAGGCGCTTTTTATATCTAAAGCAAAGACGTTTTGCCCCCTTTTTTGCCCCTTATAGCTTTTTTTATTTTTTTATGAGTGAGTGTATATTCATTTTTTATTCATTCGCTTTTTGAGCCTTTTCGTCTAAAATTTGGACATATTTGGACTGCTCTTCCAATGAAACATGTGTGTAAATGTTGGCTGTTGTGGCGATATCGCTGTGACCTAGCAAAGACTGAACCATTTTGATATCTTTTGTTTTTTCATAAAGCCGTGTGGCATAGGTATCTCGAAAATCGTGAAGGTTGAGAGATTCTAATCCAATTTCTTTGGCGAATTCTATGAGAGCGCGGCCAACTGTTGTGGCAGCCAGGTAATTACCAAAATCATTAGGGAAAACTAAATTGAGATTTTTATATTTATTGGAGAGTAAAAGACGCTTTTTGTTTTGCTCAACTTTATGCTGCTTTAACTTTTCGACAAGAAAACGAGGGATCGGCACTTGCCGGATGCTGTTTTCTGTCTTTGGAGGGCCAATAGGCTGATCCTTATTCCGCTGATCATAAGTCTTATTTACGTCGATGATTCCTTTTTCGAGATCGACATCATCCCATGTCAAGGCCATAATTTCACCGCGGCGAAGTCCAGAGTTTAGATCTGTCAAAATAAATACTTCCCATTTTGTTCCAGAGCAGGCTTTAATAAGCGCGTTTTCCATGTCGAGCGAAAGAGCTTGGCTGGCACGGCGGCTTTTTTCCTGTTTCTTTTTCGCTTCTGGAAGCACGATTGAACGTGAGAAGTCGGTCAAAATCTTTCCTTGCGTAAAAGCATAGCGAATGCAAGGATTAATGACGACGCTGAGCGTTTTGAGCGTAGGCTTACTGATGCCATCAGAGACCAGTTTGCTGTAGTGCTCTTGAATATCCAGAGCGGTCAAATCCTTGAGTTGAATATTGGCAACGGGATAGGGAAGGACATGCCTTTCGAAAAGCCCTTTATACTTTGTTTTGGTTGCCTGTTTTTTATTGTTTAAATGGACATCGTTGAGCCATTTTTTCATGTAGTCGCCGAAATATGCCTTTTCAGATGTAACGCCACGATCCAGTTCATTTTTTAAACGGCGAATTTTGTCTTCGAGTTCTGTAACAGTTCGGCCATAGAGATCGCGTGGCGTCCTTAGATTTTTATGCCGAAGCCGGTAAAAATAATATGTGGTGCCGTTTTTAATCTTTTTTCGATATTTAGTACGCGGCATATTGTACCTCCTTAATTTTGGGCATAATAATGCCCGGTAATTGATTTTTACCGGGATAGTGTGGTACAATTATCTTGTCTAGGGATAGTTGTACCGGCTTACCCCGGGAATCTATGTCATCGCCTCTGTGTTGGTAGCACAGGGGCGTTTTTTTTTTATGGTTTGATATAGTCTAAAGGATTTACATATTCAGAATCCTTTAAAAAGGCGAAATATAAATGCGGCGTGGTAGTTGCACCAGTGCTTCCAATAGTGCCGATAATATCCCCTTTATTTACAATTTGTCCATATTCGACATTGTACTGAGAGAGATGGGCGAATAAAATAGCATCTTTATCGTCAAGTTGAATCATGACAGAATTTCCACCACCGCCATTCCAACCTGCCCGTAAAATTTTACCGTTGCCTGGAGATTTAACAGGAGTTCCTGTCGGAGCAGCAATTCCGATTCCATGCGAAAAAATGCCATCGCCGTTATCACCAAAATGAAAAAGTAAATCTGAATATCCTTCAACAGGCCATATATAGCTTTCAGAAGGTTCCAAAGGAGCTGGAGTAGGGGTAGGCTCAGGAGCGTCACCAGGATTCGGTGAAGGCTGTGGGGTAGGTGTTGGAGATGGAGGTGGATCCATCTGTTTTTCATTCTCAATTTCTTGGAGAACCTCTTTAACAATGTCTTTAATAAATGTTCTGAACTCTAAAGCAATGTTGGTGCTAAAATTTACCGTGGGGTTATTTATGAAATTTCCACCGGAGGTGTCTGCTACCGAGTTGGTGTTTCCTAAAAGCGGATTATTATCATCATTCCGATAGACAGTGATCTGCTTTCCGCTAAAGGTCGCGCCGTCCTGGTAAGTTTGAATGACCTTTTGATCGGTCATTTTATAACCTTCTGGGACGGAACTGACAGTAAATGTGTATGTTCCTGTTTTCCCAGAGATAGGCACAAAACCATTCTGTGGTGTGGTTACTTCGATATTTTTTGAATCTCCATCTGCTTCATAGAGTACATTCAGTTTCACATTTGAAACTGGGATACCAAACTGGTCAACAACTGTAATGTTTGGAGACTCAGCAAAAACTTCTTGCGCTGTAGTGTTTTTGGAAGATTGGGACGATCCGTTTGAAGCTAATACAGGAACGCAGATCATCGATAAAATTAATATTGCTGATACAATGATGGGCTGGTACTTTTTCATTTTATTTCCTTTCTTATGTAATTATCAAGCGAAGATATTCGACCGGGATACCTGTAAGGCCCCAGATTTGATCTATAGATAATCCGTATAAATCTCTTTTATCCCAATTTGCTAATGCAAGATAGACTGAGACGCGATCGGCTTGACGTTCATATTTTGACGGACTAAAAAAGGTCGTATCCATAAAGACGCGATTCATACCTCTGTGGAGAACGGCGTGTCCGATTTCATGTCCGCATACAATCTTAAGTAGTTCATCTTGGACTGATGTATTGATTGTAATAAATTGATTTCTTTTAGAATATCGATATATTCCTCGATATTCACCAATGTCGCTGTAGCGTACTAAGATATTCATGCAATCGCAAAGCTCAAAAGGATCACAAGTTTTATACTTTTTTACGAGCCCATCAACAACATCTTTTTCATGGCACATAACGATCACCTATATTTTTTAGGAATGTATTTCTTATTTACAGCCTTTACGATTCTTTCCTGTTGTTCTATTTCTTGAAGGAGCAATTCTATGGTAGCTGGGTCCATGGCTTCACCATCGAACATCAAGTCTGTTTCATTCATAAGTTGCTTTTTCATTTTATCCATTGTTTTTGCGATGTCTTTTTCATCTTTTTCGGTGAGCGAGCGATCTCTACCTAACAGATAATCTATAGACACATCAAAGTAATCAGCGACTTTTGCTAGCTTTTCTGTGTTTGGGGCGCTTTTTCCCCATTTTGCGATTGTGCTTTTCCCAAAACCCAACTCTTTTTCCAGAGCGGTTATACTTATTTTTTTCTTTGTGCTTAGTTCTTGTATTCTTTGTAGAACATTCATATTTCTCTCCTTTGGACGAAAAAAATCACTAAAGAAGAAAAAAATCACCATAAAAAGCTTGACATAGTGAAAAAAATCGGCTATACTTACCTTAAAAGTGAATTAAATCGGTTATATTGTGATTAATTCCTGCATATGGAGATTAAATTCGTCGTTATTGGTCGTTTGATTATTTCTAATAATAGAATATTTTCTCCTTTTTGTCAAGAGGTTTTCCGATTTAATTCACTGAAAATTCAAGAAAGGAGGGCGCTTTTATTAAATGTATGAAAAAATTCTTCGTTTGTGCACTGTCAAAGGTATTTCAATCAAAGCTTTGGAACGCCAACTTAATTTTGGAAATGGAACGATATTAAAATGGAGAACATCGTCTCCAGGAGTAACGAAGCTTGAAATGGTGGCGGATTATTTTGATGTGAGTTTGGACTATTTATTATCAAACAATCCAACAGAGCCATCACCGAAAGCTTATCTTGTTGCAAAACATTATGATCAATTGGATGATAACCAAAAAGAAATTGTTGAGGCTGTAATGGAAGGCTTCGTGGGACAGGAGAAGAAATGCACAAACCGACAAGAAAGGAGATAAAAAATGTTTATTCCGAAATGGCTCTTAACAGACTTGTTGGAGTCTAAAAGAGACCTAGAAAGAAGGGTGAAGAGGCTAGAAGTAATTTTGCTCAGGGAATCAGAAGAAAAAATAGCCAGACTCAAAGATGAATCTGGCGGACTGACAATGGACGAACAAATATTAACTATTGATAAAATCATCGATAAACGCATCTAAATCATTGGTATATTCAACAACAATATTGTAAAGACGCTTAAGCTGGGCGTTTATCTCTATATCATTATCGGGTGTTTCGGCGAGAACCTTGCTAAATGGGGAAGAACTATTTTGAACACACAATTTTAGATTACCTTGCTCAGCCATGCCTAGGGCTGGTCTATCGCAACACAAAAGGAATACACGTCCTTGCTTGTAATCCGCATAAAAACTGAAGTCATAATTAATTGATGGCTCAACCATGGCGCTAATAGTTGAAGCAACTCCATGACAAGCGGATAGCTGTGCATCAATAGATGATTTTTTTAGCAGGTCAGCTTTTCCGCTCAGCGATCTCCATTTAAGATCCTTCCTTTTAGTCTTTTGAATAGCGCTTTGAATAAAATCATTGACTGTTTTGTTGTTCATGGTTAGAAAACTCCTTTTTCTTTAAACGAGCAATTAAATAATCTAAGTTGCCGCAAATTGCCCTCTTGTTATCTTCAGTAATTCCTTTTTTAAGTCTATAGAGACATTTAAAGGAATGGACGATGCACCGTATTGAGGAAATCTTCCAATATTTCTGCTGATATTCAAAAATACAAGTTCGGATCTGGCTTATTAATTCTAAGCCACATAAATCGTCTTCGAAAACATTCTGGCGAAGGGCTAATAGGGAAGATAACAGCTTCTCACGTTCATTGTTATATTGACTGCGTTGCTTTTCGATATTTTTGAATATACTGTGTGAAATTATAAATAGGACAATAGACATTAAAAAACTCAAAATTCCTGCTATATCTGCTATAGTGCCTACCCACGCCGGCAAGTGCATCACCACCTTTTGCACTATTATAGCATATTTTAAGAGAAACAAAAAGCAACAACTAACCCAACCAAAGAGGAGATAAAAATGAAAAAAAGCAAAAAGAAAAAGTCTCTCTATGAGGAGATGGTAACGGATTTGTCAATATTCGTTATTCGGACTGCAAATAAAGATAATCCGACCAACGCAGAAGTAAATGCGATGGTCGAAATTACAAAGCTATTGTTTAGAACGATATAGCCAGCACACCCAGCCAGCAGTATTAACGGGGCCGCATTTCATAAGTATTTTGAGAAGTGTAACTCCATTAAAAATCCTCCTTTCCAGTATATATAGTAACTCGTACGGTTTCGAACAGACGGCAAGTATTAAGTTCGCGTCAAGCATATTTTTACTACTTGCGGCCTCGTTAATCGTGCTGGTTGGGAGAAAGGAAAAATAAAAAAATGAACGAAGAAAACAATCAACTAATGTTAAGTATTGAACAAACTGCGGAGATACTCGGTATAAGCCAAAGCTTAATGTACCGGCTTTCAAGAACCGAAGGTTTTCCAGTAACCAAGATTGGTCGTAGAAGTTTAATTAGCAAAAAAGCATTGGAACAATGGATTGACAAAACCGCAGGGGAGGTGGTGCTCAAGGAGGCCGCTTCATGAACCTAAGTTACGCCGGATTACCCTTTGTCTTGATGGGCATCGCAATTTATCAAGCCCTTCGCTTTGCGGTCAATAAGGGGTGGCTATGGAAGGATTGATCTATATTTACTGGGCGGGGAGACTCGCAGAGATGACCGTCTGGCTGACCGTGATCGGGCTGATGTTAGTGCCGGTGGGGATTGAGATTTTTAAGGAGGTGAGCGGGAAATGGCCGAAGAAACATTGAATAAAACCATCAAGCCGGAAATTCCACCACAAAAGCAAAAGGAAGACCGCAAGAAAGAAGAGAGCAAAAGGCAGATAGATAATTACTACTATTTAAAGAGTCTTGGCGTCTGTACGAGGTGTGGAAGAGAAGACGTGTTTCCAGGACATGTACACTGCCCATCATGCATGGAAAAAAATCAAAAAGAGGGCAGGGCGTATTACCGGCGGTTAAGCGACGAAGATAGAGAATTAAGACGTAAAAAAAAGAATGAATACGACAAAAAACGCTATCAGCAGCGAAAAGCAGAAGGGCTGTGTGTTGCGTGTGGGAAAAAAGCAGTCAAGGGAATTTTCTGTATAGAGTGCTATGTCAAAAATAAAAAAAAGAATCAGAAGCGCGCCCAGAAAAAGAAAATTGAAACAGGCGGTGATCCCAGAGACCTCCGCACAGAAAAAGGGTTGTGCCGTTTTTGCGAGGAACCGGCCCTGCCAGGGCATCGGCTCTGCGAAAAGCATTATTCGATAGCCGTAGAATCGGCTCGACATGCGCGTCAATTTACCCAATACTGGCGGGAAGAAAACCAGCTTCTATTAATTAAAAAAAGGTCCAAAAGCGTAGCACCGCATTAGGGACCAGATATATGTTACGTGGTTATTTTACCACAGAAACGGAGAAAAAACAATGATCTTATACACAGGCATTCCACCATAGTAAGAGCCGTGCGACGCCATATTACCACTTTAAGTTAAGCCTTATCCGCAGGCTCAAAATGCGGAAATAAAAACAATAAAAATCGGTTTGTAAAGCTATTTATTAACAGCCCCGGGGAGCGTCGGGTAATCCGCTCACCCCATGCAACTGTTTAAAAAATTAGTAATGATTTTGTCATTGTCTACGGGCAATCCCGGCACGGCAGCGGGCGGTCTGCCTGAATTGCTTTAATGGATTAGAATGTCATGCCAGCGCCGCAGTGGCGTATATCTGCGGCAATAAAAAAAGCTCCCCAGCCTGACAGCATGTGGGAGCAACATGAAAAGTTACCTAATGCAAGTATATACCCTTTGGAGGAAAAATGCAAATGAAAAAAGAAACGGACTATGAAGACACATTAAGAGACGTTAGCGATTATATTAAATTTTTAAAAGAGCAGATAAACATCAGCGAACAAAATTTCAAAAGCCTGCTAAACGCGTTGGCGGAGAAGGAAGTTGAAAATAAATGCCTCCAAGACCGCAACGATGAACTCCGGGCTGAGCTGGAGGCGTTGAAAAATGATCGAGCATCCTGATATTACCAGGGCTTTATTGACGGGATATCCAGATGCAGAAATGGCGATAAGCGACATGCGGTGCCCTTATACCGGGCGCGCGTGCCGGTATGCCGGGAATAATGCCTACTGTTTAGGGTGTGTGATGTACGAGGAGGCTGACGATGAAACGTAACGTAGAAGTGCTTGAGGCCGCTAAACGCCTTGACGCCTATAAAATCAAGATGCTAAAAGGCAACCCGCATTTGACCGCGGACATCGAGACCGTGCTCCGGTATGTGCGGGAGACGATGGAGGTGAACACAAATGGATGACCGGTATAGGAACGGGGTATCCCACTACACCATTGTTGAGTTTCGTTTTAGAAAAGCCTTTCCCGGGGATGCGCCATGCTGCAAATATTGCCATATGCTCCGCTATGAGCCGGGGCTGAGGCGCTATATCTGTGAGGCGACACAGGAATGGATTCTAGAGCCTGAGATCGGCGTTGGGAACAGCTGTCCGGGTGAGATTATTGAGGAGGAATAACATGGGAATACCAGTATTAGTTTTAGGCGAAAGCGGCAGTGGGAAATCCACATCCCTCCGGAATTTTGCGGAGGATGAAATTGGCGTTTTTAACGTGGCAAGCAAGCCCATGCCGTTTCGAAAGAAATTCGAGCACATTACCAATAAAACCTCTTACGAGGTCATCAAGGCGTCCTTAAAAAAGGCGTCACTAAAAACCTATGTGATTGACGACAGCCAGTATTTGATGGCGTTTGAGTCTTTTCGGAAAGCAAAGGAAACAGGCTACGGTAAATTTACAGACATGGCTTTGAATTTTGAAAGCTTAATTGAATGCGCCATTAATGATGTGCCGGAGGATGTGATCGTATATTTTCTACACCATGTGGAAAGCACGGATACAGGACGTCTCAAAGCCAAAACACTCGGGAAAATGCTGGATAACCAGCTTACCATTGAAGGGCTCTTTTCGATTGTTTTATTGGCTTTTGTGGATGGCAGCAAGCATTATTTTTTAACTCAGTCGGACGGAACCAACCCGTGCAAAACCCCGATGGACATGTTTGAAGATTTAAAAATTGAAAATGATCTGAAGTATGTGGATACGACCATTCGGGAATATTACGAAATATAAGGAGAAAATGAAGGATGAAAAACATTGATTGGAATAACGTAAAAGAAGCCGAAGAATTTGAACGCCTGCCAGCCGGCGGGTATATCTGTGTGATCACAGGGGTGGAAGACTTCCCGGATAAGGAATATTTAAAAATTGAGTTCGATATCCTTGAAGGGGAGCATCAATCTTATTTCACCCGTCTGGCCGCTTCCTTAAACTTTTGGGCGGGGAATTTTATTCGCTCCTATAAGCCGAAAGCACAGCCATTTTTCAAGGGATTTTTGACCGCTGTAAAACAGAGCAATCCGGGGTTTGTATTTAACAATGATGAAAACAATCTGCTGTCTAAAACAGTCGGATTGGCCATTGGAGATGAAGAGTATGTTGGACAAGATGGAAAAGTGAAAAAACGCTATTATGTGGAAGCCGTGCGCTCCGTAGACGCGATCCGAAAAGGTGAATTTAAAATCCCGGAACTTAGAGCGCTTTCGGCCTCTGATCGTGAGATGATCGGGTTTGCCGAACTCCCAGACGACGAGCCGCCGTTTTAAGCCATGAGGTGAAGCATGCTGACCATCGTTGAAGATACAAGACAGAAAAAAGATAAGTACAAAGAAGCACACCAATATTTCGAAGACCGTGGGATCAACGTCCTTCGGTCCAAGCTTCCATATGGTGATTATGGCCTGCTGACCAATATGTCAAGGGTGATTGACACCAAAAAAGGCTTTGAGGAGTGTGTTGGGAATTTTGCGTCAAAGGATCAC
Organism: Eubacterium sp. AM05-23; assembly: GCF_003477535.1. Lineage (NCBI taxonomy): Bacteria > Bacillati > Bacillota > Clostridia > Eubacteriales > Eubacteriaceae > Eubacterium > Eubacterium sp. AM05-23. The sequence continues at coordinate 66,518 of NZ_QUDF01000004.1, forward strand.
GACCGCGTTAAGCGGGAGATCGTGGAGGCAAAGGCGCATGGCATTGAACTGATCTTTCTGGTCATCGACAAAAAAGCAAACTGTCTGGAGGACGCAAAAGACTGGCGCAACGTTCACGGAAAGGTCAAGGGCGAAACCCTGTATAAGATCCTGAATGCTGTTCAAATCCGCCACGGCGTGCGCTTTGAATTCTGCACGCCGGAGCAATCTGGTCCTAAAATTTTAGAGCTGCTGGGAGTGCAGCCATGACCACCAAGGAAAAGGCCGACCTCATCAAGGCCAGCCTGACCATGCGGGAGATTCTTGGGATGTATGGCTTAGACGGGAATAGCCGGCACAACCGGATTCCATGTCCCATCCATGACGGAAAGGACCGGAATTTCAGTTTTACGGAGTTCGGATTCAAGTGCTTTGTCTGCGGCGCGGAGGGCGGCCTGGTACACTTTGTGGAGCTATACCGGGGCCTGTCCTTTGAGGCGGCGCTGGAGGAGATTAATGGGCATTTCAGGCTTTGGGGAGGTTACCCGGAACTGGAATCCGCAGAATCCTCTCGGAATCAACACAAAAAAGACAGCGCTTTCCGGAGCCGCCGGGCCATCGCGAAGCTCCGGCATGACCGCCGGACCGCCGAGCGGAAAAAAGAGAAAGCTGAAAAAAGACGGATGACCCTTCTGGAAGAACTCTGGCGCCTGGACGCCAACAAAATTAAATACGCCCCGGAGTCAGAGGATGAACCCTTTCATCCACTCTATGTTGAGGCGTGCCACCAATTAGAATACCAGAAATATCTGGTTGAAAGTATCGTGTAAAGGGCGGTGAAGTCGTTGCAAATTGAAAAATTAACCAAGGAAACCATTCTGGAGGATACCACCTTTGAGGAGATCATTGACGAAAAAGACGAAATTTACCGCCAGCGCCTCATTAATGAACTGACGGACCGGGCTGCAGAGCTCGGCGTGAAAACAAAGTTCACTGGTCTGCTCAAGGCCTATCTGAAGGAAGAGAAGAAAATGCTCCAGGAACAGAAAAAACAGCTCCAGGAGCAAAGCCGGGCGCGAATGCTCCAGAATCTGGACAGAAAAACAGAATTCGGGAGCGAATGTTACCCGGATCTGCGCTGCGGAAACTGGTTCGCCGGTGAAACCGGCATCCGGACCTTTGGCATGTTCGGGGAGGTACAGGCCTGTTACCATCCCATTTTACCTGTTGAGCGGTTTACCAACCTGGAGACTGGGGATGAAAAGATCAAGCTCGCCTTCAAAAAAGGGGAGCGCTGGAAGGAGATCATCTGTGATAAGGACTTGATCGCCTCCAGCACCAAGATTATTTCCCTGGCCAACTCCGGGGTGGCTGTGACCAGCGAAAACGCCAAGTACCTGGTGCGGTATCTGGCCGATGTGGAAAACTTCAATATGGACCTCCTGCCTGAATGGGTGTCTACCTCCAAGCTGGGGTGGCATGGAGAGAACGCCATCAAGGAATTTGTCCCCTATTACAGCAACATTGTCTTTGACGGCGACGTACGTTTTCGCAATGTATACGGCGACATAAGACAGAGCGGCAGCGAAAAGAAATGGGATGCGTTTGTTAAAAAAGTCCGCGCTGAAGGGCGAATCGAGCCAAGAATTATGATGGCTGCCAGCTTTGCCAGTGTGATCATCAAAATGTGTAATGCGCTGCCGTTTTTCGTCCATCTCCATGGCCAGTCTGAGGGCGGAAAAACCCTCTGTCTGATGCTGGCCGCCTCGATCTGGGGAAACCCGTCTATGGAGAGCGCCTTTACCGGCGACTTCCTTTCCACGCAGACGGCTATTGAGGTGCGGGCAGATATGCTCAATCATCTGCCTTACATCATGGACGATACGGCTCAGGTCATGGAGAAGTATAAGGGCGATTTCTCAACATTAATCTACACCATGTGCTCGGGAAATGGCAAGGACCGATCCAACCGGAGTCTGGGCCTAAACCGGAACTACAACTGGCACTGCGCCTTTCTGACCACTGGGGAGCTGCCCATCACCAGGGAATACTCCCAGGCGGGGGCAGCCAACCGGGTCATTGAGGTGGAAGCCGGCTACAGTAAAATCTTTGATAATGGCATCGAGGTGGCACGGACGCTCAACGAAAACTTTGGCTTCGCGGGCAAAAAGTTCATTGAAATCCTGCAGAACATCGGCGCCGAGGAGGTATGCCGTATCCAGCGGGAGCTTTTGGCTGAGATTGAAAAAAGCGGAAAAATGCAGAAACAGAGCATCTCCCTGTCCCTGATTCTAACCGCGGACCGGATCGCTACAGATTGCCTATTTGAGGATGGGTGTTATCTGTCCATTGAGGAAACGGCCGCTATGCTGAAGTCTGAGAAGGAGATTTCGGAGAATGAGCGGTGCTATGAGTTTATCATGGGGGAGGTCGTGCGGAATCACCATCGGTTCATGAAACGGGAAAATGAAGATTTTATACAGGAATGCTGGGGGCTTAAAGAGGACGGATACATCTATATTATTAAAAATGTTTTTGACCAGATGTGCCGGGACTGCAATTACAATAGTGCTGCGTTTTTGAAATGGGCGGACATCAGAGGGCTGCTCATCACGGATAAAGGCCGGAAAACAAAGCGAAAGCGCTTTAATGATAATAATGCCAACTGTGTTTGTATTCTTGAAAAACAGGATGAAAGCCGGGTGCAGGAAGGCTTTGAGGGCTTTTATGAGATTGAAGAGGAATAAAAAGAGCGTTCACAGTTCACAGTGTTCACGTAGCAAAGAAGGTTTATATAAAAGAAAAAATTTAAACGCACATTTTGTGAATTCTGAAGCGTATACGCGTAGGAGCAAAAAAACGTGTGAACATTGTGAACATGTGAACAAAGTACTTAGAACCCTTATAAATACCAGGTTTCTGCGGTTCACAGTAATAAAAAATCAAGTGAACAAGAGTGAACATTACTAAAAGTTATATTTTGAAAGGAGGATACATGTTTGACCTAAAACAATGGGCCGCCGTCAACAAAGTCTCCAACAACCAGATTCACAGAATGTCTGGCATCTCTGAGAGCACCATTGCCAGCGTGATGCGCGGGTGCAGCTGTACGGAGCGGACGTTAAAGCGAATCTGCCGGGGGATCGGGCGGCCGTATGATCCGGCGGAGTGGAAAAATCCGGTCAAAGCGTCGTTAAAGCCTGTTCCGGTTGTGGACTATGACCGGGTTAGGAACTACCGGGATCGTCGCTCTATGGAGGCGCTACGCCGGAATCTGACTATCGGTGAGACGGTCCAGGTAGCCTTTGAGGGAAAGCATAAAATTCGGTGGGCAGCTGGAGAGATTGTAAGGATATACGACACACACGTCGGCGTGATGGTTCAGCTTAAAACAACGCACGGAAACGCGTTAAGCTTGCGCAAGAGCTATATGATTGACGATGTGGTAAAGTGGAAAACAAATTTGGAGGTTTAAAAAATGATTCGATTAGATGAAAACTTTCGTCTGGATAATGACGATCGCTGCTATATTTTGCAAGAAAGAAAGATCGCTCAAAACGGAGAAAACAAAGGCGCTGAACGTTGGGAAAATGTTTGTTATCCGAGAACACTGGAAAGCGCATTGAAAACCTATCGGGATTTATTGCTTAAAAGGCGCTCAGCGGCTGATAAAGCGTTAAATATCGAGCAGTTAATACATTTAATCAAAGAGGAGGATAAACAGTTCTTACATGGGCTGACAGAGGTTTTAGATAGCGCAAAGGAGAATTAACGATGGGAAAAAACTACATGCCAGAAGTCGCCCAAATGCTGGGCGTGGAGATTGGGGAAGAATTTGATATTTTGTTTGAAAATGGAGAAGTTGGGAGTTTTGGCCCCTATAAATTTACGGATAAATCTATAGTAGATTCTTACATAGTAGATTCTTACAATGATGAGATAGATAGTTTTGTGCTTTCCGAATTATTAAAAGGAGAGTACACCCTCCAAAAACGCCCGTGGGGGCCGAAAGTGGGAGAGTTGTTTTGGACTATTAATGGTAAAGGTGATGCAGAACAATACCATTTTACCAATGATGTGCGCGACCTTGCCATGCTGAACATGGGCAACTGCTTCCCGAGTAAAGAAGCGGCCAAAGCGGCAGTGCCCGAAATGCTGGCGAAATTCGAGGAAATTAAGAAGGGGGTGCGGGAGTGAACATTAACACACCAGATGAATTAAGAGATGCGCTTTTAAAGGTGCACAAACAGAATAAAAAGGCCCTGTATTTTGAATATGATAATGATGATTATTACTGGGAGCAGTGGTATTTGCACGCTACTTGTTTTAAATGCTGGAACCGGGAAGTAGAAGAATGACCGATAAGAAAAAAAGAACAATGCTTTGTCCGTATCGCGTTTGGACTGAGGTAGTGCCTCCTGTTTTAAGAGGACAGGGAGAATTTACCAAACAGGGATTTTATGAGTGTTTGAAAGAAGATTGCATTTGTTATCGGCGCAAAATAACGCCACTTTGTATTATTGAAAAGTGTGTGCGTGGTGGATCGGATGATGTTTTTATTACGGAGTTGGAGGTAGAAGATGAGCAACGAAGAATTTAGCACGTACAAATATGGGTTCTTTTGCGTTGCCGCCGATGAGTGGTATCGAATAATGGACAAACTTGACGGAGGTGAGGATATTACAAAAGGGAGTTATGCGGAGTATCTCGAATTTGAGGATGTCTATTCCCATAACGAGATAGACGAAGAACAGGAAAAATTGATCCGTGCTCTAAATGACTACTTTGAGTTTAAAAAGCTGCCATACCATGCTTACCGACGGATTGATGAAGTTAGGATTGAGAGGTTGAAAAATGAATCTTGAAGCAATAAAAGAAGCATGTGCGGAGTGCAACCATTATTGTGAGGAATGTGAAATGGAAAATGCCTGTCTTGCGGCGGCCGAACTTACTCGTGCACTCTATGTGCGTTGTCCTGAGGATTGGGAGCCAGGTGATATGGATGCGATTAAGATTTTAGAAAAAAGTAAGGAGGTAGAAAATGCCAGTACAGATTGATATGGAAATGCCCAGAAGCTGCTTAGACTGCCGATTTTGCATAGAAGAGTCCTCCGGCGGTGCCAATTGCGCTGCATCTGGAATATGGGGCAGAGAAATATGTAAGAGCGTAGAATCAATACCGTGTGTAATAAGAAAGAAATGGTGCCCATTAACAGAAACAACAGACACGAAATGGCACGTTGTGGCTGAGGGGGATTTGCCGGAGGAAAAAGGGTTTTACCAATGTACAGTTTTAGACAATCATAAAAACGAGGTGTTTATCGCTGATGTTTATAAAGAGGCCGCTGGATTTTTCTTCGACAACGAGCTCTATGAAGTAATCGCCTGGCGGGAGCTGCCGGAGCCGTGGGAAGGAGCGGAAAAATGAGCTTAAAAGACGCATTAGAAAATGATGTATTGACAGAAGAGGATCTCAGAGAATCTTTCGAACGCTTAACAAAGATAAGCGCAGCTGCAAAAGATTTGAAATGGGGAGAAAGTAAAGAGATCGAATGTCTAGACTGTAAAGGTGTCTTAACGGTATCGCGATCAGACTATAACGGCCATATCTGGGCGGTTTGCGAAAACTGCGGCGTTAAGATGATGCAGTAGGACGTTTAAGGGAGGAATACAAATGATTAAATTAGATCCAACAAAAATATACTACCTGTCCCACCCGTGCACGAGCGTGGGGACGATGGCAGAAAATAAATGGCACGAACAAGAGTGTGTAGACACGATCTTACTATCCCAGGAGGGCTATGTGTGCCGAGATCATCCCGGAGATAATAAGATTAAGCTCGTCCGGCCATTGACATTGATTCCAGAATATTTACCAGAGGATGAAGTCATGGTGCGGTGCCTCGGATTCCTGGAAGAATGTGACGCGATTATCATGTGTGGCGACTGGGAAAAATCAAAAGGATGCGTGAAGGAAAAGTGGGCGGCGGAACGTTGGGAGCTTGAGGTTTTGTTTTATGAGCAGGTGATAAAGTGAATCGCTGCGAAGATTGCATTCTCTACCAGTTCTGCACATACGACCGAACGGGAATCTGTGAAGCGGAGAATTTTAAAGAGGTTATCCCGAATAAGTGCAAGTTCTGTGAAGTGCGCCGGGAGTGCCCGGTTGATCGTGGTGGGGAGTGTGTAAGAGAGGGGGAAGCATGAAAGACAAAATAACAAAAGCATTTATAACAGTGGCTGAGTGGATCGGCTCTCTGTTTGGTGGCATCGCAGCCGGGCTCGGGTGTTTGCTTTGGTGTGTGGTAATTATCGGAATCCCGGTCGGCATCATCACGGTGGTAATTGTGGCGGTGTTGAGGGGATTCGGAGTGATATAGGAGGTTAAGATGATTGGTGTAATTACAGGAATAATTATATTTGCACTTTGCATTGTGTTTTTCTTTGTTGGAGAAAATGCGTATAGGTTAGGGCTTTCCGTGGTTTCTATAATAGTTGGACTTTTTACTGCTTTTTACCTGTTTTTTGCAGGGGCATCGTATGTTATTACGAAGGCACAAATACCAGAATTTCAAAATAAAAAGACGTATATTGAAGAGACTCTTGGTAAAGAAGGAAAGTCGCTTAATGACTCCATTGACGAACAAGCGTTACAGGAGTTGAAGGTAAGCTGTAATCGGTGGTTGATTGAAGTAAAGACATACCACGAAAATTTAAAAATGTGGTTGGTAATACCAGACGAAGTGATGGATCTGACTTTTATTGAGTAATAAAAAAAGGAAGCTTGCGCTCCCTAGTAAACCCAAATGAAATTATACCACATCTTGTGGTTTCATACAAGGAGGGCGCAAGTGACCAATAAAGAAAAGAAAGACTGGCTTTGGCGGTATAAAGAAGCGTTGCTGGACATCGACAGTTGGCAGCGGGAGCTGGAGGAGTGGCGGACTCGGGCGGAGAAGATCACGCAGGTGGTGTCGGATATGCCGAGAGGGGGAAGCGCCCTAAAGGTAGACGATATTGTGATCAAAATGACCGAAATTATGGATAATATCAAGGAAAAGGTATCTGAATCCCAGAAGATCAAATTGGAGCTCGAAATCGCATTTGAGGGGCTGAACGATGGCATACTAGAAGGGCTGATGAAGTATCGTTATATTAATTGTCTGGACTGGGCTCAGATTGCGATTGTGATGGGATATTCAGAGCCGCATTGCTGGAAGCTACATGGACGAGCATTACAAAGATTAGAAGTGGATAGACAATGATAGATTGAAGTGTGTTATTATGTTAGCATCGAAAAATGTTAACATCGCCACCGTGACAAACCGGCAGAGCATATCTGCGCAGGCTTAAACGGCTGGCAGGCCGCCACTTCTTAAAATCTGGTTAACTTTAATGACCGGATGTGGGTTGATCACCACGCGAGACTTGGCGGCCCTATAAAAAACAGCAATGGTGACTTAAATGGCACTGAAACAGGCATCGGGAAACCGGTGTCTTTTTTCGTGGAGGGAAAACATGCAGTACGGCCTACCGTATAAGGGGAGCAAAAACAAAATCTGTGAAGACATCATGGCCATCCTACCAAAAGCAACACATTTCTACGATCTGTTTGCAGGTGGGTGCGCGATGACGCATTGCGCCATGTTAAGCGGAAAATATAAGGATTTTATCGCCAATGACATCGAACCAGGGTGCGTCACCCTTTTTCAAAACGCCGTAGGTGGAAAATACAGAAATGAAGAACGGTGGATCAGCCGCGAGATGTTTTCCGAGCTGAAGGAGACGGACCCTTATGTAAAATATTGCTGGAGCTTCGGGAATAATGGAGAGCATTATCTCTATGCGCCGGAAATTGAGCGCTTTAAAAAGCACCTGCACCATCTGTTCTTTGCCGAGACGCCGAAAGCAGCGCGGCTGCATTGGAGAAAGTTTGTTCGTGAATTTGCATTAGTACAGGAAGATATTAAAGCGCTGAGCACAGAAGTGGAAAAGCTGTGCGAAGAATGCGGCGCTGAAGTTTTAAGAAAAGAAGACGGCACAATCGATGCGGCGCGAATAAAAGACAATGTCTACAAGGTATTAAGCCGTGATATACGGGAATACATGCGTAAAGCCCTTAAAACCTCTGGAAGAAAAGCGGTGGACGTGGATCGGCTGCTTGGTACGAACGGCATGGCCGGGCATTATTTCGGCGAATCGCAATGGCTTCTCCCAACACAGGAGGCCTATGAAAAGATGCAGACCATGCTTCCGGATTTAACCACCCCATTGGCAGAATTAAACGAAAAACTGCAAAGACTGCAAAGACTTCAAAGTCTGGAAAACCTGCAAAATCTTAAAAGCTTGCAGAGCCTGCAAAGTTTGCAAAGTTTGCAAAGTTTGGAAAGTTTGGAAAGACTGCAAAGTTTGGAAGGGTTCGAGAGAGTTAAAACATATACCGGAGATTATCAGGCGGTCGAGATTTTAGAAGACAGCGCAGTATATTGCGACATTCCTTATAAAGGCACAAACAAATACGGAAAAATAACATTTGATTATGAACGGTTTTATGAGTGGGCTTGCGAACAATCGCAGCCCATTTTTATTTCAGAATATTGGATGCCAGAAGACCGGTTTGAGTGTATCTGGCAGAAAGAGAAGACGTCGGCTTACGGAACCGGCAACAACCGGCGGACAATCGAGAAATTGTTTGTGCCGAAAAAACAAAATGTAATCAGTGGACCACGACCTCGGTAAGCTACGGCGCCGGGGTCTTTTTTCGCGCCGTGAAAGTGAGGTGATCTTATGTCAACATATCCAAACCCAAGAAGAACTAATGGAGCAAGGCGCGACGCCATAAGGCGTTGGGTTTTAGCTACGCAAGATCATTGCGCCCTGTGTGGCAAGCCAGTAGATAAGAGTTTAAAAACACCGCACCCAATGTCTGCGGAAGTAGACGAGATCATCCCTGTATCAAAGGGCGGAAGCCCGTACGATAAAGACAACGTACAATTGACGCATCGATCTTGCAATCAAAGAAAGTCAAACAAGACACAGGTAACCCAGAGCATCAACCGGCCCATACCAAAATCGAGAAACTGGTAAAGCGTCTGAGCGTGACGGCATGGGGCGGTATCCCCCTCCCCTCTGGCAGCCCTCACCCCGGCGGCATAGGGCTTTTTTTCTTTTAGGAGGTGATCGTATCGTACGAAAAAGAAAGTTTACCATTAAAGAGGATGAATACATACGTATGAATTATCCGAAGTATTCTCTCAATGATATTGCAACGGAGTTGGGGCGATCAAAATCGAGCGTCCAGAGTCGCGTGAAGGCATTGGGCCTAAAAGACGACAGGCCGGCAGCCGTCATGACCTCCGAGGCGTTGATCGAAAGCGCAGATCTTAATGACCGAGACAGTGACACGCTCAGGCGATTGATTGAGCTACGTGATTTGCTGCATGACAACCTATTTTCTAAAGACACGCCAACAACAATCATCGCAAAGCTATCAAAAGAATATCGCGACACCATCCAAGCCATCCACGAAATGACCGAAACAAAAACTGACGAGGGCGGCGAATCGAAGCTTGAGGCTTTATTTGCTGAATTTGAGTCCGATGCGCGGTAGCAGAAAACCAAGGATACACATTAGCCAACCGTATGATGACACAGATTGCAAAAAAGCAATGCGCTTGTCGAGTGCGATGGGTATCACATTAGATGACTGGCAGGCGGATGTCTTGAGTGATTGGCTGGCGGTGGGAGTGAGTGGAAAATGGGTGCATATTCGAAATGGACTGTCCTGTCCAAGGCAAAACGGCAAAACGGCACTTTTGGAAAGCCGGATTAATTTTGGAACCCTGTTTCGGGGCGAGAAAATACTTTATACTGCGCACGATTATTCAACGGTCACGCAACTGTTTGACCGTGTCCAACACTTCTTTGGCGAAAAAAAAGATGATCCAGAGTGCAAATATCCGGAACTAAATGCCAGGGTGTCGTCGGTTCGGCGGGCAGCGGGAAAAGAGGCCATCTTCTTTAAGAATGGCGCGGGGATTTATTTTTCGACGCGAACCAAGTCCTCGCGGCGTGGTTTTACAGTCGATGTGGTCATCGTCGATGAGGCTCAGGAGCTTACGGATACACAACTAAAAGCTATCATGGCGACCGCGTCCAGCTCCCCCCTTAAGAACCCGCAATTTATCTTTACCGGCACGCCGCCGGGGCCAGAAACATCTGGGGACGTATTCGCCCATATCCGGGAAGGGGCATTGACCGAAGAAGAAAAGGACGTATCATGGAATGAATGGAGCGTTGAGAGCGTCGGGGACACCCGCGATGAAAAGAGATGGTATGACACAAACCCGTCGCTTGGCATTCGCCTAGATGTGGACGTTGTCCGGGCGGAAATTTCGACCATGAACGAAGTATCCTTCGCGCAGGAGCGCCTTGGGTACTGGCTGCCAAAATACCAGTTTGCCGCCGTGATTGACCGTAAGGAATGGGAAAAATGTGCGACCGAAAGCCCGGCGAAAGATGGAAAGCTGGCCTATGCCGTTAAATTTTCGGCCGATGGCGCAACGGTGTCTCTGGCCGTGGCATTAAAGCCACAAAAAGGACTGACGCATGTGGAAATTATCGAAAATCGTTCCATGGCGGGCGGCATCTCTTGGTTGGCAGACTGGTTGATTAAGCGAAAAACTAAAGCGGCCACTATCGCGATTGACGGGCTCAACGCGTCGATGGTACTTGTCGAAAGGCTAAGAGAGGGTGGCATTACCGCCAAAGGGGCGATCACAATCCCGAAGTCCGGCGACGTTGTGGCTGCGGCCAGCATGTTACTAAACGCGATCCGGGAGGGCGAGGTGACGCACTTCAACCAGCCCGCCCTGAATGAATCAGCGTTAATGAGCGAAAAAAGATTGATCGGAAGCAATGGCGGGTGGTCTTTTGGCAGCAAGCAAGTAGACAGCACGCTAATAGAGGCGGCGGCACTGGCTTATTGGTCGGTGTGCACCACCAAACGAAACCCACAAAGAAAGCAGGTGTTGATATGACGGAAGAATGGGTGCCGATGAACAGCATTTTTGATTTTAAGCCCGGAAACATTCGCGGGCTATTGCCGCAAGACCAGACGGCGTTTAGCGAGCTAATCGAAGTGTGGCAGTGGAAACTGGGGAGAAACCAGCTAAAAAAGAAATACTACGACCAGAAAAATAAGCTCAAGGACTTGGGCATCGCGGTACCGCCAGCGCTAAAAAAAATGGAGTGCGCGCTTGGCTGGCCAGCGAAAGCGGTCGATATGTTATCTGCCAGAAGCCGCTTTGATGGGTTTGTACTGCCAGACGAAGCGGACGACTACGGCATCAACGATATTTTAAAACAAAATAATTTCCCGGTGCTCTACAGGCAGGCGACAACCAGCGAATTAATCCATTCGTGCTCTTTTATTACGGTGTCTAAAGGTGGTGCGGGCGATCCGCCGGTGGTGATGTCGGCTTACGATGCCGAAACAGCCGCCGCGCTGTGGGACAGCCGCCGGAAGAAAATAAAAAGCGGGCTGACGATTGTTGACGTCGACCCAAAAACGAGAGAGCCGACCCAGATAAACCTGTACACGAATAGCGCAATCATTGAGATAAGCAGAAATGGCAACACGTGGGATGCGGACTACAAGCCCCACAAGCAGGGGCGGCCACTAATGGAGCCCATGGTTTACAGGCCGTCACTTGACAGGCCTTTCGGAAAAAGCCGGGTGAGCCGGGCGGTGATGTCAATCACAGACAGCGCTATCCGTACGGCTGTAAGAACCGAGGTATCATCCGAATTTTTCACAAGCCCGCAAAAGTATCTTTTGGGGGCAGATCCGCAGCTCTTTAAGGAAAATTCGAAGTGGGAGGCGTACATCGGAAGTATCTTCGCGGTATCGAAGGACGAGGACGGGGATATCCCGAGTTTTGGGCAATTGCCCCAGGCTTCCATGCAGCCACACATGGACTACATGCGAAATTTGGCCGCCCAATTTGCCGGAGAAACAGGCATTCCGATATCATCGCTGGGCGTGATACACGATAACCCGGCGTCAGCAGAAGCGATCTATGCCGCAAAAGAGGATTTGATCATCGAGGCGGAAGGTCTAAACGAAACAAACGGGGCAGCATTAAGAAATATCGGTTTGCTGGTGGCGGCGATATCGGCGAATACAACCATCGACGCCCTGCCGGATAACGCAAAGAAAATGCAGCCACGCTTTAGAAACCCGGCGATTCCATCGGTCGTTAGCCAATCCGATGCAATTATTAAGCAGGTGTCCGCGATTCCGTGGATTGCCGAAAGCCAGGTGGCGTTAGAGGAGCTCGGATACACAGAAAGCCAGATTACAAGGCTCTTAAGCGATAAACGAAAGTTCCAGTCCCGAAAGGCGCTTGAAGCGCTTATGGCGAGCGGTAACGGTAACGGGGGTGAAGATAATACTGAGTAGTAGAGAACTGGAAAGCTACGGGCAAACCACTATTAAGCTGGCGGGTGAAGCGTCGGAGAAATTTAGTCGGTTTTTAAAAACGCTGAACATAAAAGACGGCAATTATTGGCCGTACAAAGACATGATCTTTGACGTCGCGGAGGGGCTGATACGCCAATACGGCGGCGCGGCTTCTCTGAACGCCGCTGAGTTCTTCGAGAAGCAGACCGGCATCGGTAACGCGCTGGCGTCGGAATGGATTGACCTTGATAGCTTAGACCGAACAATTCGGTATGCGATTGCCACAAACCGATACGACGCGCTGGGCGCCGACCCACTGCCGGAGGTGAATAAAAATATTTCGCGGCAAACGAAAAACCACGCGCATCAAACAATGGTTGACAATGCAAGAAAAAACAAAGTGAAGTTTGCGCGGGTTCCCGCTGGGGCAAAGACCTGCGCTTTTTGCATGATGCTGGCCAGCCGGGGGTTTGTGTATGTTTCTAAACAGACAGCCGGAGAGATGATGCAGTTTCACAACGACTGCGATTGCCAGATCATTGCGGGAGTGGAGGATGTAGAAGGGTATGACCCCGAATCTCTGCAAGATCAGTACCTCGAATCAAGGAAAAGGGTCGAAGAGGCAGATAAGGCAGATAAGGATGCGAATACCACAAAGGATATACTTGCGCAAATGCGAAAAGACTACAACGTCAAATAAAACAGTTTATATAGGGCTTAATAGCTCTTTTTTATTATAATTTACGCCGCGGTGAGCGGAAATCACCGATACGCCAAAAGGCGGGATAGGAGATAAAATGAGTGAAGAATGGATTAATGGGACTGAATCCACCGAAAGCAACCATCAAGAAAATACTTTTGAGCCCATAAGGTCCCAGGAAGATTTAGACAAAATTATCGGCGCACGCGTTGCCAGGGAGCGCAAAAAGTATGAAGGTTTTGAGGTTTATAAGGAGAAAGCGGAAAAGTATGATGCTTTTGAAGAGAGCCAAAAGACCGAGATGCAAAAGTTAAATGAACGCCTCGAAAACGCGGAAAAAGAAAATGCTGCTTATAAGCAACGAGAGCAGCTGGTAGGATGGGCAAAAGAAGTCTCCGACACATCGGGGGTTCCGGCTAATTTGCTGCGGGGCAGCACAAAAGAAGAATTAATGGCCCACGCTGATGAACTGAAAGCTTTTATTGGTGAACAACCAACAGCTCCGGTCGTGCCAAGCGACGGGCAAAAACCAAAGCACAAAACCGCAACAACAGCGGATTTATTTGCCGAGGCACTCGGCGACAAATTGTAGAAATGAGGTAAAGAAAACATGGCAATTGATATGAACAGAAAAACCACCGGCGTTACGTTGCCGGAAGCAGTATCCACTGAAATCTGGGGGAAGGTTTTAGAAAGCTCTGCGGTTATGCAGTTGGCCCGAAAAATTGAATTACCGGGCCCTGGGATTAAAATTCAGACAATTACGGGCGAGCCTACGGCTGCCTGGGTAGGGGAAACGGATAAGAAACCCGTATCCAGACATACACTGGGAACCAAAACATTGGCGCCTTACACTATTGCAGTCATCGAACCTTTTAGCAACCAGTTTCGACGTGATGTCAGCGCACTTTACGCTGAGTTAATCCGACGCCTGCCCTATGCATTGGCAAAAACTTTTGACAGCACCGTGTTTGGTGGTACCACAAAGCCCGGGAGCGACTTCGACCAATTAAGCGACGTGACATCCGTCAACATTAAAACTGACCCTTGGGCTGGACTTGTGGCAGCAGACGCCGCGGTGTCTGCGGAAGGGCATGTGATTAGCGGTTATGCAATCTCCCCACAGGCTAAGAGCATCCTGCTTAGCGCGAAGGATGGCAATGGACGACCACTGTTTATTAACAGCGTGGCCGACGGCGGCATCCCGGTTCTTCTTGGCAATCCCGTGCAGGTTGTAAAGGCAGCTTATTTGGCGGGCACCAGTGATGGGGCTAATACGATTGGTTATGCTGGCGACTGGACGAAAGCGGTATATGGAACGGTCGAAGGCGTACAAATTGCGATCTCTGATCAGGCGACTTTGACCGACGGGGAAAACACAATCAACTTATTCCAGCAGAATATGTTTGCGGTTCGCGCCGAAATTGAGCTCGGCTTTAGACTGGCGGATACCACTGCCTTTGTTAAGCTGACCGACAAAGACGCATAAAAAGGGGGCACAATATGACCCCGATGATGTGTCCGATTACTGGTCAAGCGGTTTTGGTTAACCCAAACAGTGTTGAAAATTTTTTGAAATTAGGATATGCAATCATAAAAGACAATCCTAAAGCTGTCAAAAAGACAAAAGCTAAAGAAACGGATGAAAAATAGGAGGTAGAAGCATGGTCACGTTCGCAACATTAGTGGACTTGGAGAGACGATGGCGTCCCTTGTCAGACGTCGAAAAGGAACGGGCCGAGATGCTGTTGTCCGATGCCGCCACAAAAATAGCGCTTCTTTGTGAGCAAAGTGGGGTTGAGATCGACCCTGAGAATGACTTGCAAAGCGATGCGCTGGTTGGGATTAACTGTGAGATGGTTAAGCGGGCGATGCTGTCTCCGATTGATCTACCGCCTATTTCAACCTTTGCGCAGACGGCAGGGAGTTACTCAGAATCTCAGACTTATGTCAACCCAACTGGGGACATCTATATGACGTTGGCCGAAAAAAAGCTGATAGGTATTGGCGCTCAACGTATGGGGAGCATCTCGCCAGCAATTGGAGGCATTAGATGATCACCGGTGAAAAAGTAACTCTTGAAATATATGCGGAAGGGCCACTAGATGCCATGGGGGATCCTTCTGTGGTTGCAGTGACAGAAGACATTGAAAACGTGCTTGTTGAGCCCGGGGCCACGGACAACTTATCAAGTGTTTCTAACCGCCCCGATGGGGATATCGCAGAGTATAAGCTGCATATCCCAAAAGGTTATGAGCGGTATGTATTTAGAGGTTGTCGCTTTAAGGTACGGGGTGAGTGGATGGAAGTTATCGGAAATCCGACCTACTACACTCCGGAAAATACGCCAGGTGACTGGAATTATCCTGTGGAGGTGAAACGCTGCGATGGCTAACAATGTAAAAGTAAAAATAAACAGCTCAGGCGCGCGGGAGATATTAAATTCTGCTGGCGTCCAAAGCGGTCTGCTACACCGTGCCAACGGCATAAAAAGAAGCGCCGAAAGCATGGGGAACGGCACTTTTGAAGCCGATGTACAGGCCGGAAAGAGCCGGGCCCATGCCATGGTTAAGACAACGGACATTGTATCGATCCGGTCAAACGCCAAAAATAACACACTGCTGAAAGCGATGGGGTCAGGAAAATGAACATCGAGACAAGAATAATCGCATACTTAAACGAAAGAGGCTTCCAGACGTACGCGAACGTTCCAGCAACGCGCCCAGAGCGCTTTTTAACAGTAGAGCGTACGGGAGGGGGCATTGATAACTATGTTATCGACCGTCCAACCGTGGCCATCCAGGCATGGGGCAAGAAACGCCTTGATGCATCAGAACTCGCATACTCTGTAAAGGATGCGATGGTGCAAATGGCAAGTGAAAAAGATATTTGTAAAGTGTCTATCAATACGATTTACAATTTTCCGGACTTAGAATCCGGGTCGGCCCGTTACCAATTGGTAGTGGATTTAGTAACAATATAAGGAGAAAAAAGACATGGGAAATGAAACAAAAAACGTATCTGTTGGGAAACCGCTGGCGACTGGTGCAATTTTCGTGGCACCTTCAGGAGCAGCTGTGCCAACTGACGCGGCGACTCCGTTAGCGGAAACATACAAATGTGTTGGATATATCAGCGAGGATGGCGTTACCAATGCTGTCACGACCGATTCAGAACCTGTAAAAGCATGGGGTGGTGATACTGTGTTAAACACACAGACATCGCGCGAGGAAACCTTTGCTTTTAAGATGATCGAAACAAACAAGACCTCATTGGAGCAGGCCTACGGTTCTGGGAATGTCACGGAGGACCCTGAATCCGGGAGCTTGTCCATTAAACATAACAGCAAAGAAAAGTCCGTTTATGTGTACGTTATGGAGGTTATCCTCACCGGAAACAGAATAAAGCGAATTGTCGTGCCGGTCGGCAAAGTGATTGAAATGGGCGATGTTGTTTACAAGGATAATGAGCCCATTGGTTACGAGATTACAGTATCGGCTGCACCAGACAGCGACGGAAATACCGCGTATGAATACATTGCAAGCGCGAAATAGGAGATAAAATGGCTGAACAAAAAATTCATGATATTAATAAAGTGAAAGTGGACGGCGTAGAAGTTTCGATTTCCAAGGCCAGGTTAGAAGATATCGAAACAATTGAGGCAATGTCGGACATCCAGGCAGGTGATGCGTTGGCGATTATTCCGCTTTTCAGGAAGCTTTTTGGGGATGATTACACCCGCATCAAAACGGAATTGAAGGGCGATAATGAAACACTGAGCATTGAAAAAATGTCGGAATGGTTTGGCGCTGTCCTGGAGGAATTAGGCGCAAAAAACTGATTTGGCTCGCAACTTTTATGAGAAGGTACCCCGCAGAGTTACGAGCCGATTTTAGGCAATATTATCACATAAGCGCGGATGACATCGGCTGTACAGTGTCAATCGCTGAGGCAGCCGATTTGGCAGCAATGTTACCACTAAGATCGCGATGTATGAGCGCTGTGGATCAAAGGCTGTCCTGGGACGTGGAGCACCATTTGCTGGCAAGGATTGCGGACACCTTGTCTTATTTTTTTTGGTCTACAACTGTGGATGGCATGAATGGGCGCAACCAACCGGAGTGCGTCATGCGGCCAGGTGAAATGCGGAAAACCGAAGCAAAAGGCGAAGGAAAAACCGTTGAGGAGTGCCGAGAAATATTACACAGAAAGAGGGTGACGGAGAATGGCAACTGAGTTAGCGTCGGCTTATATTACTTTAATTCCCTCGCTTAAGGGAGCGCAGGAATCGATATCGGGACAGTTAGGAGGCATCAACTTATCCGGCGTAGGTCAGAAGATCGGAAAGAGTTTATCGAACGGAATGACTGGCGGTATTAATACTAGCACACTTGATTCCCTGAAATCGAAAGTTGAAAGCGCTTCTCAGGCCGTCAGCGCTGCGCGAAGAAGAGAAGCGGACGCAGCAGAAAAGGTGCTCCTTGCAGAGGCGAGACTGAATGAAGTTCGCAATCAGTATAGCTCGGATTCGTCAAAAATAATTCAAGCTGAAAATAATTTGGTAACGGCGCAAAACAAGGCGGCTGAAGCTGCAAAAAAAGTCGAATTGGCACAGGCGAAATTGTTTGAGGCTTATTCCAAGCACAAAAGTGGTTCGCCCCAGGTTATAGCCGCAGAAAACAACCTAACAGCAGCGCAAAACAGAGCAGGAGAAGCAGCGAATAAAGTGTATTCTGCAGAAAGAAAGCTAACGGAAGTTCGGGAAAAGCATGCAAGTGGTTCATCAAAAATTGTAGCTGCTGAAAATAATTTATCAAAAGCACAAAGGGATGTTGCTTCAGCCCAGGATAATGTAAAATCATCGACCCAAAGATTAACTACGGCAAAAGAGAATCTAAAGACAGCAACAGATAAATACAATGATTCCTTGGACAAAACTGCAAAAAAATCAAATACACTTTCTGAAAAATTTTCTTCATCGTTCAAATCTTTTGCTGGTTTTGGCGCAATTGCCGGGGTAGCCGGGGCGATCACATCGAAAGCCATCGGCGCCATATCTGCATCCCTTGATGGGGCGATTAAACGTACGGACATCATGAACAACTTCCCAAAAGTCATGTCGAACATGGGCATTAGCGCTGAAGCTTCCCAGGCAGCCATTACAAAAATGAGCGATAAGCTTACCGGTTTGCCCACCAGCATTGATGCCGCGGCGTCAAGCGTTCAGAGATTTACGTCTAAAAACAATGATGTCGGCAAATCAACGGATATGTTTTTGGCACTCAATAACGCATTGTTGGCGGGGGGCGCATCCACTGAGATCCAAAGCGCAGCAATGGAGCAGCTTTCACAATCCTATGCCAAAGGGAAAATGGACATGGAAGAATGGCGTTCGCTTCAAACCGCTATGCCTGCTCAACTCAATCAAGTGGCACAGGCTATGGGCATGAGTGCGGATGAATTGGGAGAAGGATTGAGAACCGGGACCATATCCATGGATGAATTTATGGATATGATTATGAAGCTAAACACAGAGGGAACGGGCGCCTTTGCGTCGTTTGAAGAACAAGCTAAAAGCGCTACAGGCGGCATCGGGACGCAGCTGCAAAATATGAAAACCGCTGTAACCCGTGGGATTGCCAACGTGCTTGACGCCATTGGCCAAGATACCATCGGTAAGGCTTTCGCAGGAATTAACGGTGTCATAAAAGGGGTTAGCGATGTTGTTGTCGAAATGGTTAAAAGAGTAAAAGAAAGCGGACTTGGTGACGCTTTTGGAAGACTTTATGAATCTGCTAAATTGGCCTTTGAACCAATCATCAACAATATCGGCCCTGCATTCATGAATTTTTTTGACGGCCTGATCGAAGCCGTGACAAATGTCGTTGATTTTTTTGCCGACCTTTTCGATACAATTTCCGTGGCGGGTCTTGGAGATGCAATTGCGGAGTCTTTTGGGAAAATATCCGAAACCATAGGACCATTGCTGGAAATGCTTGGTAACACACTTGGCCCGATCATTGAGATTATCTTCGGTGTTATTGTAGATGGTCTAAATGTTATTCTGCCAATTCTTTCTCAGGTTGTCGCCTGGATTGTACAGATCGTGACATGGATCGGAAATATTCTTGGGCCGGCCCTTGTTGCGATGCAACAAATATGGGCTGCGGTCTGGAGGGCAATTTTTGATAAGATACAAGCATTCTGGACAGGTCTTACCGAGGGCTTTTCTGCCCTTGTTGGTTTTTTTCAATGGCTTTGGGGCGTTGTGTCATCGGGGTTTGAGTCGCTCGTTTCCAGTATCAGTGACTTCTTTATAAGGGCAGGGGACACAATCCGAAGTCTATGGGATGGAATCGTAGGGTTTTTCTCAAGTATATGGAACGCTTTATCAACAGGCGCATCCAATGCAACCAATACCGTGATTGAATTTGTCGGCGGATTGCCGGGCAAGATCAAGGGCTTTTTTTCAGATGCCGGTTCATGGCTGCTTGACGCTGGCGCTAACATAATCGAAGGCCTGAAAAACGGGCTTGTGAGCGCCTTTGAGGGTGTTAAAGACTTTGTTTCTGGCATCGGATCATGGATTGCTGAACACAAAGGACCGAAAGCCTACGACTTGGCACTTCTTGTTCCCAATGGGGCGTGGATCATGCAATCCCTTGCAAAAGGGTTACAGAAAGGATTTCCGGCCGTAGAAAAGACGCTATCAAGCTTAACCGATGATCTTATGTCTACGCGCTTTGATGGTGAAATGGCCGTGTCGGTGGTCCCTCGCCAATCAATGCTCCGCGGCAAGAGTGCCCTTGCGAGCGCGGAACAGCTGCCCAAAAAGGAAGCCAAAAGGCCGATTGTGGTACAGGCGGTTGTGGAGGCAATTCTTGATGGTCGGAAGGTTGGATATGGCACTGCAAAGTATTCAAAGGAAAAAAATGATTTTGACGAAAAACGTAGAAATCGGATAGGAGGTGTATTGACGGATGTATGATGCGAGAAATGCAAGCGACGAAGCCATCTCTCTTGATGGTGTCTATATTGAAGACGCTGTTGAGGGATATAAAACACTCTCTGTTTCTGGCCGTGAGTCCTTGGAGTATAGCGTTTCCGATGAAGACCGTCCTATTGGGATGGATGGTATGGAATACTACGGAAAACGCCAAGCAGGCCGTACCATTATCATACGCTATAAACTCGAAGCCTATACAGCCCGTAACTTTATAGCACGCTACCGAAAACTCAAAGCCTTTTGTAGTGGCGATAACCACAAGCTCCGTTTTGCTGATGAACCAAACGCCCATTATACGGGAACCTTATCTCGGATTGATTCCCCGGATTCTGGCTGTCTTAGCGTGGTTGGCGAGATCGAATTTTACTGCGCAGACCCTTACCTTGAGTCTGACTTAATCACCACCGTTCAAGCGAAGATGGAAGAGGGCAAGTTGGTAGCGCATGTTAACAACGACGGTAGCGGCTCTGTTTATCCAGTTTATCGAATCAAACACAAGGCGGAGAACGGCTATATCGGCATCGTGCACACCGGAGGGGCCTTCGAGATGGGGAATATCGAGGAGGCGGACACCACGCCCTATGAACAGTCCGAGACGCTTTTTAATACGGAGACGGACGGATTTGGGGCGTTTAAACCTTATACTGGAACCTATCCTCAAAACCCAGGTTTCAATTGCAACGGCACCTTAAAGGTTGGCAATGTCCACAAGGTGGATCCGGCTACGGAGGATTATGAGACACTGTATCTGGATGCTCACGGTACAAGCAGCGGTGGGATCTTTGGTGGGTGCTGGCGTCTTGAGCTGCCGGCAGACAGCGAGGGCGAGGTCGGCGCTAAGAATTTCTATCTGTGGTTTCAGTCCCAGTTTATGACTGGTGCTCTAGGTCAGACAGGCATTATTCAAGTCTCTCTGACTGATGAGAACAACGACTTTATCGCCTGTTTTGAGGTGAGTAAAACGGACGCGACGGGTAATACGGCGCGTGTTGTTTTCTTAAATGGTACAGTGTCTGATAGTAACGGCGGCTGGTATCGAAAATTTGAATTTCAACCAACGGTCTATTTTGAACACAACCCCTTTAGACACCGCGGCTATGAGGATCTTCTCAAAGAGGGCAGCAAGATAAGGTTCTTTTATTGGGGAGCCTATTATACGTTAGATATACCGGCCATTAAAGATAAAAAGGTACGGTATGTGTATGTTTTTATCGGCCAGTATGCGGGGCGGCAAAATTATGTGACGGTCATGAATGTCGGGAAGATCCTCGGGGTTAAGAATCGTGTTGAGAAGCAGCGGGATGTGCCAAACCGGTATTCTGCCGGCAGCGAGGTGGTGGTTGACTGCGAGAGCGACAGCATCACGGTTCGCGGACTTCCCAGAAACGAGGAAATGGTGACCGGGAGTGCTTTTTATCCGCTGCCGCCCGGAGAAACCGATATTGAGTTTTATACCTCCAGCTGGTGCCAAGAACCGCCTGAAATCACAGTTGAGTATAGAAAGAGGTGGTTGTAGGTTATGTTAATCAGTATTCACGATAAGACCTTACAGCGCGTTGCTTTTATTGATAACGAGAAGCCGGGGACACTTCACTTTTTTGATGATGTCTGGCACCGCTATCTGACGGAAGCCACCAGCACCTTTGATTTTTCGGTTCCGAAAACAGGCAATGCGGCGCACAGGTACTTAACGGAAAAGAACTATGTCTCCTTTCAATACGAAGGACAGGACTACCTGTTTAATATCATGCGGACAGAGGAAACAGAGGACGATTTAGCCTGTTATTGTGAAAATCTGAATCTCGAGCTGCTCAACGAAATGTCTCCAGCGTTTAAATCGGATGGTGCTAAACCCTTTGTTTGGTATTTTAACAACAGCGATATTGTTGGCGGGCAGAATTTCAGTGACCTGGTTTTGGGGATCAATGAAGTTTCGGATTACAGCCGTTCCCTTGAATGGGAAGGGACCGATACAAAACTGGCCAGACTTTTGTCGCTGGTGAATAAATTTGACGCGGAATGCGAATTTGTCACAGAGCTGAACCGCGATGGCACCCTGAACCGTATTGTATTAAATATCTATAAAAAGCATGACGACACCCATCAAGGGGTAGGCACTCGGCGCCAGGATGTCACTTTGTATTATGGAAAAGAAATCGATGGTATCCGCCGGACCGTGGATAAGACAGGGTTGTACAACGCCATCTATCCGCAGGGAAAAGACGGCCTGAGCATCACGGGGATTGAAAAGACCGAATATGACGCGGATGGCCGGGTTTTATATTACACACACAGCGGCCAGCCTTATATCTACGCCCCTCAAACAGCCGAAGAATACCCAGCGCAGATATCCTCAAAGGATGATCCCTGGATTCTATACCGATGGGAATACGAGACAGACAATGTCAATACGCTGTATGGCCAGGCGCTGGCAAAACTCAAAGAAATCAGTGTCCCGGCAGTCACTTACGAGGTGGAAGGCAGCCTCATACTGGAAATTGGCGATACCGTTAAAATCCATGATGACAAGTTTGTGCCAACACTGCTTTTGGAGGCACGGGTCAGTGAGCAGGAGGTTTCTTTTTCCGACCCAACAAAAAATAAAAACGTCTTTTCCAATTTCAAGGCTTTGGAAAATAAGCTGTCTGCCGACATAACCGGACGCTTAGACGCTTTAATACAAGCGGCAATGCCCTACGCTGCGGAAATCTTAAGCAATAACGGCACGGTCTTTCGAAACGGCGAGGGTGAGACGACCCTGACCGCACGTGTGCTAAAAGGCAATGTGGATGTAACAGCCGCTGTTGAAGTAACCTGGGTTCGGGCAGATGCACCCCAGACGGCGGTCGCCGCCCCTTCAATTACAATCACCGCGACAGACGTCATTGGCAAAGCCGTGTATAAGCTTGCGGCCAAAAATAAAGAAGGCAGCACGCTCACAACCGCCGAAGTGACCATCACACATGTCCTTGACGGAACGGGGGGCGAGCAGGGTGTTTCCGCAACTGCGATTGAAGAACAGTTCTACTTGTCAACATCAGATGCCATGCCAGCCGGCGGAAGTTGGCAGGCGGTATGCCCAGCTTGGGAGCCTGGAAAATACATCTGGAGCCGGTACAAATGCAGTTGGTCCGATGATCGAATAACCTACACAACACCGACGTTGGCCACAGGTCTCAACACAGCCAACACAACCGCCAGTTCGGCCAATAGCACAGCGAATGACGCGAAAGATACCGCGGATATAGCGCTTGGCGAAGCTTCCGCAGCGGTAGCACGAGTTGGTGATTTAGAAGCTGAAAATGTGACGATCACAAATAAGCTGACTGTGACGGAAGCAGATATTAAAAAACTAAAAGCAGACGTGGCAGAGATTGGAGACCTTTCTGCGGTAACAGCGGACATTGAAAACTTAAAAGCCGATGTCGCAGAAATCGACACGGCTCTTATTGGCAAAGCAGACATCGACCTTGCCAACATCAAGAATGGCTGTATTACCACGGCGATGATCGGCACAGGTGTTATTGGTACGACACAAATTGCAGACGGTAGTATTACCGATGCGAAAATCGTTGGGTTGACAGCCAACAAGATTACCGCCGGGCGGCTGGACGCTGCCCAGATCGAGGTTGTGAACCTCAACGCGGCCAATATTACCGTTGGTACCATCAACGGGGTACAGATCGCACCTGGGGCCATCACAGGAGATAAATTAGCACAGCAGGTCAATGACCAGATCACAGGCGCAGCCAATGCGGCACAGCAGGCCCAAACCACCGCTGATGGAAAAAACAAGATTTACTATCAGAACACCCAGCCCGGATTAACCGGAAATAAAAAGGGTGACACCTGGTTTGATACCGGAAACGGCTACAAGGCTTATGTCTGGGACGGGACAAAATGGTCTGCCAGTCCTTTTGGTTCAGGCGCTCTGTCGGATGCCGTAAACAGCAGTATCACGACGGCAGGCAGCAACGCCAGTACCGCCTTAGCCAATGCGGCGGCCGCTAAAACCGCAGCCGATCAGGCCACGAAGGATGCGCAGGCAGCACAGAGCAATGCCAGCGCGGCAAAGACAGCCGCAGACCAGGCCACCAAAGACCTGGAAGCTGCTGAAAAAAATCTGGCAGCGGTTACGGGCAGAGTGGATGCCACAGAGGAAGAAATCGCAGCTGCACAGGAAGCGGTCACAACAGCTCAAAACAAGGCTAATGCAGCAGCTCAGGCAGCAGCCGCAGCCCAGAGCACAGCGGATACCGCAAAGCAGAACGCGGCGACCGCCCAGACAAAAGCCGACAGCGCCTATACGCTTGCGGATCAGGCTAAAAAGGCAGCGGCCACCGCCCAGACCAGCGCGGACGGCAAAAATACCGTCTTCTACCAGACCGCACAGCCGCCGACAACGGGGCGAAAAACCGGGGACACCTGGTTTGACACCGACGATGGAAACAGGATTTACCGTTGGGATGGCAGCAAGTGGGCAGCAGCGCAGCTTGGCACAAACGCCATTGCGAATGCCACCATTACGAATGCATTAATTGCGAACTTAGACGCGGGCAAGATCACAACGGGCACCTTAGCGGCGGCAAGAATCAGCGCCGAAAGCATAACAGCCGAAAAACTGGCGGCGGGATCGGTCATTGCTGGCAAGCTCGCAGCCAACGCGGTGACAGCTTCGACCATTGCCACAGGCGCGATCAATGCAGACAAACTGGCAGCTAACTCGGTTATCGCTGGCAAAATTGCCGCCAATGCGGTGACAGCAGGGACCATTGCCGCAGGTTCCATCAATGCGGACAAACTGGCGGCAGGCGCAGTGACAGCGGATAAGTTGGCGGTGGGTGCTGTCACGGCCGATAAGATTGTCGCCGATGCCATCACGACAGCCAAGATCGCAGCAAAAGCAGTGACGGCCAATGAAATAGCGGCAAATACGATCACCGCAGCCCAAATCGCGGCCAACGCCATCACGGCGACACAGCTGGCAGCTGGCGCAGTGACCGCAGCCAAGATAGCAGCCGGACAGATCACCGCGGACAAAATTGCCGCAGGGGCCATCACCGCCGATAAATTCTATGGAACGGCCATCACATCAAAGAACTATGTTGCTAATAGCGCCGGAATGAAAATCAATTTGGCGAACGGAACCATCGACACCAAGAATTTCAAGGTGGACAGCGCCGGAAATGTCGCAATGACCGGGACGCTGACCATGCAGGGCACACAGACATTAAAAATATGCAATAACTCAGCGGTTGAGATCGCGTCGTTGAAGTACGAAAGCATTAACTGGAATGGGAAAACATTTGATTCTGCCAAATTGTATGGCAAAACAAATGTTGATCTGGCAGTAGGAAGCACATCCAATAATGTAGAGTGTCAAGTTCGGATGATGGCAGGGGCTTATGCACCAATCGCATGTGGGCAAAGGAGTAACGGACAAACATGGGTATCCTTAACCGGATCAGGAGGCGTTATTGGAATAGACCCGCTCAATAGTCCAGCCACATATGCAACGGGCTGCACCATCACCCAACCGTTAACAGGTCTCAACGGATTTGCAAAAGTCGGTGATAATGGATTCGAAGTTACCAGGAATGCCCTTGGTAATTTTTATGTTTTGACCTGCGTATGTGCAGGAAAATTTTCAGGTGCAACGAATGTTCCTTTTGCTCGAATACCGGCTGGCTTTCGGCCTAAAAGAAACTTCTCCTTTGTTGTTATGGATGCGTCTCGAAAGGTAGGAATGGAAGTCTCGATCAGCGCAGCAACAGGGGATATCGCAGTGTTTCGACCGTCTTTTACCGGAGATGCCTATCTATATTTTACAATTACATATTATTAATAATTAGGAGGAATTTATTATGTTAAAGAACAAAACAGAAACAAGATCAATTAATGCTTACGGATATGTTGGAGAAAAACAGGTTTGTATTTTTAGTGCCACGATCGACAGCCAATCTCCAGAGAATATGGATGTGACTCGTTCGATTATCGACCGAGCTGCTTATAAAGAAAACAGAACCCAGATGATGAAAGATCAGACTGCTTTTGAAGACGCTGTTTACGCGCTTCAAGATGAAATGATTGCTGCGAACAAAGTAACAGAAAGTGAGGCAAAATAATGAATACTGTCAAAATGACCAACCAGGAAATCATTAACCACATCAACCAAATCGGCGAGATTATCGACGTGCGTTTGCCCGCAAAGGCTTCATATGCGCTGAATAAAAATAGAAAGATTTTTATTAAAGAATACGACTGCTATTATGAAGAGTTTTCAAAACTCCAGGAAGAATACCCAGAGGGCGGCGATGCTTATCAGAAAGAACTCATTGATCTGTTGAGCATTGAAAATGATGTACCGATCCACACAGTGCCAGAGGTTATTTTGGAAACCGCCACCCATGACTTAAGTCTGGAAGTCTTCCAGGCCCTTGAATTTATGCTGGAAGAAGAAATGTAGGTCAGAAGAGAAAAGGAGGTCCACACATTGGATGGATTATTTTAGATTGCTTGTCGAAATTGTCGGCGGGCTTACTGCAATCTGGATATTTACAAAGCCGATCCGCAAAATGGTTAGGGAACAGACGAAACGCATCGAGCTCATGGAGGAGGGAATACAAAGCATTTTGCATGACCGGATCTATCAGGCCTGCCATTTTTTTATCTCCAGAGGATGGGTGTGTATATCAGATTTAAAGAATTTGGAACATCTTTACGAACCCTACCGGGAGATGGGCGGCAATGGAACGGCTAAAGAACTGTATGAACGTGTGTTAGATTTAGAAATTAGAGAGGATGTAATAAAAAATGAACATTAACTGGAAAATAAGATTAAAGAGTTTACCATTCTGGGCCGGCATGTTGTCGGCTTTGGTTGTTTTTGGACAGAGCATCGCGCCGCTGTTTGGGTTAACTATCGACTTTGGCCCGATTCAGGACGCTGTGAACGCGATCTTAATGCTTTTAGTGGCTTGGGGTGTATTGGTAGACCCCACCACGCCAAAGACAACGGACAGCGACGTTACTATGGCAAAAACGAGCATTCAGGAAACAGCTCAGGACGTTTTGAAAAAATAATAATGGAGGTAAAAAGTAATGGCAAGTATCTTTTTAGCAATTGGACATGGTGTGTCCAGTAACGGAAACTGGGATTCTGGGTGCGTCGATGGCAATTATACCGAGGCCGGTTTAATGCAGCCGATCGTCGGCGCTGCCATTGACGTTTTGAGGCAATACGGCGCCGACGTGCACACCGACTACCCGGAAAACGACATGAATATTTCCGCGTGTGTGGACTATGCGAACCGACATGGCCTGGATTTGTACGTTTCTTTGCATTGCGACTGGAACGAGGCACCGTCTGGAACCTTCCCGATTGTGCATCCGAACAGCGACAGCGGCTATCGGCTGGCACAGTGTATCAACGCCTCTGTGATGCTTAGGATGGGCATTGGCACCCGCGGTATCTTAAAGCGAGACGACTGGGAAGTGGCGGATACGGATATGACCGCCTGTATTTTCGAAACCGGCTCGATTCGAGCAGATATTAACACGTTATTGAACGCGAGTGCCTACGGACAGGCCGTGGCTTATGGGATTCTAGATTATCTCGGCATCGCTTACGACGGGAACGCTCCGGCGCCAAGCCCCGAACCAACGTCGACACCAGGCCCGCAGCCAGGCAGCGACAACCCTTATGGTTTTACCTCCATTTTTAGCGGCAGCTACTACCTCTCTTATGGTGACGGCCCAGATGAAAACATTCGCCAGTTCCAGCGGGACTGCAATTTCTGTGGCTACTGGGGAGAAACGGGCCCATTAACCGAAGACGCGCTTTACGGATCAGAGAGCCAATACGCTTGTGAGTGTATTCAGCGGTTCCATGGCTTAACCATCGATGGTGAGTACGGGATTAAGACGGACCTTGCGCTCATGACCGAGATCGCACGGATTCAGGAGGCGCTAAAACGTCATGGCTATGACGTCGCCATTGACGGTGGTGCGGGACCGGTTACCATTGCTGCGCTGAAAGACTTCCAGGCGAAAAATGGACTGGAAGCGGATGGAATCTGCGGTGACCAAACCAGAGCGGCTTTGGGGATTTAATTCTCGTGTATTCAGGCCGTCCTTCGGGGCGGCTTTTTTTGTTTTTTGAAAAGATTAAGGCGTGCAAAAATAGCGGAAACCACTTTTTACAATTTATCTATAGCCTTTTTGGTTTAAATCTTCTATAATGTGGATATACACGTTATTGATTACAATACGTGTTTGACGTTACGTATAATGTTTTTTCGTTTGGTAACGTGACTAAAGGAGGATGAATCAATGGAAAAGGTAAAAATGTCTGCAAAAGATGTAGCCAAATGGTTTTTGGCTTACAATCGTGAGATGATGAACGAGGGTGATGCAGAATACATTTCAAATTTGAAGTTGCAAAAGTTACTGTACTATGCCCAAGGGTGTTTTTTGGCACTAAGAGATCAGGCGCTTTTTGATGATCCTATTGTAGCTTGGAAGCATGGCCCTGTTGTTGAAAATGTGTATCATCTATACAAAGAGAATGGCGCAAACGGAATTGTTTTTGATGAAAAATTCGATTTTTCAAAAATCGATGATGATGTTGAAACAATTTTGGAAGAGGTCTATGATGTTTTCGGACAATATTCAGCATGGAAATTAAGAAATATGACTCACAATGAAACACCATGGAAGTCAACAAACCAAAATAGTATAATTCCGAATGAAACAATTAAGGATTATTTTTTAAAAGAGTACGTTGATTAAAAATGAGCATTCGAAATCCAGGTAAGAAAAATAGAGTCAGTGGGAAATCGAAAGTTACGCTGTCGGAAAAGCAATGTGACCAATATCCTGCAATATCATATAGATATATGACTACTAATAAGCAATATAGTTTAAAAGATAAGTGCGAACCTATCGCGTTAGCGCATGCATTACATAAAAGACTTTTAGAAATAACGCAAAAATCGTGGCTTTTTTGGTCTCAACAAGATAAAAATTATGGTTTTGAAACACTAGAATTCTCAAGGATTAAGATTAAACCAAGTGGGTACGAGCTAACTGGAGACGAAAAAATATTTATTTTTAGATTTAATTCTTCCAATTGTAGAATATTAGGGTTTAGAAAAGATAGTTGCCCTACATTATATATTATTGGATTTGATTTGAAATTTTCAGCATATAACCATGGAAGTTGATTTTCAACAGACCTGCCCGAGCCAAAACGGCCTATCGGGGGACATCCCTTGCTTTGGCGAGGGATTTTTTTATATTTTAACTTGATTGATATTTTTTCAACTGCTATACTATAAAGGTGAGAGCAATTTGGGGTACGCCGCAGAGCAGGGTTTCTGACGTTTTTTTGCGGCAGCTCTCACTTTAAACTCTCGGTCTTTGGATCGGGAGTTTTTTTGCTTTTTTAAAAAAAATTTATGTGCGATTAGGGCAGTAAAATTCTGGGTATTGTATATTTGGAATCTATATAAACCGGAGGTGCTAAAATGTGTACGGCAGCGACATACACAGCAAAAGATCATTATTTTGGTCGTAATCTTGATTTGGAATTTTCCTATAATGAAACGGTAACAGTAACACCGCGAAATTATCCGTTTCAGTTCAGAAAGGTAAAAGCGCTGGAATCTCATTATGCTATGATTGGTATGGCCTTCGTTGTGGATAATTATCCTTTGTATTATGATGCCACAAACGAAAAGGGACTAAGCATGGCAGGACTGAATTTTCCAGAAAATGCGGACTATAAACAAGAAACAGAGGGAAAAGATAACGTAACCCCATTCGAGTTTATTCCCTGGATTTTAGGGCAGTGCTCGACCATTGAAGAGGTAAAAGAACTTCTAGGTAGAATCAATCTTATCAATATCAATTTTAGTGAAAAATTACCTCTTTCACCCCTGCACTGGATGATATCAGACCGGAATGAATCGATAACTGTGGAATCCGTAAAAGAAGGACTGAAAATATATGACAATCCTGTAGGAATTTTAACCAATAACCCAACTTTTGATATTCAGATGTTCAACCTAAATAATTATGTAAATGTCACCAGAGAAGTGCCCGAAAATCGTTTTTCAAATGCAATAGCTTTAGATATTTATAGCCGCGGCATGGGAGGTATTGGAATTCCTGGAGACCTTTCTTCTTCCTCACGCTTTGTAAAAGCGGTATTTACTAAACTAAATTCCGTCTCTGGAACTTCAGAATCCGAGAGCATCAGCCAATTTTTTCACATCCTCGGCTCTGTGAATCAGGAACGCGGATGTGTTCGTTTAGCTGAAGATACGTATGAAATAACTATTTATAGCTCGTGTTGCAATATTGATAAGGGAGTTTATTACTATAAAACTTACGAAAACAGCCAAATAACAGGCGTAGACATGCATAACGAAAACCTCAACAGCCAGAACCTTGTCTCTTATCCATTAATCAAAGAGCAACAGATAAAAATACAAAACTAAAAAACGTATTAGCATAAATTTTTATGGTATTTTTTAGCCCCTGGTTGAATTGGGGGCTTTTATTGTTTGGGTGTTTTATTATACTAAAAATTGAAGGAATTTAACTCGCTTGTCTTTTTGAAACGTTCGTTCTATAATTTAGACACAAACGTTCTTTAATGAGGTGGTTTTATGCGACATAAGTACAATAACGTAAGAGTCGACCTGCTAAAGATGTGCACCAAGTACATTCCAAAAGCTTTCTACGCCGATGGGAAGCAATACGAGATTAAAGAGATTGTGGAAGTAAAGAAAGGATTTATTCGCTGCGGATCGCCTGGACTTCGATATCTTCTAATAACCGACAAGAAAAACGCGGAGCTACTTTTCGACAACCGAACAAAGCAATGGACGGCTATTATTTTCGATCCGCAGAGCAAGGAAAAGGAATCGCAGGAAGAGATATTAAACGATCTAAAATATTTAAATTAAAACGGGGGATAGAGATGAAAATTGCACAAGAATATAAAGGCTATTACCTGGATGTGTTTTACAAGGATGGGGTTGTAAATGGCATCATCCAGCAGACGCAGGAACAGCTTCAAGGGTTAACGGTTGAAGAAGTTGTACGGGAGTTTAAGAAGAGGGTTAATTTGATTGATTAGTGTAAAAGAAAATATTAGACATTTTATAGTGTCTTTTAGTGTTTTTATATGCTATACTGTATATGCACAAAATTTGAATAATTATGTTGCCCCCTTTTTTGCCCCCTATAGAATTATAATAGAGATCACCAAAAAACAAACAATCACATTATATTGTGCTTTCTTAAAATTGGTAACACTATATAACGTAAAAAACCACCAATAAAAGTAAATACTGCGAATCCCGTCTTCCGCTCCAGTATAGTAAAAAAGATGCCTGAAACCCAGTGTCTGATTGGGGGACGGGCTTTTTTATTTGTACCCGGTGCCTGGGGATAAATGGTTCAGCACAATTTTATTAAATTTACATTTAATAGAGGGCTTAAATTAATTCTTATATAAGATTTAAAGATTAGAATAGTGTCTGAACATTATTTTGAAAGGGACTTTAAATTTATGAAGAAAAGAAGGCGTTCCAGAAAGAAAAAACGGTTCAGGCCGCTTATCTGGGGAATCGTGGTGATCACAGGGATCCTTCTTCTTAACTGCAGCTTTATGGCTGGAAGGGGAAATAAAAACAATGACAAATCTCAGGAAGAGGGACTTTCGTCAGCGGTTGTTGAGTACAGACCAGTGGTCGCGCAGTACGCTGCCGAGTATGGGATAGAAGAATACACGGATTATCTGCTGGCGGTCATGCAGGTAGAATCCGGAGGCAACCATGAGGATGTAATGCAGTCCAGCGAATCACTGGGGCTGCCGCCGAACAGCCTGGAGACAGAAGAGTCCATCAACCAGGGATGCCGCTATTTTGCAAAGCTGTTGAGACTTGCTGCGGAAAAGGGCTGTGATTTTAACACCGTCGTGCAGGCCTACAATTTCGGTGACGAATTTCTGGACTTTATCGCGGAAAACGGAGGTATCTACACCATAGAGCTGGCAGAGGAATACGCCAGACAGAAATCCGGCGGCGAAGAAGTGACCTATTTAAACCCCATCGCCCTGAAAGCAAACGGGGGCTGGCGCTATAAATACGGAAATATGTTCTATGTTCATCTTGTTTACCAGTATGTCTGAGATAGGCCAGAACAGGATTTTTAGATAAAAGGAGAAAGAATGAAAATAACACCGGAAGAAAAGCGACGCAATCTGGATATTTTTTACGTGGACGGGCTGATTGATAATATTCTCGAGGAAATGCTGAAAGAAGTCGATAAGCTGACGCCAGAAGAGAGCGTTCATTTTAAAAAGAAGAAAAATATAATTATTTAGATTTCAGATATGATTAAAATATGCTGACAGGGGTATAATTAGTTTTGAACACACATACCTCTTACTTAAATTAATAAAACTTACTCCCCCAACTTTTCCTTTTTTAAAATCCCCAGCTCCTTGCGAACCGGGGATTTTTCTGTTGTTAAAAAATGGAATTTAGATTATAATATAGTGCTGGAAATTTAAAAGAGGAGGTGTACAGAATAGAGGATCTAACCATTGTGCAGGCTGAGAAGAAGGACGTAGAGGCGCTCTTAAAATATCGCGATGCAATCGGCGCTGAGAGCGACAATTTAACCTTTGGCAGAGAAGGCTCTGGCATGACACTGGAAGCCCAGGAGGCTTTTATCCAAAAAACAAGAAAAGACGAGGGATCAGTCATATATGTTGGAAAAATTAATGATGAAATCGTGGCTCTGGGCTCGATTACAGCCTATAATAAACCGCGTATCCGCCATCGGGGAGAGCTGGGTTTGACGGTTCGGAAACCGTACTGGAACCAGGGAATTGCTACAAAAATGATGCAGGCCCTAATGGATTTTGCAAAGGAGAGCACAAGCTGTGAGATCGTTGAGCTGGAGGTCCGGTTAGATAATAAGACTGCTGTCCACCTTTATGAGAAGTTTGGTTTTAGAACCATCGGTGTCTATGAAAAATTCTTTAAAATCGGAGAACAATACGCCCCAGCCAATTTGATGACCTGCTGTCTATAGGCTGTAGGCGATCTTTTTGCGGGGATACTGCCCACGGATGTACCTTCCGTAATATTTGCCGACAGATTCCGCGGCCAGCATGCCCTGGTAATGACGGAAAGGGACATTAAAATATTCGTATAGATTACCGTTTTTAAACTGGATATACAGATTCCCATTGTGGTACCCGATGGAATCGACCAGGGTAGAGCTGACAAAATGCATTGACATAGAATTCACGCCCTTTTTGCTCATTATAACATGCGAGTATAGAAAAAGCCACTGACAGGCAGTGGCTTGAAAATTATTGCTTTTTCCATTTATGGCCGGCTTCCTGAGTAGGGGGAAGGCGGTCGCCCTTGGCGATTGTGACGACACGGCCGTTTTTAATTTCACCGCCGCGTGGGCCTACTTCCTTATAGGTACCTGGTGCCTGATTGTCTGTACCAGGATTTACGAGTTCTGACATCATAGAAATCACTCCTTTCAAGATTAAAGGTGTTTGTATTTTGTATAGAACAAATATATCCAAAGGGCATAATGAATAACACTCTTAGCAACCATTCAGCAAGATGCCAATAAACTTTTAAGAAAAATCGGCTTTATTTAGAATATGAGAGAGTAAAGATGAAAATAAGTTGCTTTGTTCTTTTAATTCTCTAAAGCGATGAGCGAAAAAGAATAAAAAAAGGCAAAAATTTACTCTTTTGGAATGTTGAAACAAATATAGCAAAAAATAGTGGCCTATTTTACGGTCGCCAGCCTCTTTTTCTGTCAAGATTTTAGCAGTAAACAGAGGCAAAATACATTGAAACTTTAGCATTAAAAGAATAAAATAATGAGGAATTCCAAAGAGCTTTTGTCTTTAAACGCAAAAGCGACTGAAAAGAATTGAACAATTCTTTTCCCCTCATTTTTTGTCTCCGGTCCGCCGGAGGCATTTTTGTTTTTTTGCATAATGGCAGTCATTCTGTTAAAATGAAGCTAAAAAATGGGAGGGAATTATACAATGACCGATAAAAGAGAAGAAGGTGCTCTGGAGGGATTGAAAATACTGGATTTTTCAACCCTTTTGCCGGGTCCTTTCGCTACAACCATGCTGGCAGACCTGGGGGCAGAGGTACTGAAAATAAGCGGGCCGGGCAAGCCGGATATTGTATTGGACTATCCGCCTTTTATTGAGGGGACCACTGTATCGGCGAACCAGACTTGGCTTGGGCGCAATAAAAAGACCATGCTGCTGAATTTGAAAAAGCCCGGAGCCGTAGAAGTCGTCAAAAAGCTGATCATGGAATACGATATTGTGATGGAGCAGTTCAGACCTGGGGTTATGGAGAAACTGGGGCTGGGCTATGAAGCCCTTGCCGAGATCAACCCGCGCCTGATCTACTGCTCCTTAACTGGCTATGGACAGACAGGGCCTCTGAGCCATAGGGCTGGACATGATATTAATTACCTGGCAAGAAGCGGAAACATGGCCCAGGCCGGACGTGCAGAAACAGGACCAGTCCTGACCAATATGCAGGTTGCGGATGTGGCGGTTGGCTCGATGAATTCAGTCATTGGAATTTTGGCAGCGGTCCAGTACCGGAATCGGACGGGGAAAGGACAGCGTGTGGATATTGCCATGCTGGACGGCCTTATTCCCTTTAATGGTATGGACGGCACTGCCTTTCTGGCAGCTGGAAAAGTTCCGAAGCGGGAAGGCGAGCGCCTGAATGGGGGCTGTATATATGATTTTTATGAGACAAAAGATGGGCAATACCTGAGTGTTGGCGCTCTTGAGCCAAAATTCTGGGCAGAGTTTTGCCATTGCATCGGGCGTGAGGATTTGATCGAGGGATCGGTGTGGCCAGAGGACGTAAAGGCAGTCAAGGAGGTCATAAGGGGGATTCTCAAGGAAAAAACAAGAGATGAGTGGATGGCTGTTTTTGACGGCCGCGATGTGTGTGTGGAGCCAGTGCTCTCAGTACAGGAGGCTCTGTTGGAGGACGTGCATATTCGCGCGCGTGAAATGGTGGTAGAGGTAGAGCTGCCGCTGTCGGATGGTAAGAAGGTCCCCCAGTACGGCACTGCAGTCAAGCTGTCCGAAAGCCCCGCCCAATACCGGTTCGGCGGTTATCCGGTCGGTTATCACACCGAAGCAGTGCTGAAAGCATTGGGCTGCTCAGATGACGCGATCGAAAGCTTAACTTCTATATAATTTAACAAGCTTTTAACTGGTGCTCTGGTCAGAAAGCAGCTATAATAAAGCAGACACCAGAAAACTTTTCATTTCTCTCTGGGGCTTCCGCTTTTTTGGTGGGAGCTTCTTTTTGTATTAAAAAAAGCCTGGTAATCCAGGCATAAGGTAATTAGAAAAGACGTCCACCGCCGAATATAAAAAACAGCAGACTGGCAAATTTAAAAACAACCACCATAAGACCAATGGTCCGTCCGGTTTTGGCATTATCGTTTTTCGGGTCCGCCGCCAGTTCTTTTTTCCCCATAAAAAAGGCCACAGCGCCGCAGACGATAATCAGACCACTTAAAACAAGCGAAACAGGGTTAGTGTTGTTTTTAAAGGTCAGCAGAATATTAAGCGCCCACAGAATAATGGCTATTACACCAAAGGTATAGCCTCTCTTACCAAATTGAAAGCCCATATTTTTCTCCTTTTCTTTTGTTAGTTGAACGTTTTGGCTCAGTGCTATTATACTTGTTCAAATAAAAAAATACAACATTGAACCATTGATTTTCTCCTTTTCTGAAATTTAGGGAGAAGTGTTATTTTCACCATGTCTTTGGGTAAAAACTAGATAACACTAAAAGGAGGTATTTATGATGGAAAAGGATACAAGCGCATTTTTAAAAGATAAAAGAGGTGCCGCCTTGACAGCCGACAACACAGGTAAGTGCGGTGAGTATATCTACGAGGAAACCATTTGCTCCGCCGAATTTCCGCAGGGATGTATTGATTCGGAATCACCGAAGCCCGATGCAGCGGCGGATGTTGAATAAACACGATTAAGCAAATCCGGGCACGTCTGAGGGCGTGTCTTTTATTTTATTAAAATGTGGCGTCGTTTTCATTGTGGTTTAATGTTTTTATAATCTCTGCATGATATAATAAAAGCTCAAACCTATAATCGTTATGAGAAGGTGATAAAATGAATAACGGAACAATGATGCAGTATTTTGAATGGTACCTCCCGGCGGATAAGCTGTTATGGAAGCGTTGTGCCGCTCAGGCGGGAAATCTGAAAAAAGCTGGAATCACTGCTGTATGGCTGCCGCCTGCCTATAAGGGAGCGGATGGTATTTACGATGTGGGCTATGCGGTTTACGATACATACGACCTTGGAGAATTTGATCAAAAGGGGGATGTTGCCACCAAATACGGCACCCGCGAAGAGTACCTGATGGCTATTGACGCCTTTCACAATGAGGGAATTCAGGTTTTAGCCGATATTGTATTAAACCACCGGATTGGCGCGGATGAATGTGAGGAAACAGAAGCGATCCAGAGTAAGGAAACAGACCGTAACGAGCAAATCGGTGAAAAGAGCGTTATCACAGCCTGGACCAGGTTTACCTTTCCGGGAAGAGATGGAAAATACTCGGATTTCACCTGGAACTGGCGTTATTTTGACGGAACAGACTGGGATAATAAAAGCAACAGCGGCGGTATTTACCGGTTCCATGACAAGGGCTGGGACAGCGAGGTCGATCCGGAAAACGGCAATTATGACTACCTGATGGGCGCAGATGTTGATATGACCAACCGCGAGGTGGTCGAGGAGCTGAAGCGGTGGGGAAAATGGTACCTCGAAACCGCCAATATGGACGGTTTCCGTCTAGATGCGGTCAAGCATATTCGTTTTGAGTTTTTTGATGAATGGCTCTCCTAT
Organism: Eubacterium sp. AM05-23; assembly: GCF_003477535.1. Classification (NCBI taxonomy): domain Bacteria; kingdom Bacillati; phylum Bacillota; class Clostridia; order Eubacteriales; family Eubacteriaceae; genus Eubacterium; species Eubacterium sp. AM05-23. Next base: position 103,648 of record NZ_QUDF01000004.1, read on the forward strand.
CTCAGAGAGGCAAGCGGCAGGGAGCTTTTTTCAGTGGGCGAATACTGGAGTGCGGAGGTCGAAACGCTGGAGCATTATTTTAAGGTCTGCAACTGGAGCATGTCGCTCTTTGACGTGCCTCTGCATTTTAAATTTCATCAGGCCTCCTGTGAGGGACAGGCCTTTGATATGGGCAGTCTTCTGGAAAACACGCTGGTCACCACTTTTCCGGATAAAGCGGTAACCTTTGTGGATAACCACGATACCCAGCCAGGACAGTCTCTGGAGTCCTGGGTTCAGGAATGGTTTAAGCCCCAGGCCTACGCGGTGATCCTGCTGCGGGAAGGCGGTTATCCCTGTATTTTTTATGGGGATTATTACGGCATGCCCCACGATAACCTGCCGGCAGTCATTGGATTGGAAATGCTTTTGAGGGTCCGGAGCCTTTACGCCTACGGACAACAGCACGATTATTTTGACGATGCGAATATTGTGGGATGGACAAGAGAAGGGGACGTCGAGCATCCGGATTCTGGTATTGGAGTTTTACTCTCCAACGGACCGGAAGGTGAAAAGCGTATGTATCTTGGAGCCACCTTTGCAGGTCAGTCTTTCAGAGACTGTACCCGCCATTTTTCGGAGCCGGTTGTCATAGATGCAGAGGGCTACGGCGTTTTCAGGGTTTCGCAGGCCTCGCTGTCCGTTTGGGTTAACGAGCGGGCCTACGGAGTGCTGATGATTAATCTCCCATAAAATACAGGATTAGGAATGGATTGTGAAATGTTATATTTGATGGAAAAATCGGGAATTCACCGTGCAGAGGAAAAAACGGCGCTGGAGCCGGATAAGAAATATATTGGTGTCTACACATATGAGGAGGCCAGCGGGCAGGGGGATAAATTTGGACTTCATGCCGGGTTTTTAAATCGGACGCTGTCCAATGACTCGATTCGCTTTGAAAGCTACGACCATCTGGATATGCTCTGCATTGCCGTGGTCGATCTGGCGGTAATGAAGCTGGATGTCCCCACAATGCATCTGTTTATCCAGGAAAACGCTTTTTTGATTGTCTGTGAGGATATGGCATTTGTCAGCAGAATTCTTGAGCAGATTTCAGTGTACGATAAGCTCGAGGTGAGTTTCGGACGGCTGCTGTTTTATCTTTTTGATAAGCTCCTGGAGGACGATAACAGTTACCTGGATAAATTTGAAGAGAAAATTATGGTGCTTGAGAAAAAGATCATCAATGACAAAAGAAATAAAAACTATGTGAATAATATTATCGGCTACAGAAAAAAATTGGTACTGCTGAAAAGATATTATGAACAGGTCAATGTTGTTTTTAAGTATATTGATTTAAATGAAAATAAGCTTTTTGATCATCAGTCTTTAAAACTGCTGCGAATTTTGTCGGGGAAAGTGGACCGCCTTTATAACAACGTGCTCTCGCTCATCGAATATGTGACTCAGATACGGGAGGCTTATCAGGCCGAGGTCGACATAAACCTCAATACAACAATGAAACTATTTACGGTTATCACCACCATCTTTTTTCCGCTCAGCCTGATTGCAGGCTGGTATGGTATGAATTTTAATATGCCGGAGTATCAGAGCCTTTACGGCTACCCTATGGTTATTATTCTGAGCGCCGGAGTGATCATTGCCTCAGTTATCTATTTTAAGCGGAACCACTGGTTTTAAAAAGTTGACAAAAAATGTTGTTTTTTTCTGTAAGTTGGATATATTTATTAAAATAACTTAGGGAAGGATTGTATCGATGAAAAATTTACTCAAAGAATTCAAAGAGTTTGCGCTCAGAGGCAATGTGATGGAACTGGCTGTCGCGGTGATTATGGGCGCAGCCTTTCAGGGAATTATCAGCTCATTGACCGGGGACATTATTTCGCCAGTTCTTGGCCTTTTTGGCGGTGTTGATTTCAGTAATCTTGCAATTAATATTGGTGATGCCAGTATCCGGTATGGCGCCTTTGTAACAGCGGTTATTAATTTCATTATCATGGCCTTCGTCATTTTTTTAATGGTCAAGGGCATGAACAAGCTGGCAGGCCTCAGAAAAACAAAGGACAGCGAGGTGGATGAAGAAAAAACAAAAACCTGTCCTTACTGCTATACTGAAATACCCGAAAAAGCAGTGCGCTGCCCAAATTGCACCACAGTTTTGGTTAAACGGAAAAAGCAAGCGGCAGCAGAAATCCAAAAGGAAGATTAAAGCTTATGCGGGACCAGATAGGCAAGGGATGATTCGGGTATAATTAAGAAAAACCATTAAAGGAAGTGTTTTAAAATGAAAATACTGTTTCATGTTGATGATACAGACCGGTTAAGCATGGCGGCAACCAATGCTGCCAATGCCGTTAAGTATATTCAGGATAACAAGCTTACCCTTGAGGCCGAGATTGTGGTGAACGGCGAAGCTGTGGCCGGGTTGGTTCGCAGGCGTATTGATGAGCCGCTATACCAAAGCCTGCAAAAGCTGGCAGACGGAAAGGTGTGCATTGCTGCCTGTCAAAACGCGTTGAAGGCTCATCAGCTTTCAAAAGAAGACCTGTGCGATTTCGTTACTGTTGTCCCCGCAGGGGTCATTGAGTTAGCCCAGAAGCAGGAAGAGGGCTATGCTTATATTAAGCCTTGACAAAAAATCGTCATGTAAAAAAGCTAGCGCTGTGTTCTAGGCGGTAGCTTTTTTATTACTTAAGAGGTCTTAGAATATGGGCTCAAATGGCTTAATGGGTTTGCTGGTCCTTGAGTTTGTCGGCGGCCGCATCTGTCTTATCCTTGGCTGCATCGGCGGTCTCGTCAGTCTTATGCTTTAGCCTGTCAATCGTTTCATCAGCTTTGGTTTTTGCTTTAGAAGCCATTTCTTCAGAGTTGCTCTGAACCTTTTTTCTGGACTCCTCAACCGAGTCTTTGGCCTTATCGGCCGCTTCATTCAGCTTATCCACCATATTTTCAGCCGCTTCATTTATTTTATTGGCAGCCTTTTCCACACTTTCGTTCACCTTATCGACCGCTTTCTTTGCTTTCTGGCTGGCTTTATTGTTTATTTCCTGTGTTCTTTCTTTTAATTCATCAAGATTTTTCATTATGAGTGCTCCTTTCTGTCAGAATATTCTTAAATTTTGTTAATATTCTATATACCCGCATTGTGAGCTTTAAACAGAAAAGCAATATAGGGTCAGTTTAATTAAAGCAGCGATAGTGGGCTTTGGCAGAGGCGCTGCAGATGCTGGATTATTTATAAAATATTAAATTAAAATAATTCCGCTTTAAAAGATTGACAAACTTGCAAAAAAGATTTAATATTATAAAATGAACAACGTTCATTTTGGAGGAAACAATGAATACAAACGTAACGTCCAGGGAAGCGCTGGTGACGGCTGCCCGGGAAATCGCGCTGGCAGAAAGCCTATCTAAAATCAGTATACGGCGGATTGCCACTGTATGCGGCATCTCTGTCGGAGCAATATATAATTACTTTCCGACCAAAAGTGAGCTGATGATTGCAGTTATTGAAGACTTTTGGCGGTCCGCCTTTCATGGCGTGGGAGACGATTTATTTAAAGAAAAGAATTTTTGCCTTTTTATAAAAGGCGTCTATGAGCGTCTGTATTGCAATGTGCAGGAAGTTTATGAAAGCTGGCTGGAAGAAATTACCAGGCTTGATCTGGGCCAGAGCGGTAAGGAGCAGGAAGCACGGCATTTTGAGCATATCAAAAAAGGGCTGCTGAAGGTTCTGGAGAACGACGATGCCATAAGACAGGACGTCTGGAATGATCAGTTCACAAAAACAGGGCTCATTGATTTTGTTTTTGACAATTTACTGCTCCTTATGGGAAAAAGGGAAAAGGAATGCTGCTTTTTAACCCAGATGCTGGAGCAGGTGCTCTATCGCGAATAAAGAAAGGATCAATCAAATGAAAAAAATAATTCCAAAAGTTGATAAGCTGACGCTGCTGGTACTGGCCGGTGCCGTCTGGTTTATCGCAGGCTTTAACATTATGCGTATCGGCACACCAGATATGATTGCAAACTGGCAAAGCCCGGTGTTGCCCCTGTTGTTTTCGGTGGTGGTATTTGGCCTGTTTTTTAAATTTGTTTTTTATAAAATGGTGGTTAAGCACAGCGCGCGTATTATGAATTACGGAGACGAGAAAATACCGTTTTACCGCTTTTTTGATAAAAAGAGCTATCTGATTATGATTTTTATGATTACTTTTGGGGTAACCTTAAGAATGTCACATTTAATCCCGCCGCTCTATCTCGGTACTTTCTATACCGGGCTGGGGGCATCCTTAATCGGCGCTGGTATTTTCTTTTTTATCCAGTACCGGAGAAACGCTGTGGCTGTAAATGCTTAAGCCTTTCTGATTTAATGTGATTGAGCACACATCTTAACATGTTTCTAATGACACCTGTTGGGTAAATATATATAATAGAAATATAAAAAGAAAGGAGTGCTAAAATCATGCTATATAGTACAGAAATGATGCGGAAAGCAATGTCTCTCGCAAGACATGCCTATTCAGACCGTATCGACAGAAGAGGAAGATCTTTGTTTTTGATGGCCTGTGCAAAGGCAGAAAAAATGAAAACAGAGAAAGAAACCGTCATTGCCCTGTTAAAAACGACAATGGAAGAAACAAATCTGACACTTAATGAAGTGAAGCAGGCGGGCTTTGAAGATGCGATAATCAATGCGCTTCCAAGCGGACAGTCTGCTAAAAAATGCTATGTGAAATCCACATTAGAAAGTCTGACGGCTTAAACGTTCGCTCGGAAAGCTCAGGCTTTCTTTTTTTATTTTTTGAAAAAGGGGTAATAAATATAAGATGAAGGGAGGCAGCTTTGTGTTTGATGATTTTAAAAAATTTGCGTTTAAGGGAAATATCCTTAGCCTGGCCATCGGCGTGGTCATTGGTAACTCTTTTAATAAGGTAGTATCCTCGGTAGTCAGCGATATTCTCATGCCCTTTTTTGGCTATCTGACAGCAGGCATTGATTTTAAGACGCTGAAACTGGTGCTGCATCCGGCAACCCTTGAGGGCGATAAAATTATCCGGCCAGAGCTTGTGATCTCTTATGGGGATTTTTTGCAGAATGTCATTGATTTTTTTATTATAGCGCTGTCCATTTATATTGTGACAAAAGCCATTCGGAAGATCAGCCGCAAAGAGCAGAATCAAGATCAGCAGGATGCAGTGACGGAAATTGACCTTTTGACCGATATAAAAAATATATTGGAAAAAGATCAGAGCAGCCCTCCGGCACCATTGCCGGAAAGTGTGAAGGCTCAAAAAACAGACCTGCCAGAACAAAATGTTCCGATTCACAAAAATGCGCAGAAGCTGCGGCTTGATAAAAAGTATAGAATCCATTAAAATAAAGAGTAAACTTATTTGGAAAAACATATAAAAGTTAAAGGGGAAACTATTGAAAGAACTATCCGTATTTGATATTATCGGGCCAAATATGATCGGGCCTTCCAGCTCCCATACCGCAGGAGCTTTAAGAATCGCACTTCTGGCCCGCAAAATGGTCAAGGGGACCATCCGAAAGGTAGATTTTGTGCTCTATGGTTCCTTTGCCAGAACCTACCGCGGACATGGCACAGACAAGGCCCTGGTGGCTGGAATTTTAGGCTTTGGCACCGAGGACTACCGTATTCGGGATTCCTTTGAGTATGCCAGAAAAGAAGGGCTTGAATACCGTTTTATTGCTAATACCGAGAAAAAGGATATCCATCCCAATACTGTAGCCATTACTATCACCGATATAGAGGGACAGACCACTGTTGTCGTCGGAGAGTCCATAGGCGGCGGAGCCGCAGTGATCCGGGAAATCAACGGTGTCGAGATTGCCCTTTCCGGCGAATATAACACTATTCTGGTCAAGCAGAGGGATAAGCCCGGCGTGCTGGCTCATATAACCAGATGCCTGAGCGACTGCCAGATCAATATCGCTTTTACCAAGCTCTATCGAGAAAAGAAAGGCGAAATCGCTTATACAATTATCGAAACCGACGAAGAGATCACGGGCGAGGTCATCGCAGCCATCGAGGCGTCCGAGAATATTATCATCGCTACGCGCATCGAGCTGTAGGAGGAAAGCGATGAATTTTACAAATGGAAGTACCCTGTTAAAAAGCTGTCACCGCCATCAGTGTCCGATTTCAGAGGCCATGTTCAGAAGAGAAACGACCTATCTGGAAAACACGCCTGAAGAAACAGAAGCCCGGATGCATCACGCCTGGGAAATTATGAAGGACGCGGTCAGAACCTCCCTTGAGGAAGAGCTGACCTCTGTCGGCGGACTTATCGGCGGTGAGGCTCGGAAGCTTAACGCGCGCCGCCAGGCAGGCAAAAGCATCAGTGGTCCTCTGACCGCTAAAGCCATCGCCTATGCCATGGGCGTGCTTGAAGTGAACGCCTCCATGGGGCTGATCGTTGCGGCGCCTACTGCTGGCTCCTCCGGCGTACTGCCTGGAGTTTTCATGGCCGTTCAGGAGGAACACGGCTTTAGGGATACCGAGATGGAAAAAGCATTATTCAACGCGGGGGCTATCGGCTATATTATTTCACGGAACGCAACCGTTGCTGGAGCAGAAGGCGGCTGTCAGGCCGAGGTCGGTGCGGCCAGCGCCATGGCGGCCAGCGCGCTGACCGAGCTCTTTGGCGGAACCCCGCAGATGTGCCTGGGTGCGGCCGCAAACGCTCTTTCAAATCTGCTGGGACTGGTTTGTGACCCTATTGCAGGATTGGTGGAAGCGCCGTGTCAGAAGCGGAACGCCATCGGGGCTTCCAATGCCATTATCAGCGCAGAGATCGCATTGAGCGGCGTGGAAAGCCTTGTTCCCTTTGACGAGGCAGTCAGCGCCATGCTGCAGGTCGGAAGGCGGCTGCCGCCAGAGCTGCGGGAGACAGCCCTTGGGGGCATGGCCGCAACGCCGACAGGCTGTGCGCTGTGCAAGCAAATTTATAAAGGACAGGATGAGGAGGAAAGAGAATGAAAAGAGAAGATTATTTGTCCTGGGATGAATACTTCATGGGGATCGCCCTGCTGGCAGCCAAAAGAAGCAAGGACCCTGGAACACAGGTAGGAGCCTGTATTGTAAGCCCGGACAACAAAATTTTAACCATGGGCTATAATGGAATGCCCACAGGCTGTCATGATGACGAGATGCCCTGGGAGCGGGAAGGCGAGCCCCTTGAGACAAAATATCTTTACGTCTGTCATGCTGAATTTAACGCTATTTTGAATAACGGCGGTCGTTCTCTGAAAGGAGCGACCCTTTACGCAACCCTTTTTCCCTGTAATGAATGCGCCAAAGCCATCATTCAGTCGGGAATTCAAAAAGTTATTTATATGGAGGATAAATACGCAGATACCGACGCGGTCATTGCCTCCAAAAGAATGTTCGATATGGTTGGGGTCACCTACGAGGCCTATGAAGTTAAGCATAAGAAAATTGTCATTGAGCTGTAAAGCTAAAAAAAGCTGCCGAGTTTTGCCGGCAGCTTTTTTATCTTTCTTTATTCCTTGATGACAACCCCCAGAAGCCTTGAAAGCTCAGCGGCCTGAAAAAGATTTACAACAGCGCCTCGCAGCTCCTGGCTGCCGGAAACCGTGATCCGGCTCAGGGTATCGCTCGTGAAATCTATACCCTTTAAAGGCGTATGGAGAAAATCAGCTTCAGTGAGGTCGCACTGCTGAAACTGGGTGGTTTTCAATTTACAGTCCTGGAAGCTGACATTTTGGAGGGGGCAGTTCTCAAACAGGACGTGCTTGGTTTTACTGGTGGAAAAATTCATGAAATTTCCAAGGCATTCCGTAAAGTGGCATTCTTCCAAAATACAGGCGTTAAAATCGGTGCCCAGCAGTTTGCAGTTTTTGAAGACGACGCGGTGGAAGGTGGAATCACTGAGGTTAAGATTCGATAGATCACAGCCGGTAAAAATAACGTCGGCAAAAAAAGTATGGGTCAGGCCAGAAGATAGAAACTGACAGTTCTTAAACTGGCAGTGGTGAAATTCAAGCTTTGACTGGCGGAAAGCTTCAAGACCAGTATCGCTGAATTTAAAGCTTTCGATATCCTCATCCTCATCAATACATTCATAAATAATTGTGAGCAGGTCATTATAAGGCTTTAGGGGATCGGGAAAAGCCGGTGGTTGTAAGCGCATAAGGACACTCCTTTCATGATGACTTATTATAGCATAACAGATATCAGAATTAAATAGAAAATTTGTTCTTTTTCTGTTGACTAATTCGATCTGATGTTTTATACTAATTTAAAGAAAGAACGGATATTTGAAGGGATGAGGGCTTAAAATGGAACTGTTGGACAAATTGAAAATTCTAACCGATGCTGCAAAATTTGACGTAGCCTGTACCTCTAGTGGGGTAAAACGGAATGGAAAGAAGGGTGCCTTGGGAAATACGGTGGCGGATGGCATCTGCCATAGCTTTGCAATGGATGGCCGCTGCATTTCTCTTCTGAAGGTGCTGATGACAAATGTATGTGTCTATGACTGCAAGTACTGTGTGAACAGGGTTTCTCAGGATGTTGAGCGCGCTGCATTTACCCCAAGGGAGCTGGCAGATCTGACCATTGGCTTTTACCGGCGAAATTATATCGAAGGCCTTTTTCTCAGTTCTTCGGTCATAAAAAATCCTGATTATACCTGTGAAAGAATGATTGAAACCCTGGCGCTTTTGAGAGGGGACGAATACAATTTTAACGGCTACATTCATGTAAAAGCCATACCAGGGGCCGATCCAAGGCTTTTGACACAGCTGGGCTATCTGGCGGACCGGATGAGCATTAACATTGAGCTTCCGTCTGAGGAGGGCCTTAAACGACTGGCGCCGGATAAAACAAAGACCTCCATTTTTAAGCCCATGGGGATGATTACAGATAAAATCGAAGAAAACAGCTATGATGTGGTCAAATACCGCCATACCCCCAAATTTGTCCCGGCCGGCCAGAGCACACAGATGATCATCGGTGCAACCCCGGACACAGACTACAAAATATTAAACCTGACAGAAGGCCTTTATCAGAAATATTCGCTTAAACGCGTGTTTTTTTCTGCTTATGTGCCTGTGTCAGAAAATAAACTACTGCCGGCCCTCGACACTAAACCGCCGCTTTTGCGGGAGCACCGGCTGTACCAGGCGGATTGGCTGCTCCGGTTTTATGGCTTTCACGCGGCCGAGCTGCTGGATGCCGAGCATCCGAATTTTAACCCGCTGGTTGATCCAAAGTGCAGCTGGGCGCTGGCGCATCTGGATCAGTTTCCCATTGAGGTGAATACTGCCTCCAGAGAAATGCTTCTAAGGGTGCCGGGTATTGGGGTTAAAAGCACCACGCGTATTATTCAGGCACGGCGGATGGGGAGGCTGGATTTTGAGGGACTGCGTAAAATCGGTGTGGTCTTGAAGCGGGCTCAGTATTTTATTTTGTGCAGCGGAAAAATGGTTGAAGGGCTTAAGGTAACGCCGGACGGCGTGTTGAGAGCGCTGATTTCAGAGCAGGGACAACGCGATTTAATTGAACGGAAATATGAGCAGCTGTCCTTCTTTGATAAAGATCAGTCGCCTGTGCTGCATAGGGAGGTTTTAAAATGTCTGACACAATGAAGCAGGTTTATCTCTATGATGGTAGCTTTGAGGGGTTTCTATGCTGCATTTTTGAAAGCTATATAAAAAAAGAAACCCCTGTCGATATTGTTCCAGATACCTTTGAGCAGTTTTTTCTCTATCCCATTAAGGAGATTGAAACAAACCGCAGACACGCCGACAGGGTTTTCCGTTCCTTTGATATTAAAATGTCTCCAGAAGTGACTGACTTTATTAAGTGTGGATTTCTGATCTGTCATCCTAAAAAGGAAATGTTAATGTATCGTTTTATCCGAAAAGGTTACCGTGTGGGGGGCGGTATTATCGACTGTCTGGCTGATCCGGATGTTCATGAGCTTTACAGAGCGGTCAAGCACCTTAAAAACGAAGCCCATCTTCTTCGGGGCTTTATCCGGTTTAGTGAGTATAATAAAACCCTCGTCTCAGTAATCGCACCTAAAAACTGGGTGCTTCCTCTTTTAGCAGAGCATTTCAGCGATCGGTATAACGGAGAAACGTTTATGATCTATGACGAGGTCCACCACTCAGCCCTTATCTATCACCCTTATGAGTGGATGCTTGTGCCGGTTGAGGATTTTACGCTGCCGGAGGCTGATGAAGAGGAGCTTCTTTTTCAGCAGCTGTGGCAGCGCTTTTACAATACGATCGGTATTAAGCAGCGTTTTAACCCGAAATGCCAGATGACGCATATGCCAAAACGTTATTGGTCTCATACGGTTGAGCACCAGCCTGAGCGCCTTGGCGAATATGGGCAGAAAAAACATTTAAGCGGAACCTAGCGGACAGCTAGGAAGGAGCAAATGGTCTCCTGCTTGACAGAACGGTATAATCCAGCGATGGTTTTATCCTGACATTTGCCTAAATAGGTTTTAAGGGAAGGCCAGCGCAGGCCTTTTTCAACAATGATGGCAGAAATTGCCTGACTGACAGCCTCTTTACATTTTTTTCGGGGTTGTCCTTCAAATTGTTCTGCCAGCGACAGGGCTTCCCGCTCTGTTATAAGGATTGACGCATTGTTATCGTCCAGGAGCCTGCGAGCTACAGCATTATTGAGTACCAGACCAAAAATATTTTCAGTAAGATCCCGGCTGGGATAACCGACATTGGCGGCAAACCGGTTCAAAAGCGTAATAATCTCGTCCTGATCGAACTGATTACAAAAGTGGTTTTCGAGATAGAGATTATTAATAATTTCTTTCATATAATGGATGCCGGAAAGGCTTTTTTGGTAGTAGCAGGGAAGGTATTCCAGCATACAGGGCGTTTCGGTTGCCTTGAATTCTGGGTCGTACTCTTTGAAAAATAAAGGTATATCGTCAATGGTGGTGTTGTAGGCATAGACGTCAACCTTTAGTCGGTTTCCTTTCAGGCGAGTATAGAGTAGTTTCGACTGATTAATTTCCTGTTTAATCTGGGTCAGCCCTTCGGTAAAAAGACTTGGAAGGGTTGAGGTCTGAAGTTTTTCGATGGCATCTTCGGGATTTTCATATTGTGATAAGATGGTGTCGATACAGTAAAAAATGCCATCGGTCAGTACACCTGCGATTTCTGTCTTGACAGAGCTTCCCCCCTGGGTGTAATGGCTGATCTGGCGGGTAAGCAGTGCGCTGAGATGCTTTTGAAAAGTTTCGAGATTGTTCTTGTTGATCATTCCAATGCGCACCCCCTCATATAACAATGTTTTTGTGTACTCGGCAGGGTCTAAATTTTTGACTTTCAGTGTGTTAACGGGCTCCATTTGTTTCATTTTAAATCTCCTGTTTGTGTAATTTGCTTCTGCAAAGTGCGTTAATTTGTCGATCCATCAGGATATCTTCGGCATTTGTCAATCCGCGGTCCAGAGCATCTGCCAGATGCTCGATGATGCAGTCGTCGCTGATACGGTCCAGAGTGTCCTCTTTGATAATATAGAAGGCTTCGACCAATTCTTCAAGGGTTTGGATATAGTTTTCTGGCCAGAGACTTTGAGAGTGGCAGACCGCGCGGATGATTTTTGGCAGTATGCCCTGGCCAATTTCTATACGTCCATGGCTTTTGAGTTCGCCGGCATTGTACATGGTCAGCCTATGGGCTTCGTCAGGAGTGAGGGAAAGGCCGTATTTAGCGGCGTTATCATTGGTACAGAGAATGGCATTTTCTTTTTCAACAATGTCTAGAGTACCAGAATTCAGCAGTGTAATCTGAAAATTCTTCATAAATATCCTCCTTGCCTATTGACAAAATAACTGATATGTGATATAATTATAAAATTAATATAGATAAATAATTTGAACGCAAACACTAGTATAACATTGATCACGCAGTGCTGTCAATGTTTTTTATTTTTTTGAAAAAAACGGTTGATAAAATTTATCGGTCATTGGAAATATAAAAAAACCGCTGCAGGGTGCCTGCAGCGGTTTTATGGCTAGTCTTCCGTAAAGGAATTGATTTTTAAATAGTCGATAAACTGCTCAGCCGTACGCCCGGAACGGTTAAGATGCCGCAGCTCCCATTGGATAGCCAGAGATTCGATTCTTGCGGCGGGCATATTAATACCGGCCTCCTTTGCGAGTTCCAAAACCATGGAGAGATAGCCTTTCTGATTAGGAACCTCAAAGGTAAGCACCAGACCAAAACGGCTAGAAAGTGAGAGTTTTTCTTCCATGACATCCTTGGTATGAACCGCATTATCGCGTTCGGACATGGTTTCAGTTACAAGATGGCGTTTGTTGGAGGTGGCATAAATCAGCACATTCTGCGGGTTTTCCTCGAGAGAGCCCTCCATGACATTTTTGAAAATCTTATAGTCTGCATCGTCCTCGTCAAAGGAGAGATCATCGATAAAAAGAATGAACGGGTAAGGTCGTTTTTTTACATATTCGATAACCGAGGGGATATATTCCAGCTGGTCTTTTTTTATTTCAACCATTTTAAGCTTGGTATCCTTAAAGGTATCCAGCAGGGCTTTGACCATCGTGGATTTTCCGGTACCCATATCTCCCTGAAGCAGTACGTTCAGGCCAGTATAATTGTTTACAAAGGAGGCAGTATTGGCAATGAGTTCCTTTTTTTGCATATCATAGCCGACAAGGGAATCCATAGGCTTATATTTTTGGTTGGTAATAGGGGAAAGGCGTCCACCGTCCACAATTTTAAAGCTGACATTAATTTCAAAAATTCCAAGACCGTGATGGTTGATGTATTCGTTGGTGGCGGTAAAGGCTTTATCGATGTTCTCAGTAGAAAAGGCCAGATCGATTTCATCACAGGGAGGAACCGGGAAAAAGATATGGGCAGAAAAGATATTGGTGTCGTCAAGATTTGTTTCCTTTAAAAAGGTATCCCAGTCAAAGTGATAGAGCTTCATGAAAATTTCAAATTCATGGTACATGCTTTTGGCAAAGGGGTGCTGCTTAGTAACGGGACCTCTTTCGAACAAAAGCGTCAGAGGATTCTCATTCCCGACGATCTGGGTGATCAGAAAATCCTTCCAGGGAGTTTTAGCGTAATTGGTGTCCTCGCTTTTATTAAAAGAATAGCCCAGCATCAGAGATTTCAAATGATAGTATGTGTCCAGATATTCCTTTCGATATTCGGCGCCCTTTAAGCCGGATTCATAGGCTTTTGAAAGAATCAGAAAATCCTTGAGGATCGGGTGCTCCAGAACGGGGCGGTAAAAGGAAAGTGTACTAAAGATATCTGACGCAATCACACGATTTATATTATCAGAGCTTTCAGTTGTCATATTTTGTTCACCTCAATAGTAAATTGTATTTTGTATTCTATTATAGCATAAGCGATTGCGTGATGGGACTAAAAAACAAAAATCTTAAAGATTCATCCTTTTTGTAACGAAAAAGTTACAAAAATCTTGAGAAAAGTTTACGTTTATGTTAAAATTCAATTGTCAACATGTTTTAGCGCTAATTTAAGGAGAAAATATAAATTGAAAACCTCAAAATTTGGAGATAAGCTGAGTTCTGTTGAAGAAAAAATTAACGCAAGGCTGGACAAATTTAACGATAAAATTGGAAAGCGGATTTTTACTGCCAGAGCGTCTGCCATTGTGGTAACAGCCTTTATGGTCTGTGTCGGAACGGGAATTGCCCATGTCCAGACAACAGCTTACGAGGTGTTGTATAATGGACAAAGCATTGGATATGTCAAAGATCAGAGTACCTTTGATAACGCTCTCGGAGAGCTGCAGCAAAAGCTTTCAAAGGAATATGGCAATGATAATGTTATTATTGCAGATGATATCAAGCTTAAGCCTGCCCGTACAATGGGAGAAAAGCTCGATGTGGACCAGTGTGCCGAGACCATTTATAATGCCGGAGTCGATGTTAAGCTCAAGGGGGCAGCCATCATGATTGATGGAAAGGCAGCCATCCAGACCGACTCTAAGGAGACAGCAGAAAAGGCGCTGAATGATTTTAAAAAGCAGTACGCCCAGGTAGAGGGTGCGACCGTTTTAAGCTCTGAGCTTAAGCAAAATGTCACGATTGATGAGCAAAATGTGGAAGTGCCTGATGCAAAAAATTATGATGTTACGATGTCATACCTGAAAGAAGGAAACGAGATTACAGCTCAGACCACCGTTCAGCCGGGGGAAACTGATGGAAATCTTATTGCGGCCAACCGTGGAACAACTGTTGACCGTCTAGCAGCCATGAACGCTGATAAGGATCTGAATGCTTTAAAGGAAGGTGACGTCCTGAATACAACTCAGAAGTCGCCTGTACTGACAGTGGTTACCATTGTCGAAAAGCAGTATCAGGAAGAAATCCCCTTTGAGACAGAAGAACAGCCTACCGATGAGCTGATGACTGGCGAAGAGGAAGAAATACAGAAAGGGGAAAACGGCCAGAAGGATGTCGATGCTGTTTTTACCTATGAAAACGGCCAGGAGGTCGGTAAAGAAGTTAAATCAGAAAATACTACCAAGGAGCCAGTCAAGGCAGTTAAACGTGTGGGAACAAAGGAAGCGGCAGCTGCGCCTGTATCCAGAGGCTCCATCAGCGGCAGCGGACAGTTTCTGATCCCGACCAGCGGCCTTGTGGGTGAAATAGGACGCCCGGGCGGCGGATCAAGCAATCACTCCAATGGCTGCGCTGTGGATATTTTGAACAGCTACGGCACCCCGGTTTATGCATCAGCGGCTGGAACAGTAACGCGCGCGTCAAGCTTTGGCGGCTATGGAAACTGTATTGAAATTCAGCATGAAGGCGGCTACTCGACATTGTACGGCCACCTGAGCAGCATTGATGTCAGTGTTGGACAGACTGTGGGCCAAGGTGAATATATTGGAGGAACCGGTTCTACCGGATCTTCAACGGCTAACCATCTTCATTTTGAAGTGAAGATTGGCGGTGTTGCCCAGCTTATTCAGGATTATATCCCTGTTTCGTCTGGCGCTTATGTTTAAAATTTGTTAAAATAAAACTGCCGGGATTAGCCGGCAGTTTTTTTAGTGGAAAGGAAACCCTATGAGTGATCCTAAGACAGTTCAGAAAGCCTATGACCAGAGTCTGAATTACATTTCTTTTAAAAATCGGACTGAAAAGGAAATGGTCGACTATCTGGAAAAAAAAGAGTACAGTGAGCGTGTGATTGCAGAGGTTATGACAAAGCTTGTACAGTATGCCTTTATTAACGATACCGCTTATGTAAAGAATTATTGCTATAACAATATTCATTTCAATTTCTGGGGCAGGGTTAAAATGCGTTATGACCTGAAAAAACGTGGGATTCCTCAAGAGTTGATCGCCAGCTTAGAGGAGCTTTATACGCCGGAGCAGGAACGGATATGCTGCGAGAAACAATATGAAAAAGCAGCCCGTCAGTACAGCCGGGAAAGCTACAGGAAACGCAAAGGTAAAATCTATACCTTTTTGCAGAGAAAGGGATTTCCGGGTGAGGTCATCCGCGAAGTGATCGAGGCTAACCTGCCAGAGGATGAAACTGAAAACCTGACTGAGGAAGAGACCGAGGCACTTCTTGAAAAACAGATGACCGAACTCAGACGTTTTTATGAAAAATACCGCAGAATGCAGGAAAACAAAGGTTATGCAGGCCGAGAACTGAAGCAGCGAGTTACCCGTAATCTGATGAGCAGAGGCTACAGCTACGATCAAATACGAATAATGACCGAAGAAGACGAATAATTATCTTTTTTGCCGTTAAGGTTACAAAGAATTTTGGTGATTGGTATAAATTTATCCTTAAAAAGCATGCGGGTTTGTATTATAATAAGCTTATTAGGATTAAATTAGGATTCGGAGGCAACGAGCGATGAAAATTGTAATAATGGAACCCCTCGGCATTACAGAGGATGCACTGCAGACCTTGAGCATGCTGCTTCGTGCGGACGGGCACGAGTTTATTGCTTATGAAAACCGGGAAACCGACACAGAAAAGCTGATTGAGCGGGTAAAAGACGCCGATGTTGTCGTACTGGCCAACCAGCCTTTTGGAAAAGAGGTTATTGACGCCTGCAAAAATCTGAAGCTGGTGGATATTGCCTTTACAGGGGTTGACCATGTAGATGTTGCCGCCTGTAAGGAAAGAGGCATTATCCTGTGCAATGCGGCGGGCTATTCGACCAATGCGGTG
The DNA here is from genome assembly GCF_003477535.1 of Eubacterium sp. AM05-23. Taxonomy (NCBI): domain Bacteria; kingdom Bacillati; phylum Bacillota; class Clostridia; order Eubacteriales; family Eubacteriaceae; genus Eubacterium; species Eubacterium sp. AM05-23. The sequence goes on from NZ_QUDF01000004.1 coordinate 119,881, forward strand.
GCCGAGCTGGCCTTTGGTCTTATGATTGATGTCTACCGCTATATTGTGACCTGTGACCATGAAACCCGCAATGGCGGCACCATTGGCGGACTGATCGGCCATGAGCTCTGTGGTAAAAAGCTGGGAATCGTAGGAACTGGCGCCATTGGTCTGAAAGTGGCAGAAATTGGAAAAGCTTTTGGCTGTGAGCTTTTAGCCTACAGCCGGACTGTTCGCTCAGAAGGTCTAGAAATGGGTATCAAGTATATGGATTTAGAGGAGCTCCTCAAGCAGAGCGATATTGTAACGCTTCATATTCCTGTAAGTCCAGAAACACAGGGACTGATCAGCCGGGATATGCTGGCGCTTATGAAGCCTGAAGCCATTATAATCAATACATCGAGAGGCGGAGTTATTGACAATGAGGCACTGGCTGACGCACTAAAAGAAGGTAAAGTGGCCGGCGCCGGCATTGATGTTTATGAAGGAGAACCGCCGCTGCCAAAGGACCATCCGCTTTTAAGCGCACCGAACACAGTTCTTACACCACACGTGGCATATGCTACAAAAGAGTCCCTGTATAAGCGAGCAGTCATTGTATTTGATAATATTCGCTGCTGGCTTGAGGGCAATCCACAGAATAGGGTATAGGTAAAAATGAAGAAAATACTAGTTGTAACAGCCAGCCCTCTGGCTGAGAATTCTGTCAGCTGTCAGCTGGCAGGTGTTTTTATGAAAAATTATCAGGAGGTACATCCAGAGGATCAGCTTAAGTGCATTGATCTCAGCCGTCTGGAGCTTCCAGAGATTGACGAAGAGCTTATTGCCTACTTTAACGGGCAGTCTGACTCAGATAATGGCGCCTATACAGAAATAGACACCCTTTGTGAAGAATTTATGGCGGCGGACAAAACTGTTTTTGCGCTGCCGCATTGGAATTTAATCGTTCCGCCGAAGATGATCAGCTACTCGCTGGCGGTTATGCGCGCGGGCAGGAGCTTTCGTTATACGGAAAAAGGGCCGGTCGGCCTGCTGAAAAATAAAAAAACTCTGATTCTGATGGCCAGCGGCGGTACTTGTAATACCGATAATCCTGTTATGCACTGTTATGGCGTGGACTGGCTTAAGGGAATCCTTGGCCTGTGTGGGATTAAGGATGTCTCTGTGATTTATGCCCAAGGTATGGAGGAACAGCCGGATAAAACACAGGAGATCATGAATAATGCCTGTTTAGAGGTTGAAGCCTTCTCAAAAGAATGGTAAAATAAAAGCAGATGCGAAAAAAGCGTCTGCTTTTTTAATTTATTTTATGAAAAATTAAGCGAAACATATTAAAATAGAGTTTGTTATTGAGATTGCTTTATAGTCACAACAGGAGAGATAGTATGCTAAATACAAAAATAACCGATAAGACACCCATGGTGGATATACTTAAAAAGGTTGGCGCGGAGGTATTCGTTGGAAACGATACCACAGATCCTTACGAGGTAGCGCAGGCCTTAATCAAGGAATTATATGATTTGGAGAACACCTATACAGCGGCGATTAAGGAGGTGCGCACCAAGCTTGAGATTTTGAACGACGAGTTTCAGTCAACCCATGAGCGCAACCCGATCCATACCATTCAGTCCAGAGTAAAATCACCCAAGAGCATTGTTGAAAAGCTGGATCGCAAGGGCTTTGACCTGTGCGTTGAGTCCGCCAGAGAAAATCTGGATGATATCGCAGGGATTCGTATCATTTGCCCGTATATTGAGGATATCTACGCTGTTAAAAATCTTTTGAAAGCGCAGGACGATATTGAGCTTGTCCGCGTTACAGATTATATTAAAAAACCAAAGCCAAATGGTTACCGTAGTCTGCATTTAATTTTAAAGGTACCGGTGTTCTTTTCGGACCATAAGGAGATGGTTAAGGTAGAGGTACAGATCCGGACCATCGCTATGGATTTCTGGGCCAGCCTGGAACATCAGCTCCGGTATAAGGCAGTGGATTCTGCCAACATCCCCGAGTCTGTCGCCCGTGAGCTGAAAGAGTGCGCTGATACTATTGCAGAAACAGATGTGAGAATGCAGGATATCCATAACCAGGTAATCCGATAAAATACAGCCGTCAGAAAGCTGCTCTAGCCTCTGACGGCTGTATTTTTGTTTAATAAAACCTTGCGAACTGCCTGTTTTAACAATTTCAAATTGTTATTTTAAGTGTAATAGGATATAATTGTTCTACAGCATGAATATTATGGAGGAAAAAAGTGTCAAAGAATGATTACTCCAATCTTGGCGAGGAAATTAAATCCATTGTGAAAGAAGCCATAAACTCAACGGATTTTAAACAGCTCAACAAAAATATAAGCAATACGGTGAACAGCGCCCTGGAAGAAGTAAAAAAAGGCGTGCAGAGAGGAAAAGCCGTATGGTATGAAACAAGTGCCAGGATTGATGATGAAGAAGAAACAGTAACAGAGGCGCAGGTGGTAGAGCGGCCGCTGCGCGCACCGGTGGCAAAGTCGCCGGCTGGTAAAATATCCAGTATCATTATGATGGTGCTGGGATACTTTGGAATAGGATTCAGCGCCTTTGTATTGGCGGCTGTGGGAATTGCAGTCGGTATATCCGGCAGTCTTATTGCAATGGGTGTATCTATGGGGGTGCTGATCCCTCTGCTGATCGTATGTATCATCCTAGCTGTTACAGGAACAAAATCCAGAGGCCGGGTAAAGCGGTTTTATGAGTATGTTCGCACCCTTAACGGGCAGGCCTATATCTCAGTAAAACAGCTTGCATCCAGCGTTGGAAAAAATGATAAGTTTGTCGTGAAGGATTTATTGAAAATGATTCGTTCTGGTATGTTCCCTGAGGGGCGGATTAATGAGGAAAAAACCTATCTTCTGCTAAGTGATGAAGCCTACGACGCTTATGAAAAATACGAGGAAGGCGTCCGTCTGCGCGAGCGTGAGGAGCGCCGTTTAAGAGAAGAGGTAGAGCGGCAGCAGAGAATGGAAGCCCAAAATCCGATTCTCAAGGAAACGCGTCTGCTCATAGAAGAAGGCAAGGAAAGTATCGAACAGATCCGAGAGGCTAATGAGGCCATTTCAGGGGAAGTGATCTCACAGAAGCTTGACCGCCTGGAAATCATACTCTGCAAAATTTTCGAGTATGTTGAAAACCATACAGATGAGCTTCCCGAAACCCGCAAATTTATGGGCTATTATCTGCCAACGACCCTGAAGCTGGTTAACGCCTACCGTGAAATGGACGCGGAGCCCATCCAGGGAGAGAATATCCGGAGCGCGAAGCATGAGATCGAGGAGACACTGGACACCATCAATTATGCCTTTGAAAATCTGCTTGACAGTTTTTATCAGGACAAGGCGATGGATATCTCTACAGATATTACAGTGCTTGAAACCATGCTGGCCCAGGAAGGCCTGACAGAAAAAGACTTTAACACTGGAGGAAAGTAAAATGAGTGATGAAATAAAAGATTTTGAAACCGTTACGCCGACCCTGACTTTTGACCCCTTCGAGGAAGTAAAGGAGCCGATGCCAGAGACGGTAAAAGAAATGGCTGTAGAGGATGCAGCTTTTAATGAAAATACGCTGACGCCAGAAGAACGTCAGATGGTGGAAAATTTTTCACAGCAGATCGAGCTTACCAATTCTAATATGATCATGCAGTATGGAGCAGGCGCACAGAAAAAAATTGCGGATTTTTCAGAAACAGCGCTGGACAGTGTCAAGAGTAAAGATCTTGGTGAAATTGGCAATATGCTTACCAATATGGTCACAGAGCTTAAAAGCTTTGATGTTCAGGAGGAAGAAAAAGGATTCTTTGGTTTCTTTAAAAAAAGTGCCAATAAGATAACAGCTATGCGTGCAAAATACGCAACAGCAGAAACAAATGTTAATAAAATATCGGAAATTCTGGAAGGTCATCAGATCCAGCTTATGAAGGATGTGGCCATGCTGGATAAAATGTACGAGGTTAATAAAACCTATTTTAAAGAGCTTTCTATGTATATTCTGGCTGGCAAGAAAAAGCTGACCAAAACTCAAAACGAAGAACTGCCGGCACTGGTAGAAAAATCTAAGCTCAGTGGTTTACCGGAGGACGCCCAGGCAGCCAACGATTTGGCCGCCATGTGCAATCGCTTTGAAAAGAAAATTCATGACCTTGAGCTTACTCGTATGATCTCATTGCAGATGGCGCCGCAGATTCGTCTGGTTCAGAATAATGATATTCTGATGGCAGAAAAAATTCAGTCTTCACTCGTGAATACCATTCCACTGTGGAAGAGTCAGATGGTACTGGCACTGGGAGTTGTCCACTCAGGGCAGGCAGCGGAAGCTCAGAGACAGGTTACCGATATGACCAACGAGCTCCTCAAGAAAAATGCCGACACCCTTAAAATGGCAACCATTGAAACCGCCAAAGAATCTGAGCGCGGTATTGTAGATATCGAAACTCTGAAGCATACAAATGAATCGCTGATTTCCACTTTTGATGAAGTCCTGCGAATCCAGGCTGAAGGACGAGAAAAACGCCAGGCCGCTGAGGTTGAAATGCAGAAAATTGAAAGTGAACTGAAACAGAAGCTGTTAGAAATTAAAAAATAAAAAGCAGGGCCCCGCCCTGCTTTTTTTATCTGGTTTTATAGTATAATGGATTTTATATAACGCAGTCTATGAAGGATGAGGCTTATAAAAGAAGGGGATGAGGATATGCTGGATCATTTTAAGGATATAACTAAAATGCAGGAAGTACTGCATGAGGCTCAAACGGGGTTATGGGTCATTGAACTGGAGGAAGACAGAAAACCCAGAATGTATGCGGACAGTTCAATGCTGGACCTGCTGGGTTTTGAAGAAGAGCCCACTCCGGAAATGTGCTATCAGTGGTGGTACGACCGTATTGAGGATGATTACTATCCGATTGTTCAGACTGCGGTGGAGAGAATCACGCAGGATGACAGGGCAGAGGTGCAGTATCCCTGGCAGCACCCAAAATGGGGCAGAATTTATGTGCGCTGTGGGGGTGTCAGAGACTGGAATTACAAAAAGGGAATGTGCCTTAGAGGTTATCACCAAAACATCACCAATACAGTAATGCTTAAAAGGGAATATGACGCCATTATACAAACGCTCAGTAAGAGCTATACCGGTATCTTTTTATGTAATCTAGAGGATAAAACCTATAAGGCCATAAAAATGTCTGAAGTTTTTCAGAAATTTCAAATGGATTTTTCCAATTATGAGAGATTTATAGAGAGCTATGCAGTGGGGGAGGTAGCGCCGCAGTATCAGGAAGCCTTTTTAGAAACAGCAGGAATAAAAAATATCTGCAAACGCATCAGAGACGGTGAAAAGCAGAGTGAGGTTCTCTACCGAAATCAGATGGGGAGGTGGCGGCGAATCAAGATTATGCCTTCATCCGAGTATTCGCCGGCGTATCCGTGGGCGATTATCGCTTTTGACGAGCAGGACGTGGAAATGGAAAAAAGGATTGATGATACCATCACACAGATTGCAGTGTCGCAGATTTATAAGATGGTTATCTGTCTTGATTTTGAGCGGGCCGAGTATCATTGTATCCACTATTATGGTGAGCTGCTCCATTTGTCGAAACACGGAAAATCACATGATTTTTATCGGCAGATCATTAAATTGATGCCTTTGGAGGATAAGAAAGCTTTTGACAGCGTCTTTGACATTCAAAGCTACGATAAAAAAGGCTACCTTGAAGGGGTCCTGAGGCTTTGGGATAAAGAAAGGGAAGCCCTGCATTATTATAATTATTACGCTGTCCGGATTGATCAGGATAATGAGGAGCGCATTATATTAATGCTGAGAAACATTGATGACAAACAGGAGGCGCAACGAAGGGAAAACATATTGTCCAATTTATGCCAGTGTTATTACTCCATCTACCTGTTTGATCTGGAAAACAACGTGGAGGAGGCGATCTGGCAGGAAGAATTTATCAGGGAGCGCCATGAATTTCCAAAAGGCAGGCTGGATACATACTATTCAAAATTTGTCAAGGAGTATGTTTACAAAAGGGATCAGGAAAAGATGTACCGTGCGGGGAGTCCGGATTTTTTAAAACATGTGCTCTCACTGGAGCAGCCAGTTTATGAGGTGGATTTCAGAAGACGATATCCAGATGGCCTTTACTGGGTACGATCGCGGTTCAGCATTGCTGAAATAAGGGATGGAGAGGTAACCAAAGTCATTTTTGCCAATATGAATATCAATGAACAAAAGCTGGAAGAGCTGGAGCAGGAGGAGCAGAACCGCAAGGCGCTTCTTGCCGCCTATGAAACAGCCAAAAGCGCCAATGAGGCGAAAAGCAGCTTTTTGGCACAAATGTCCCATGATATCCGCACGCCCATGAACGCCATTATCGGGATGTCCGCCATCGCGTCCAGTCAGATTGATAACCCACAAAAAGTAAGGGAATGTCTGGAAAAGATTAATTTATCAAGCAAACATCTGTTGGCGCTTATCAATGAGATTTTAGATATGTCTAAGATCGAAAAGGGGAAAATTGCCCTGACAGAGGAACCTTTCTGCCTCAGTGATGTGGTTGAGGATGTACGTGCAATGACCCGGGCAGACGCAGTGGATAAAAAGCATGAGTTTACAGTGATCACAAAGGATCTGGAGCACAATATGCTGACGGGAGATGCTGGACGTATTCGACAGGTACTGTTAAATTTAATCAGTAACGCCATTAAATATACTACAAGCAACGGAAAGATTTTTTTTACAGTGCAGGAGGTATCTGCCACAGTACCGGGCTATGGGAGCTTTGTATTTACCATTGAGGATAATGGTATTGGTATGGATGAGGACTTTCTGGATTATATTTTTGTACCCTTTTCACGGGCTGAGGATCCACAGGTTCAGAGAATCCAAGGAACTGGTCTGGGAATGGCCATTTCGCAAAAAATAGTGGCGGCCATGCAGGGAAACATCCAGGTTGAAAGTAAAAAGGGAGAAGGCAGTCGGTTTGTAGTCACCCTAAATTTAAAAATAGAGGAAGGCCACTCGGCTGCCCGGGCCGAAACAGTAAGAAAACCCGCTGTTCAAAAACAAACATCTGGTTTCTCGGGTAAAATAAAGGTGCTGTTGGTGGAGGATAATCCGCTCAATATGGAAATTGCACAGACTATACTGGAAGAAAAAGGATACCTGGTGGAATGTGCTGAGAATGGAGCTGAAGCGCTTAATCTTTTTATAAAGTCAGAGCCCTACACCTACCAGCTTATCCTAATGGATCTGCAAATGCCAGTGATGGATGGCTGTGCCGCGACACGTGAAATCCGGGAAAGTGTGCATTTACAGGCAAAAAACATACCGATTATTGCGCTGACAGCTAATGCCTTTGCGGAGGACATGGCTAAGGCACTGGCGGCAGGGATGAATGATTATGTCTCCAAACCTATTGATTTTAACAAATTGACCGACATCATTGAGAAATGTATAAAAGAATAAAAATAAATCGTCCGAGCTCTGTTTTAAGAGCTTCGGACGGTTTTTGTTCGTTATAAAAGTTTTTCTGCGAGCGCCGTTACTTTTTTCAAAGCCTCGGGGACGTCGATGCTCTGGGGACAGTGCTCAATGCACTCGCCACAGGAAACACACTGCGACTCTTGTTTTTCTGAACCCAGCGCTCTATAGCCGTTGACAAAATCATTTTTATCCTCGCCTAGCATATACTCGTTATAGAGCTTGAAAAGTCCTGGAATCTCTACGCCGGAGGGGCAGTCCATGCAGTACCTGCAGCCGGTGCAGGGAATGGTCTTTGTTTTTGTGAAGATATCGCCGGCCTTGTTGACAAGCGCCATCTCGGATTCGGATAAGGGCTCAAAATTTTCCATGGTACAGATATTATCAGCGACCTGGTCCATGGCGGACATGCCGCTGAGCACAGTGAGCACATTTGGCAGAGTGGCAGCATAGCGCAATCCCCAGGAAGCCAGGCTTTTATCTGGTTCAGCCTCTTTAAGAACAGCAGCCGCCTCATCACAGAGGACTGCCAGGGTGCCGCCGCGCAAAGGCTCCATGACAATACATGGAAGACCATGTGTTTCAAGAATTTCATACTGGCGCTTGGCATTCTGAACATTCCAGTCCACATAGTTTAACTGAAGCTGGACAAAATCCCAGTCATAACGTTCAACCAGCTCCTCCAGCTTTTCCGGAGAGCCGTGAAAGGAAAAGCCCAAATGGCGGATCTGTCCGTCAGCCCTGCGCTTCAGCAGATGTTCCATAATGTTACAGTCATCATAAACCTTAAAGCTTTCATCCGAAATCGCATGGCAAAGGTAAAAATCAAAATAATCTACCTGGCAGTTTTCTAACTGCTTTTCAAAGATCTCATCGACATCTTTTTCCTCTTTTACCAGAAAACCTGGCATCTTACTGGCAAGATAAAACTGATCCCGGGGATATTTTTTCAGAGCTTTGCCCACAAAGGGTTCAGACAGCCGCTGATGATAGTTGAAAGCTGTGTCAAAATAATTAACACCGTGTTCAAAAGCATAGTCAAAAAGCGCCTGCGCGGCCGCTTCATCAATCTCCGGTCTGTCCGGGCTGATTTTTGGCAGGCGCATACAGCCAAAACCTAAAATTGAAATGGCGTCTTCAGTGTTTCGATAGCTACGTTTATACATTCTCTCCTCCTAATTATGTAAGCCTATTCTTATGATAACGCTGTAAAAGGGAACTCGCAAGTAATTTTCATATAATTTGAAAAATAAAAAGACACAAGAGGAAAATCCACTGTGTCTTTGAGCGTTATTGATAATTTTGAATAAACGTGGTGTAAAAAGTAATGGCTCGGCCCAGGTTTTCAATGGAAATACGTTCATTGACGTTGTGCATGGCGTCGCGTTCATTTTTAGTGACCTGCACAGGGGTAAAACGATAGATATTTTTTGATACTATATCATACTTACGCGCGTCAGTGCCGCCCAGCGAAATGGATGGAGTCGTTTCTGCGCCAGGGAAGATAACAGAAATGCAGGCTTCCAGATGTCTGTAGGCCTGAGTATCCGTCTCCGAAAAAACAGAAGGTGGATGATTCATCAAAATTTCAAAATCTGGTTTTTTCTTACCGCAGAGCTTAGTGATATGCCGGATCATATCCTCTACACTGTCTCCCTGCAGTATGCGGCAGTTTAAAATAGCGGAAGCCTCTCCTGGGACTACATTAGCCATATCGCTGCCCTGCAGAATGGTTGGCGCAATGGTGCTTCGTATCATGGCGTTGGTCATGGGAACCTTTGAGAGTTCTTTGTAGAGCGCAGGCTTTAAAAGCTCAATATGGTCATAAAAACGGCGCTTTCTGCCATGAACATCCGGCGAGACTTTTTTGAGCAGCTGCTTGACCGGCTCGGTAAGATGCGGCGGCATAGGATGATCCTCGATACTGACCAAAAGCCTTGAAAGTTGATGAATGGCGCTGCCCGGTGAGGGCACGGCAGAGTGTCCCCCCTTCTGTGAAAAGGTAACTTTTAAATTGGCCTGTCCCTTTTCGCCGACGCCGACGGTCGCCATTGGACGGTCGATCTGGGGAAAAAGATTTTCAATGCACATGCCGCCCTCATCCAGCACACACTCAAATTGAATGTTCTGGGACTTGAAAAAAGAAGCAATCCGTGAGGCGCCGAGGTTTCCGCCAACTTCCTCGTCAAATCCAAAAGCGAGATAAACATCGCGCTCAGGCTGCTGCTCCATGGTAATAAAGCGTTCCAATGCCTCGAAAAGAGCAATGATCTGGAATTTATCGTCTAAAGCGCCGCGCCCCCAGATATAACCGTCGGCAACGGCGCCGCTGAAGGGTGGGTAAGTCCATCTAGATTCGCTGCCCGGATCGGTCGGGACCACATCGTAATGCCCCAGAAAAAGCAGAGGTCTGGCGTCACGGTTTTTACCTTTCAGGCGGTAAACTAACCCGTAATTATTCACACGGGTATGCTCAAGATGCTCGTGGCAGATGGGGTAGGCTTCCTTTAAAAAGACAATAAAATCATCAAAAGGCTGATAATCCGGCGCGCGTCCGGGCCGGTTAGAAATTGTTTTTATCTGAATGGCCTTAGAAAGGTTCTGTATTGCTTTGTTGAGCGTAAGGGTCGTATTCATGGCGTCACATCCTTTGACAAAATTAAACTTAATGCTATTATATCATAATTGCGAATTCGCGAAAACGAAAATTAAGCCAAAATAATCTCTACACCCATATCTCGGTATAGCTTTACAATGTCAGGGGCTGCGTCGGAGTCTGTGATCAATGTGTCCCCGGATTTTAATTTTCCGACACAGACAAAATCATCCTTACCAAGCTTATCGGAATCGGCCATAATCACCAGCTTTTTTGAGATTTCCGCCAGAACCTTGTATAGACCGATTTCCACCAGACTGCCGTGATGCAGGGAACCGTCGGTGCCAATGCTGGTCACACCGATATAAGCTGTTTCAAACTTGAATTCCCGGATCATTCCCTCCGCGAAGCTGCCGGTAGTCGCCAAGGTGTTGCTGCGCAGCTCACCACCGATGATAATAATCGAAATATTTGTACGCTTGCTGAGCTCAAGGGCTGTGTTGAGTCCGTCTGTCACAATAAGCAGCCGTCTGGAATTATCCAGCTGCCGTGCCAGGGTAAAGACCGTGGTGCCAGAACTCAGAAAAATTTTCTGGCCGTCTGTAATCATGGCGGCGGCTCTTCGGGCGATGCGCTCTTTATGTTCGGTATTTGTGTTTAAACGCACATAAAGAGGTTTTTCCAAAAGAATATCTGTATTGTTTAAAACAGCACCGCCATGGGTTCTGGAAATTTTCCCTTCATTTTCCAATTTATCAAGGTCTCTGCGGATTGTCATCTTTGTTACACCAAAAAGATTACAGAGCTGCGAAACCTCTACACTGCCGTGTTGTTCTAATAGTTGTAGAATTTGTTCCTCTCTTTGTTCTTTTAACATCGTTTATGTCTCCTTTATGTGCTCTTTTGTGTCACTTATCTATAGAATAAACCATTTTAGGATTAATTGCAAGTAGATTAAAGGTAAACGGTTGACTTCTATTATGAAATGTGCTATTATACAAACATAAAGTATCCAAACGAACATGTTAAAGGTTCATTTAAAACATGAGGAGGAATAACAAAGATGGCAAAGTATGTAATCGGTATCGACTTCGGTACGCTCTCCGGTAGAGCTGTTGTGGTCAACGTAAAAACAGGGGAAGAAATTGGCTCGGCATTTTATAATTATCCGCATGCGGTAATGGACAGAGAGTTGCCAGATGGCACAAAACTGCCAATGGACTACGCGCTCCAGCATCCGCAGGATTATCTGGATGTTTTCAAGAACGCTGTTCCAGAAGTTTTATCACGCACACAGGTCGACCCGGCAGATGTTATCGGCGTAGGGGTTGACTTTACGGCATGTACAGTCTTGCCAGTAAAAGCTGACGGCACACCCATGTGCTTCTTAGACAAATATAAGAACGACCCAATGGCATATGTTATGATGTGGAAACATCACGGCGCTCAGAGCTATGCCAATAAACTGACTGAAATCGCAGAACAGCGCGGAGAAGATTTCATGGCCCGCTATGGCGGCAAGGCATCGTCTGAATCCATGACACCCCGTCTGTGGCAGATCTGTGTCGAAGACCATGAATTATATGAAGACATGGACTATTACATTGAAGCTGGCGACTGGGTAATCTGGCAGCTGACCGGAAAACAGACCAGAAACTCCTGTGCGGCAGGCTACAAGGCTTTATATCACAAAGTAGACGGTTATCCGTCAAAGGATTTCTATAAAGCGCTCGACCCACAGCTTGAAAATGTAGTGGAAGAAAAATTAAACTGCCCAATCTCACCGATCGGCAGCAGAGCAGGTGAAATTGACACAAAAGGCGCAGCGTTGACAGGCCTTAAGGTTGGCACGGCAGTAGCCATTGCCAATGTCGATGCCCATGCAGGTGTACCGGGTGCCATGAAACAGGCTGGTCCGGACCAGATGCTCATGATCATGGGGACATCCACCTGCCACATGCTGATCTCGAAAGAAGAAAAAATTGTACCCGGCGTCTTTGGCGTCGTTGAAGACGGTATTCTGCCAGGTTATTTTGGATACGAGGGCGGACAGAGCTGCGTAGGGGATCACTTCGCATGGTTTGTTGATAACTGTGTTCCGGAAGAATATGCGCAGGAAGCAAAAGCTCGTGGATTGAACCTGCATCAGATTTTAACCGAAAAAGCTGAAAAAATGGCTGTCGGTGAAAGTGGACTCATCGCGCTTGACTGGTGGAACGGCAACCGCTCCGTCCTCCTCGACAACGACCTAACGGGTATGATGCTCGGTATGACACTGCAGACAAAACCAGAGGAAATGTACCGTGCATTAATCGAAGCAACCGCTTATGGTACCAGAGAAATCATTGAAAACTTTGAAAAATGCGGTGTAACGGTCAATAATCTGTACGCGACTGGCGGCATTGCCATGAAGAATGCTATGATGATGCAGATCTACGCCGATGTTACCAGAAGAACGATCCGCATTGCGGGCTCCGAGTATGGCCCGGCCCTTGGCGCTGCGGTTATGGCTTCTGTAGCAGCGGGCGCTGCTGAGGGCGGCTATGATTCTGTATTTGAAGCTGCTCAGGTTCTGGCCAATGAAAAAGATATTCTTTATACACCAAATGAAGAAAACGCAAAAGTATATGACAAGCTGTTTGCGGAATATGCCATCTTGCACGATTACTTCGGCCGCGGCGAAAACGACGTAATGAAACGTCTGAAAGCCATCAAGGCAGAAGCAGCTAAATAGTCAGTAAAAGTCATTCCTCAAACAGGGGAATGACTTTTTTTGTCCCAAATGATTTGTTTTTTTGGAGGATTTTATCAATTTACAATTGACGAAATGTTATAAATGTGCTATTATAAAAACATAAAGTAACAAAAAGAACATTTGAAGATCGACAGAAAATTTTAATCATTTAGGGAGGAACCATGTTAGAAGAACTGAAACAGCAAGTTTATGAAGCCAATATGCTGCTGCCGGAGTATAAGCTCATTACCTTTACCTGGGGTAATGTATCCGGTATTGACCGGGAAAAAGGTCTGATCGCCATTAAACCCTCCGGTGTGGAATACGACAAGCTAAAGCCAGAAGATATGGTCATTGTCGCGTTAGAAGATGGTAAAGTGGTAGAAGGAGACCTGAATCCTTCATCCGATACCGACACACATCTTGAGCTTTACCGTGAATTTTCAAATATCGGCGGTGTGGTACATACCCACTCACAGTGGGCGACCATTTGGGCTCAGGCGGGAAAAGATATTAATGCTTACGGAACAACCCATGCTGATTACTTCAATGGACCGATTCCCTGCACGCGTGTTATGACCGATACAGAAATTGAGGGTGACTACGAGCTCAATACTGGCAAGGTTATTGTTGAAACCTTCAATGATATGGACATCAATCCCGATTATATGCCAGCCGTACTGGTTAAAAGCCACGGCCCGTTTAGCTGGGGGAAAGACCCGCACGAGGCTGTCCACAATGCGGTCGTTTTAGACCAGCTGGCCATGATGGCCTTCTACACCGAGCAGCTGGCTGGCGGCGCGTACCCAATGCAGGATGTACTTTTAAACAAACATTTCTACCGCAAGCACGGCGAAAACGCCTATTACGGCCAGAAGTAGCGAACCAGAGAAACCAAATCCATGATTTTGTGTTCCTTTAAAAACAAGCTTAAAAAACAAATTAAGTATCTGAATCTAACCTGTTTATAAAATCAAAAGGAGAAAAACATGAGTTTTAAAGAATTATCCATTAACGAATTGATCAACCACGAATTTGATTGCAGCTGTGGGAAAAAACATATTGCCAGCATCGAAAATATCGCCATCGGCAAAAACGCTTTAGATAAACTGCCAGGCATTATGGAAACCCAGAAATTAAAAGACGGCAGCACCCTGAGCAAAAACGATAAAATTTTTATCGTGGCCGATGTAAATACCTGGGAAGTGGCAGGAGAACGCGTTGAAAGCATGGTGGCGGGAGCAGGCTATCCTGTTGAAAAATATATCTTTCCGCATAAAAGCATGCACGCAGAAGATAAATACGCCGAAGAAATGAAGGAACATTTACCAGCTGATACTAAGCTGATCATTGCCATTGGCTCAGGCTCTTTAAATGACTTAACCCGTTATGTCGCATTTGGCGCGGGACTGCCGTATTATATTGTGGCGACGGCACCATCTATGGATGGCTACGCCTCAAACGTTTCTCCTTTAGTTCATAATAATCTTAAAATTACCTATTCTGCAGAATGTGCCAATGCCATCATCGGCGATACCGATATTCTGGCCACCGCGCCGGATGTCATGATCGCAGCTGGTTTAGGTGATGTTTTAGGTAAATATTTAGCCATCAACGACTGGAAAATGTCTGAGCTGATCAATGGCGAATACTACTGTCCAGAAGTTGGGGAGCTGGTTCTCTACTCTGTTAAAAAATGTGTTGATACGGTACCGGGTCTCGTGAACAGAGAATCCGACGCGCTTCAGTACCTGATGGAATCCCTGGTACTCATTGGGATTGCCATGAGCTATATCGGTTTCTCCAGACCTGCGTCTGCTTCCGAACATCATATCTCCCACTTCCTGGAAATGAAGTCCATCTTCAAGGGCGAATACGGCCAGCTGCACGGTACCTGTGTGGGTATGGCAACCTGCATTGTCAGCGATATGTATGCAAAATTCCTGACCATGCCTTTCGATTATGACAAAGCGCGCGCACATGCAGAAACCTTTGATTACGATACCTGGGAAAAAGAAATCAAACGTTCCTTTGGTCTGGGTTCAGATGAAGTTATTAAGTTATACCAGCAGGTACACCAGAATGATCCTGAAGTGGTTGAAAAGCGTATTGACAGCATTCAGAATAATGAAGCGAAACTGGTCAGCCTGATGGAAAATGTGGTGGCAGATACTCAGAAAGCGCCGGAGCTGTTAAAAGCCCTCCACGGTCTTACCAGTCCGGCTGAGTTCAATGTAACAAAGGAAGAATTCAAGGATATTTTAATGTACGCCAAGGAGCTGCGTAACCGCTATGCTGCACTTCAGTTCTTCTATGATATGGGCGTTCTTGAAGAATTAGCGGATGACATTATTGACAAATATATGAAATAAACCTTCAATAAAAAAGGACAGACGATCGTGTCTGTCCTTTTTTATTTATAAAAGCCCTATGTTTAAAAAGACAAGCTGAGGAACCATGGTGCAGAGGACCAGTGCAGCAAAGACAATGGCATAGGTCTGCCGGTTCATTGAGAGCACCCCGATAAATTCGCGGAGAAAAGCGTTTGGAAAGTAATAAAGCGCTGTCTTTGCCGGAATGCCTGTAAAATCAAGTCCAGCGTCGCGGGCATAAAGACTGGCACGGAGAACATGAAAGCTGCTGGTTACAAATACACCCCGAGCATTCGGCATAAGCCTGTCAATGATCGCCTTGGAAAACAGCATGTTTTCCCGGGTGTTTCGGGAATGATCCTCCACTAAAATGTCTGATTCATTATAGCCTTTGGATAAAAGGTAGTCTTTCATTACCAAGGCCTCCGAAACCGATTCATCCATTCCTTTACCGCCAGAGACAACAAATTTTGCTTTCTTTCCAGTCATTTCTATCTGTTTTTCATAAAAAGCAATGGCCCGGTCCAGGCGCTTGGCCAGAAGTGGAGTAACCTTACCGTCAATTACCCGGCAGCCCAAGATCAGAATAAAGTCTTCGTCGTAGGAAGGCTTGTTGAAATAGTAAAGAGCAGAGGCATTGGCAAAGCTGATAAACAGAAAGCCGAAAAACAAAACGACAATCGCCAGCATGGAATAGATCAGCGGAATGACAGGATTCACATTCATAAAAAAGGGAAGCGTGCAGAACAGTATCAGCGCGGCAAGAATAATGAGTCCGAGAAACAAGGTTAAAAGATTACTGACCTGCGTTCCCTCGCGCGATACCATCCGCTGTCCATTGATCATCAACGCAATGCTAGAGAAAAGCAGCAGCAGAGGCATCATTAAAAATACCAGCGCGACAATTCCGAGTATCACCCAGATAATCGGATTGAGAGGGGACATTAAGGCATAGCCGAAAAGCCCAAGAAGAAACAGGGCGAGAAAGACCGTCATCAGAATGCCGCCGGCAATGGGGCGTTTCTGCTTATAATACAGACGATAAAACAGGATAAAGACAATAATGGCAGGTATTAAAAAAATCATGGCATTCTCCTGATTGAAATTTATTTTTATAGTATAAATATACCCGCCATTATGAAAATAAAGCAGACATTTTATGACCGGCAAATTTTACCGGTTGTCACCAGCCGTTTTTTTAAGCTTTAGCCGGTACTGTTCCTGAATCAGATCAGCCACCAGGCTGCAAAGGGCCACGCTGTCTTCAATATGCATCTGCTCGCTGATGGTGGCGTCAAAAAGAAGCTGGAAAGCCCCCGGGAAATCCTCATCACCCGCCCAGAACTGGATGCGGGCAGGAATACGCGGCGCAAAGAAACCCTGTGCGCTGAGCTCCGCTTTGTTCTCGACAATCGAAAAGCCGATCTCTGGCAGAGCCTCCTTCAGTATATCTGGATTACAGCTGTCATAAAAAACGCCCATGGGTTCAATGACATTCTGCCGGATATTCGGATAAAAGACCGCGCCTCTGGGCTGATCCTTATAAGAAATCCACCTTCCTGAAAGGGGGAGATCCACAGCGTGGGAAAAATAGTTGAGCGCGATGAGACGCCAGCTGATGTCAGGCTTTTCGGCAGTGCCTGCAAAAAACACATCGCCGTCGGGGTAGGGGATGCTCAGAAGCTGTCCAAAGCAGTCAAGGGTGAAATCCCCCGTTTTTTCATCGTAAGGGCAGCCGGTATTTTTTGCGATCACCACAGGATCAAGGGCCCGCAGCTTGCGCCGGCTTTCGTCAAAGGCGCCGCGGTAGGCGCCCTCCTCAGGATTACTTTTCATATAATCGTACATGGTCTGATACCTCACTTTGTAAGTTATGCCCATTATAGCATGCCAAGGCAGCAGAGGCAATTTCACATTGGCGTGGGTTTGTGCTACAATAGCTTTACTGAGAATGGAGGGATGAGCATGGCCTATGAGGTGGTAGAGCTTTCGGTGCGGGAGCTGGTAGAATTTATTATGCGCTCCGGCAGTATTGACAGCCGTTTTGGCGGTTTTGACCGGGCCGCAGAGGGGGCGCGTATTCACAGAAAGCTGCAAAAAGAAGCCGGAGAACATTACCGGTCAGAGGTTACCCTGGCCGAGACCACAGACATCAAGGGCTTCACCTTTAAAATACAGGGCCGGGCGGATGGAATTTTTGAGGAGGATGGCATTACCGTCGTCGATGAGATCAAAACCATCACCCAAAGCCTGGAGGATATGGATGAAGACAGCCGCCCAGTGCACTGGGCCCAGGCCAAGTGCTACGGCTATATTTACGGCAGCCAGCAGGGACTTGACTTCATCGATATTCAGCTCACCTATTATCAGGTGGATACAAAAGAGATCCGCCGGTTCCGTAAAAGCTTTTCCGTTATCGAGTTGGAAAATTTCTATCTTGCTCTCTTAAACGCTTATATCCGCTGGGCGGAGATGCAGCGTCAGTGGGTTGAAAAGCGGAATCATACCATCTGCACTTTGGATTTTCCTTATAAAACCTACCGCAGAGGCCAGCGGGAGATGGCGGTGGCCGTTTTTAACACCATCAAAAAAAGCGGTAAGCTTTTCTGCCAGGCGCCCACCGGCATTGGAAAAACTTTGTCCACGCTTTTTCCCTCCGTGAAAGCGCTGGGCAGCGGTATGGCAGAAAAACTTTTTTATCTGACGGCCAAGACCATCACCCGCCAGGCTGCTGTGGACGCCTTTGCACTTATGAAGGAAAAAGGCCTGGAGCTTCGAACCGTTACCCTGACAGCCAAAGATAAAATCTGCTTTCTGGGAGAACGCAGCTGTAACCCAGATGACTGCCCCTACGCCGACGGTTATTTTGACCGTGTGAGCGATGTGCTCTATGAGGTGCTCCAGAAGGAAACCGTCTTTTCAAGAGAGAATATCGAGGCCATCGCGCTTGAAAATAATCTATGCCCCTTTGAGTTTTCGCTGGACCTTACGCTCTGGTGCGACGCCATTATCTGTGATTACAACTATCTCTTTGACCCGCTGGTGGCCCTGAAGCGCTTTTTTATGGACGAGAAGGGGGACTACGTCTTTCTGGTGGATGAGGCCCATAATCTGGTAGACAGGGCAAGGGAAATGTATTCGGCTGCTCTTAGGAAATCCGATTTTCTGAACCTTAAAAGGCAGCTGACCAAAACAGATAAACGTCTTATGGAACCTCTGAATAAAGTAAACCAGGCCATGATTGATCTGCGGAAAAGCTGCCCGGACAGCCGGTCCCGCATCAGCCGGGAGGAGCTTGGAGATTTTAATGAGCTTCTGGGCTTTTTCTGCTTTGCCTGCGAGGACTGGCAGAAAAAGCACCCGGACCACCCATCGGCCGAGGCAGTGCTGGAGCTCTATTTTCAGGCCCGGACCTATTTAAGGATCGCCGAGTTTTACGATGAGCACTATATTACCACCATTCACACCTACGGCAGCGAGGTCATTGTGAAGCAAGTGTGCCTTGACCCAGCGCTGCTGCTGAGGGCACGGCTGGCCTGCGGCAAGGCATCCGTCCTCTTTTCAGCCACTCTCACCCCTCTGGAATACTTTATCGCAGTGCTGGGCGGCGAGGAGGAAACCCCGCGCTACGAGCTGCCATCACCCTTTGACCCGTCGAAGCTTGGCATCCTGCTGGCAGATACCATCAGCACCCGCTATGTGGACAGAGAAGAGAGCTATGCCCCCATCGCTGAAATGATCGCCGCTTTTGCCGCAGGAAAAAAGGGCAATTACATGGTCTACTTTCCATCCTACGCTTACCTTAACGCAGTCTGCGAGATTTTTGGGGAACGATTTCCAGATATCAAGACTATGATCCAGGAGCGGGATATGGACGAAGCCGCAAGAGAAGCCTTTCTGGCAGCCTTTGACGCCGAAAATCCTGAAACCCTCATCGGCTTCTGCGTGATGGGCGGTATCTATTCCGAAGGGATCGACCTCAAAGGCGACCGTCTTATCGGAACGGTTATCGTAGGTGTAGGCCTGCCTCAAATTGGCGACGAGCGCAATATCATCCGGAATTATTATGACGATAAGCAGGGCAGCGGCTTTGCCTATGCCTATCAGTTTCCCGGCATGAATAAGGTTCTCCAGGCTGTTGGACGCGTCATCCGGGATGAGGCTGACCGGGGAATGGTGCTCTTTATCGACAACCGATTTTCAAGCAGCAGCTATCGCAGGCTCTTCCCGCCGCATTTATCCCATTATATAAAGGTGAGAAGTGTGCAGGACATTGGGCGGGAGACCAGAGAATTTTGGGATGAAACGAAAGATTGTGAATAAATACTGTAAATAATAATTAAGCTTCTATATATTATAGTAATCCTGACAGCGGCGCGTCCTCATGGGCTTTAACCTGCTGCCAAAGCTGACTGAGAGTGAGGAAGCAGCCTGCCTGGCCGCAGAGTTCTGAGGTATAAACCTTTAGCTGCGTTGATTTTTTAAAGGCGTTGGGGTATAATAAAAAACGATAGAGGGCAGGGCTGAGGTTTTATTCAGGTCTGCCTTTTTTCATAAAATGATGGGGAAGCAAGAGAAAATTTCCGTTACGGAAAGGAATAAAAAATGACCGTTCAATTTACAGATCAGTATATTTTTAAAAATGAAGCGTATGATATTACAGCTTTGGAGAACACGCTGGCATTTGATCCTTCGGATTACGGCGCCTTTCCAATATCCTTCTGTCCAGCTTGCGCCAGGGGCTTTTATGGGCAGTACGGTTTGCGCGATGGCCGGCTTTGTCTGAGAAACCTGTACATGACCACCCTTGGTGATTATCCGGAAATCAGGGGCGTGGCTCCGGAGACCAACCGCCAGGATTTTTTTCTGAGCCTCTTTAAGGTTTACCGTGGCGTCAATATCCCGGCGGGCTACAGCGGCGGTATGTTTATTGGCCGGGATCTGGTAGAGGATTTTTATGAATCCACAGGTGTTCAGAAGCATTATGCCTACAAAGATGTGTATCTGCTCAAGTTTAAGGACGGACGCCTGAAAAGCGCCCGGGATTATTCCGATAAAATGCAGAAGATCCGGGATGATATTATCTGTGATACCAATTATTTTTATTATGATGAGGCTTCCTTTTCCTTTGTGCGCAATCCGTCGTACGATTCGCCCTATGAGGTTAACTGGGAGGATCTGATCAAACAGGAATAGGATGGGCAGAGCCGCATGTCTGGAAAATTTTTGTAAATATGAAAGCAGAGGAGGAGAAGGATGGGAAACATTGAACTTTTATTGGGCGATATCACAAGGGATTACGGTGTGGACGCCATTGTCAACGCAGCTAACAGCTCGTTGCTGGGCGGCGGCGGTGTGGACGGCGCCATCCACCGTGCGGCGGGACCAGAGCTTTTAGAGGAGTGCCGGACGCTGAAGGGGTGCCCCACCGGCGGGGCGAAAACAACCAGAGCATACCGACTGCCCTGCAAATATGTTATTCATACAGTAGGGCCGGTGTGGCACGGCGGTGGCCAGCACGAGGCTGCGCTTTTGAAAGACTGTTATCACAATTCCATGACACGTGCTCTGGAAGCTGGAGCCCGCTCAGTGGCCTTTCCGTCAGTTTCGACCGGGGTGTACCATTATCCGGTGGATCAGGCGGCAGCCATTGCCTTGAAAACTGTCCGGGATTTTTGGAACGCCTATGCCAGCAGCTTTGAGCGCATTTTGTTTGTTCTGTTTGACGAGCGCACTCTGGCGGCTTATAAAAAGGCCTATGAAGACCTTAATTGAGCTTTATGACCCGGCCCACCCGGTCAAAAATATTCTGGCGTCGCTGATCTTTAAGCCGGAAGCCTTGGTGTTCATTGGCCTGAAGGGCAGCCTTACAGACCGGGCACAAAGCCTTATTGAGCGTTTGCTGCGGCGAAAAGGCATTGAGGCAGAGCTGTGTTTTATCGAGACCGATTTAAAGGATGGCAACCGGGTTGTGCGTATGTTTGAACAGATCACCTGGGAGCACGCAGACTGTGTCTTTGAAATTTCAGGCGGCCCAGATCTGTTGCTGGCTCTGGTAGGGCATTTCTGCGCTCTGCGCGGTGTTCCGCAGCTGTATAAGGATATGGACAGTCAGGAGCTGATCTGGATTACCAGTGAAGGGGAACGGCGGGAGCCCCTGGTACTGCCGAAGCTTGACATCAGTGATCTGCTGTTGGCTTACGGTGCACGTCTGGAACGCACCGACCATTATTATCCAGATCTGGGCGATGCGGCTCAGGAGGCCTGTATCGGCCGAATCTGCCAGGTGTTTCTGCGGTTTCTGGAGGAATGGCCCCACGTCAGTGTCTGGTTCCAGTATGTGTGCCGCAACGCGGTTGAGGAGGACCAGGCCTACGAATGCCTGGAGGTCAGTGAGAAGCGGGATGGCCGGGTCAATATGCTGCTGCGGCAGTTTAAAAATCTGGATGTGTTTTACGCTTTGCAGAAGGCGGGCGCGATTCATGATCTGGCCGTTGACAGGTGGCGCATCAGCTTTCGGTTTGAAAACACGGAAATCCGGCGGCTTCTCACCAATCAGGGCGTCTGGCTGGAGCTCTGCACCTACCTGAGCGCAGCGGAAGCCGGTGGATTTGACGATCTGGTCATGAGCGCTGTCATTGGATGGGATTACGAGAATAAGGAGCATTACCCACAGAATGAGATTGATGTCATTTTACTGAAAGGCATCAGAGCCCTGTTTATTTCCTGTAAAACCAGCATTACCAAGCGTTCGCCCTACGATTTATATGAGATTAAAACCTTATGTGAGCGTTTTGGCGGTGATATGGCACAGGCGGTCCTTGTTACCGCGGACAACTGTCTGGATATTAATCACAGCCTTTATGTCCGGGCGCGGGAGATGGGAATTGTGATTCTGGATATTAATACCATTAAAAAGGGAAATCTCGGAAGCGATTTGCTTAAGATCGCGGAAGGGCGTTACCATTTCCCGAAATAGGAGGAAATTGAAAATGGATGAGCAAAAAAAGCCGCTTCTGGTCATTGGGGTCAAAGGACAGCAATATGTCTATGCGACAGAAGAAAACCTGGAATACAGCGAATACAGACGGATAAAGGACATTGCAGAGAGCACTACACACTATGCTGCCAATGCCCGGTGTGTCAATCCGGATGTGCTGGCCTTTCAGTTTACCACAAGGGTAAAGGAGGAGCTTGGGGTGGTCCTTATACCCGTTCCGGTTTGGCCTCAGATTGTTGTGAAATTTAAAAAATAGCGAACAGCAGATTTTGGTACATATCGTGTGCCGGATCTGCTGCTTTTATTTTTGTCTTTATTAAAAAGACTATTGTCTTTTGCTTTAAGGTGTGTTACACTTTTATACGTTGTCTTAAGAAAGGCTTAAGATGCAACAAAACTCTGGAGAGTCTCTTTTAAAAGAGCGCCGAAGGTGTACCCCCTGTTTTCAGGGCTATCTCTCAGGCAAAAGGACAGAGCAGTTATTTTGCTTTTGTTCAACTCCAACGACATCAAGAAGGAGGAACAAAAATGTTTCAACAATTCACTGATTTTCTGGTATGGGTGGATGATAAGGTTTGGGGAATTCCGCTCATTGTCTTGATTTTGGCAGTCGGTATTTACCTGACCTGCCGCCTGCATATTTTACAGATTCGTCACTTACCAAAAGCGCTTAAGTTTATGGTCAAAAATGAAGAAGACGGGACCGGTGAGGTCACCAGCTTCGGCGCTTTGTGCACGGCTTTATCGGCCACCATCGGCACAGGCAATATCGTCGGTGTGGCAACAGCTCTTGTTGCTGGCGGCCCCGGCGCGCTGTTCTGGATGTGGATCGCGGCTTTCTTTGGGATGGCTACCAAATATGCCGAGGGCGTTTTAGCCATCAAGTACCGTGTGATCGAGGAGGACGGACATGTGCTGGGCGGCCCTTTTTATTACATTGAACGCGGGATGGGGGTAAAATGGCGCTGGCTGGGCAAGATTTTCGCTTTCTTCGGAGCAGGAGTCGGCCTTTTGGGCATCGGTACCTTTACGCAGGTCAATGGGATTGCCTCCGCGGTCAACGGCTTTTTTGATCCAAACAATGCCTGGACGGTCAGCCTTTTTGGTTCAGACTACTCATGGACTGTTGTGATCAGCGGTTTGATTTTAACCCTTTGTGTAGGGCTGGTGGTTATCGGCGGCATCAAACGTATTGCGCGGGTTTCTGAAATTATTGTACCTTTTATGGCGATTGCCTATTTTTTGTGCTGTCTTTTGATTCTGATCATGAACTTTAAAGCCATTCCGGCCGCGCTGCTCGAAATTATTCAGAGCGCCTTTGGCATGCGCGCAGTAACCGGCGGATCCATCGGTGCGATCATCGTGGCTATGCAGAAGGGGATTGCCCGGGGGATATTCTCAAATGAAGCCGGCCTGGGGAGCGCCCCCATTGCGGCGGCAGCCGCCCAGACCAGGGAGCCTGCCCGTCAGGGGCTGGTCTCCATGACAGGGACTTTTATCGATACGATTATCATCTGTACCATGACAGGACTCAGCATTGTCATCACCGGGGCCTGGGATATTGGCCTTGAGGGCGTGGCGGTTACAACACACGCCTTTCAAACCGGCCTGCCATTCGCGCCGCAGGTCAGTTCATTTCTGCTGATGATCTGTCTGGTGTTCTTTGCCTTTACAACGATTCTGGGATGGAATTATTATGGCGAACGCTGTCTGGAATATCTGGCCAATGGAAGAAGCGCGGCGGTGACAACCTATCGCTGGCTGTATATTCTGGCTGTTTTTATCGGTCCGTTTATGACGGTTTCAGCGGTGTGGACCATCGCGGATATCTTTAACGCTTTGATGGCGCTGCCGAACTTGGTAGCTATTATTGCTCTCAGCGGCGTGGTGGTTGCGGAAACAAAGGCTTATTTTAACCGGGCGAAAGCGCTAAACCCCATGGGGCTGGGCACAGATCCGGAAGAAGCATAAAAAAGATCTTCAATCCCTCTTTTGATATTCTTTGCAGTCTGGCAAGAGACTGCAGGGAAGCCTGTATCTAAAAAAGCCCGAAGCAGCTCGCTTCGGGCTTTTTTGTTTATTTTTTCACTTTTGCGCCAAATTGGACTTCATCTGCGCGTTCCTGTTCCTCGCTGGAAAGTGGCTTATCTTCCTTTTCATTCACCTTAGCACCGAAAAATACCTCATCATCGCGTTCCTGTTCTTTGGTTTTTTCACCGTTTCTTGCTGGATCCTCTTTTACATCTGCACCAAACATAATTTCATCGTTGCGTTCTTTTTCATTACTCATCATTAGCATCTCCTTTGCTTGTAATGTTTTTCTTATGTATACTCTATACCCATATTGAAGTATAATCAACATGATATCCGAAATTTTATTTTATTTTATGAAATTTTACTGGTATACCATAACAGTTATTAAGACTTTATTAAAAGTCCGCTTGACGCGCCATGAGAGACTTATTATAATAGAAATAACATTGGATTTAGTCTAATAATAAGGAGTGAAAAAATGGAAACAAATTTTGATGGCTATGCCTATATTACGGAGGAATGTATTAATGCTTTCAGAAAGGATACCACCATTGTGCCGGTCGAGCTGGCTGTCCGGATTATGAAGCATCCGGATTTTCCCATGCACTACCCTTACCACCATTATCTGGTGCCGGCGGTTATGCTGACAGCAGTATACCGGCTCCAGGGTGAAGAGGAAGCTCTGAGGATGGCTCTGGAGGAAGCGAAGAGCCGGGCGCTCAATGTTCTTAAGGGGTTTTGCGGCCTGTATGGTGATTGCGGTGCAGCTGTGGGGCTGGGGATTTTTATGAGTATTTTGACCGGCACAACACCTCATTCGGAGGAAACCTGGGCCATGACCAATCGGATTACAGCCGGCAGTCTGATGAAGATTGCGGAAATAGACGGTCCGCGCTGTTGTAAACGCAACTGTTTTCTGGCGTTGCAGCACGCTGTGCCCTTTCTAAAGGAAACACTGGATGTTACCCTTGAGGCGCCAAAGAAAATTGTGTGCACCTTCAGCGATATGAACGAGGACTGTAAAGGGACGGCCTGCCCCTTTTTCCAGCTGTGAGGTAGAGAGATGAAGGTTCCGATTTTAATCGACCACCGGGCAGCGCCGGTTATTAAGGATGAAAATGTCTGTGAATGTAAGAAAGAACCAGTGCTTATGACGTATAAGAAGGCTGTAATCTATTGGCAGAAAGAAATGGGTGCGTCCGTATCCCGGGGAGAGCTGGTGGCAGAGGGAGAGATTGAAAAACAGAGCATCGCTGTGACCGCGCCGTCTGACGGCATTCTCAGTGAGATCCGTGTGCTGGATGGACAAAAGGCAGGGGTGGATACGCCCCTTGGCTATATTGAAAGCGAGGACTAAATGGAGCAGGAAGCCCTGGAGCTGCTGGTATGCCTGGCCGAAGCTGGCGATGCGGAGGCCATGGAGCAGGCGGCAGATTATTATTTTTACAAAACCAATAAGCAAAAATTGAGTGAGGAGAACTTTGACCGTGTCTGGTCTTGGTACCACACACTGGCAGAGCAGGGAAACGGACACGCCATGGCCGTGATCGGCGCCATATACTACGAGGGCGTCAATATAAAACAGGATTATACCAAAGCGCGGCAATGGTATGAAAGAGCTGCGGAGACTGGCGATGTCTGGGGCATTAACAATTTGGGCTATTGCTACTATTACGGCCGTGAGGTGGATGTGGATTACCAGAAGGCCTGGACCTATTTTGGGCGTGCCGCTGCTCTGGGTAACCACTGCGGTATGTATAAAATCGGTGATATGTACTACCACGGCAAATATATGAGACAGAGTTTCGAAAAGGCTGTGTACTGGTACAGGAAGGCCATCGGGCAGATTGATGAGGATTGTCCTGAGTATCCAAACATCGCGGCCCGGCTGGGCCACTGCGCCTTAAAGGGAGAAGGCATGGATAAGGACGTACTGCTGGCCCTGAAATGGCTTCAGGCGGCAGAATACGGCTGTTATCAGTTTCTGCTCAGAGGGGACGCCTTTGCGCATCTTTCCTTTCCAGGCGTCAAGGCAGATCTGGCGGAGGCACGGGCCTGGCTGGAAATTGCCATTGAAGAGACCCGCTCAGTGGTGCAATATACCTGACGCCATAAGTCGCTGCCTGTTGCGTTTTCAGGCAGCGGCTTTAATTTAAAAAGGCTTAAAAGAAAAAGTTTTTCTTTGGGGGATTGACAGAATGTGTAAAAGATAGTATAATAAGTCTCGTATTCAAGGAAGTATCAATTGATTTCACATATTTTTGCAAGTCATTTTGGTTTTACTTTTCGAAATGATTTACAAAAATATGTGTTTTTTTATTTATATGTTCCTAGAATGAAGTTTTAATTTAGGAGGTACTGTAAAATGAATAAGGGTACAGTAAAATGGTTTAACAGCGAAAAAGGTTTTGGATTTATCTCTAGAGAAGAAGGCGACGATGTATTCGTACATTTCTCTGCGATCGTTGGCGATGGCTTCAAAACTTTAAATGAAGGTCAGGAAGTTACCTTTGATACAGAAGAAGGTCCAAGAGGCTTACAGGCTAAAAACGTTAGTGTTGCTTAATTTAAATTAAGCCAAAAACAGCTGGAACAGCATTTGCTGATCCGGCTGTTTTTATTTTGGGATACGGGTATACTTTTTAAGCCAGAAGGTTTATAATGATTAATAATTTTAATAAAGGAGTGATACATGATGTCTGATTATAAAGAAATAACAACCGGGGATTTATCCCTTAACCCCTTTAAGCGTATTGCGAAGGATTGGATGCTGATCACCGCCGAAAAGGACGGAAAGGCCAATACAATGACCGCAGGCTGGGGCGGTCTGGGAGTAATGTGGGGAAAGGATGTGGCTTTTATTGTTATCCGTGAAAGCCGCTTTACCAAGGAGTTTGTGGATGGATCAGAGCATTTTTCCCTGACCTTTTTTGGTGAAGGCTATAAAAAGGAGCTGGGCTATCTGGGCTCTGTCTCTGGGCGGGATGAAGATAAAATCGCCAGGAGCGGCCTTACACTGGTGCCAGACGCTGCCCCTTACTTTAAAGAGGGGAATCTTGCTCTGGTCTGCAAAAAGCTTTACGCCATAAATATGGGGCCAGAGGGCTTTACCGCTGGGCCGGAGCTTGATGAAAAGTGGTATGCCGATAAGGACTATCATACTCTGTACGTGGGAGAAATCGAAAAAGCTTATACTAAATAGAACAGATTGTGAAGACCATGAAATTTTCTGAAACAGCAGTTTGACAAGGCCTTAAAAGGGTAATTATTAATTGTCAGTTGAATTGATTCAGAAAGGATTGAATGTCATGAATGTAAGTATTGATGAAAGCGGCTGCATCGGCTGCGGATTATGTACACAGGTCTGCCCTGAGGTTTTTGAAATGGGTGATTCCGGCGTAGCCGAGGTCATTATGGAAGAAGTTCCGGAAAATCTGGAAGACAGTGCCCAGGAAGCAGCAGACAGCTGCCCGGTAGAAGTGATCACAGTAGAATAAACAGGAGACGACCAGTAAAACATACCAGTCGTCTCCTGAGGGTTCGCAGGCCTCTGGTCCGGCATCCGCTGCCGGCGCCAGGGGCTTTTTCATCAATGAAGAGCCCTGAAGTCTTCCAGCGTGGTCTTCTGCCCGGGCGGAATAACACAGAAATTTTGTGTCCAATGTCCTGTCAGCAGCTGCTCCAGAATGGTCAGGCTGCCCTCGCCCTCGATGAGTTCAAGCTCTGTAAGGGCTGAAAACGCATCGAGTTCTTCTTGTACCTCCGATATATCATAAGAGCCTGTACGGATCATCATCATGTAGGTGTAGTTTTTGAAAAGCACCCGCGTGATTTTTTTTGATTGTTCTTTTCCATAGCGTTTAAGCTGGTAGTTCAGGTCCTTTGTCACAGGACACTCGCCCCGAAGCCAGCCCTTTGTCAGGAAATAGGTGTTGCTTCGTATCTCATCCAGAGCCGAGTTATCGTTCAGAAGCATATCAATACAGTCGCCAAAACGGGGAATCACCATGGCAGCGCCAGGGCACTTAATACCTACAAGGCCGTTTCCGCAGTTTCCGTAACCCAACAGTACCTGATCCAGGCCTGTTATGGAGTTGAGCACTTCCTGCAGGGCTTCTCGCAGGCGGTCCGGTGCGGCATGAAGTGAGTTTCCCATCCAGTGAACTGGTATTTCCAGCTGATGCAAATCCATTACTTTGTGGATTTCATCCTTCAGGGTTTCGCACGCAATTAACAATTGCCCCATGGGTGTAATGCCTCCTATCCGCATGTAAACATTTAACAGTCTGTATATTATAACACACTTCAGGACATTTGTGTGCCCTTTATGAACTAAAATGTATCTTGTTAAAGGGAAGAGGGCAGTGCTATAATGAAAAAAACACTTCTTTTGGAGGCAGAGATGAATTTTAATGATGGTTATTTTTTAAACAATTTTCACAAAGCAAGATTTAAGGATATGGCCCGCCGTCATGGCAGAGTGTATCAGGCGCCGGCATACTTAGTCAGCGCTTATATTTTCAGCTCAACGCCTGAGCTGATGGCCAGGACTGAGCCCAGTATGAACGATTCAGCCATTGATTTTGCTAAAGTTTTGAACGGAGAGCTGAGTGCGGAGGAAAAGATTCTTGTTCAGTTCGCCGCTAACTTTTATGATCCGGCCAGGTATGAAAGCCCGTCGGTTTCGGCATTGATCAACGACCTCTCAGGTGAAAGCTATACAGTGATGCTAAACATTTTTAAGATGTTCAATTAGTTTAAATAAGAAAGAAACAGGGTATATCAGAAGCAGTATTAATGAAAAGGAGAGAAGCAATGAAACGAAAATCTTTTGTTTTAGTGCTGCTTTTGATCGCTCTGTTATTTCTGGGGGCAGGCTGCAGCATGACAAAGCCATCAGGCGAAAGCGCGTCTGACCCAGACAGCAGAACCCAGGAAATGGATGGGGAAGCCTCAAACGACAGCACAATCAATGGATTTAAACGCGAAACCTCAGAAATCTCTCAGAGAGTGGATGAGGTAGTGCCCATTGAAAATGATATGAATGAAAAAACGCAGCAGTTCAACGGGATTATGCAGAAAATTGACGCCTTGGATCAGAAAATTGATGATTATGAGAACCAGATAGAAGCAGACTATAAAAACCAGAAGCTCTCGGAAAGGGATTATAAAGTCGCCAAAATGGATATTGAAAAGGCGGACGATGACCTTGGGGCTGTAAAGGAAAAACTGGAAAACAAGTTTGCGATGGATGACTGATTTTAACAAAATAAGCCAGAGAAAGATGCGCAAGGCTAAATTCTCTGGTATTTTTATTGAAAAAAAAGCAAAAACATTCGAAAAAGTTTCTATTTTCATATCTTTTTTTGACATTATCTCTAGAATTTTGTATAATTGTATCAATACATTCAAGAAATTATTGAAAGGCCGGAAAAAATGAATCTTAATCATCTATATTACTTTAAAACTCTGGCTGGATTGGAACATTATGCGAAGGCTGCCAAAGAGCTTAACATTAGTCAGCCAAGCTTGAGCTATGCAATTGCGGGACTGGAAAAAGAGCTCGGCGTTCCTCTGTTCAGGAAAAAAGGCAGAAATGTGGTACTGACCAGTTATGGGAAGGCTTTTGAAGAGTATGTCACCATTGCCATTGCCCAATTGGAGGACGGTGTCCGCTTTATCCAAAATATGGACGGAGAGGAACAGGCATAAAAGATACGAACAAGATATTTAAAAGTCGAGAACAGCGCAGGCTGTTCTTTTTTTGCTTTGAACGAAGGGGGACGGTGCCGGGAGTGATTTTCAATAAATGATAAGGGTATATTATACATATGACTTACATAGGAGGTTAAACAAATGGAATCAATTGATTATTACAGCACCAGTAATACCTTAAATACTTTTATGACTGCCCTTTTCGGCGCGGCTGCCGGCGTTGTGGCCGTTATCTCAGCCCTGATCGGTATCGTGCTATACCTGCTTTTAGCATACGCCTATTACCGGATGGCAAAAAACAGAGGTCTGGACCATGCCTGGACAGCCTGGATACCCATCGCGCAGCTTTATCTGCTGGGAATGCTGATAGACCGCCGCGTTTATTTTGGCAGCGCCAAAATTTCCAATGCACATGTCCTGTTACCCATCGGCTTTATTCTGGTACCGGCCATCGCCTTTATTCCAGTAATTGGATATCTTTACGGGGTTGCCTATACAATTTATGCTTTCGCGGCGCATTACCGCTTATACCGTCTTTATGGTACATCTAACCAGGCCTTAGTATTTCTGATTTTAAGTATTATTTTCCCGGTGACAGAACCCTTTTTCGTCTTTGTGTTAAGGAATAAGCCTTCGGTTGAATATCAGACATATTTTTAAAAACAACACAATTGTAATTGAAAGTATCTAAATACTAACAAAAACAAAACTAATGGTTATGGTATTTAGCTAAAAGAATCATATCACAGTGTAAATGGTGATATGATTTTTTTGTTTTGAGATTGCACTGTAAAAGAAAATCTTGTATAATATATCTGCTTGGATTATAAGGGTAAAAGATGTTGGCTTTTTAAAATCAACGGCCTTGATCCAGGTACAAACCTGGCTATTCTTAAGAGACTCCCTCTCTGTTTGAATAGACATTTACATTTCTTTCGCAGGGGCTTAGGCTTCTGCAACGGGTGGAGGAGCGCGCCAATTTCCTCCATTTACTCTTCTTTGAGACAGCACTTTTGCTGTCTCTCTCTTGATATCAGCCAACACTGGTTTTTATGAAGGAGCAAAAAAATGACTGCTCAAGTATATAAAACAGACAGCCTGCCGGGTCAGGAGCAAAAACAGGAACTTTTTATCCGGCGGCTTGGGGAAATACTGAAAGAAAAAAGAACAGAAGCGGTCCTGGCCGCCATGGATATTCAGAATTTTAAATCGGTCAATGAAATTTGGGGCATGAACAATGGCAACCGTCTTTTGTCAATCATTGTCGACCAGTCGTTAAAAGTTTTGGGTGGCGGAGAGAGCGTTTCGCGCTTTTTTAAGGACCGTTTTTACCTGCTGCTGTTAGGGCCGGTGAATACTATAAAAGAGAGGCTGGAAGCCATGAGGCGGCAGATAGAAGCAGAGTTTGTGCGCTGTATTGGTTATCCCTATTCGTTAGTGGTGAGCCTTGGACTCTGTGAGTATAATGATGACGTAAAAAGTGGAGACGAGTGGCTCATACGGGCAAATTATGCGCTGGAAAGCGCTGAATTGCCTGTTGGGAATGGCTTCGCAATTTATGATAACGCCATGCAGAAAAATCTTCAGGAAGTCCGAAAGATTGAAAAACGGATGCAGTTTGGTATTGAGAACAATGAGTTCAGAATATATCTTCAACCGCAGTTTGAACTGGCAACAGGACGCCTGTCCGGTGCTGAAGCCCTGGTTCGCTGGATCAGTCCAGAGACTGGGTTGGTCAGCTGTCCGGATTATTTTATTCCTTTATTTGAGAAAAACGGTTTTATCAAAAAACTGGATCTTTACATGATGGAGCAAACCTGCCGGGTGCTTAGGGACTGGAAAAAGCAGGCCCTTGAGCCGGTGCCCATCGCAGTGAACATTTCACGCCGCCATATCGGAGAGCCAGGCCTGGCTAAGAGACTGCTTGAGATCTGCGAAGCTTATGGAGTACCGCCGGAATACATTGAAATTGAGATGACTGAAACCTTTGAGCTTGCGGAAAATAAAACACTTCAGAAAGCTCTGATTACGTTGAAAAAAGCCGGATTTTCACTGGCTTTGGACGATTTCGGCAAGGAAAACACCTCCATAAGCTTGCTCCGGGAATCCTGCTTCGATGTGATTAAATTTGATAAATCATTTTTGTCTGGCTGCACAGAGGATAAGCGCGCCCGGGGTCTGCTGGATTCTATGCTGCAGATGGTTAAGAACCTTGGAATTAAGACACATGTAGAAGGGATTGAGCGCTGGGAAGAGGAAGATCTATTAAAAAAATACCAGTGTGACCGGGTGCAGGGGTTTTATTATGCAAAACCCATGCCCGCAGATATGCTGACAAACTATTTGCCAAAAACATAAGCAGGGCTTGTGTTTTTTAACTCCAACAAAACAGGAAAAGCACAAATAAACGGGGGTATCGTAGCTGTGTGTTCTGCTTTGGAGGAGTTTTTTTATTGCCTGAAAGACACTTTATAAATAATATTTTTAATATTGTAGGTTTTTTAGAACGATTATGGTATAATCAAGGCTACTAAACGCGTACAATCTGGAACCGGAGGACAGAGTATGAGTGAATTAGCCACCCAGAATTTGGCAACCTATGTTTATGAAAATCTGCTGCTTAGAATCATGACAGGAAAATTAAAAAAAGGCGATGTTCTGCCGTCCAGAAAGAAGCTGGCAGAAGAATACAATGTCGCGGAGATTACCGTCCGCACAGCGATTCAGATGCTGGCTCTAAACAGTATGGTGAGCACCTCTCAGGGAAAGGGAACGGTTGTCACTTTTGATATGCAGCATGACGAGAATTCGCAGTTTTATTGGAGTTTTATGTCTAAGCGTGTGGGCTCCATTGTGGATGTGATGCGGGCCACATCGCTGTTTTTTTCGGATATTATGATCTATGCGGCTCTAAACTGCGGCCCCAAAGATATTGCCCGTTTCAAACGGCTTTACATTGATTACCAGGAGGCCTGTGGAAGAAATATCGTTGTCTGCTTCAGCCGCTTCTGGACAGAGCTTCTGGAAACATTGAAAAACGCGCTTGTCAAAGAGCTTTACCAGCAGATGGTCCAGTTTACCGGATTGTTTTCCATCATTTTTGAAGAAAAAATGATGATGGATTTTAAAGAATGGACACTGCCTTATCTGCAAGTCTTTTTTCGGGGAATGGAGGAGGGCGATCTGGACAAGCTGCAGCAGGGGCTGGGCGCAGTGTTTGGAGATACCGAGTTTGTGACGTATTCCGAAATGTATAACGACAGGCTGGGGACAGAGGAACAGGTTCCTTTTTACTGGTTTATCAGCAGTGAACGTCACAACCTGACGGACTCCATTATTAATGTTATTCTGAAACGTATTGAAATCGGCGAATACCAGATTGGGGACTCTATCCCCTCCCTTAATGCGATCCGGGAGGAATTTCAGGTTTCAGTCAAAACTGCCAGAAGCGCTCTTTCCAGTCTGGAGGAGACAGGCGTGGTCGAACGGTCCCAGGGGAAAAAGGCAGTGGTCACTAAACGTGAGGCCATCCGGATAGACAAGGAAAAAATACCAGTGCGGCAGATGCAGAACGACCTGAAAAATCTGCTGGACGCCCGTGCCGCTTTGCTGCTTACCCACAAGACCTTTGTTCGTGAGGCATTAAAGGGAAAACGCAAAAATGAAGGGCTCTGCCAGCAGAAGAGCCGGCTGAAGACAGTGACCTACCATTCGCCAATTCCCCTGTTTAATGAGATGATTCTGCAGATAGAATCACCGACTCTTCGGCATATTTATACGCAGCTTGAGAACATCCTGATTAAAGGCAGTTATTACAGGCAAACCGCTGACTATGATTACAGCGACCGTGTCAGCGCCATTATGGAAAATTATGAAAAGGCCCTCAACGCTTATCTTGAGGAGGACGAGGAAATCCTGGTGAAAAGTCTGTATGCGGTTATTCGTATACAATACGATGTGACAGTGGATTACTGCCGCAGAAAAGGCGTTTTGGTCGAGCGGCCCATTACCTAAGCCAAAAAGGGATTTGCTTAACTTAAGGAAGTAAAAACTTTTGCTGAAGCCTGACAAAAAACTACCCTTACTTTACTTGACGAACGCGGGAGTAAAACTTATAATTAAAAGCGACACGTATGTCGTTTTGGAGGTTTTATGAGTACACTGAAGGCTGATATGAAGCGGAATTATATTTTAGACAAGGCGCGGGATGTTTTTATCCAGAAGGGTTTTGCCGCCGTTACCATGAAGGACATTGTGGAAGCCTGCGACATCAGCCGCGGTGGACTGTACCGCTATTACGGATCGACCCGGGAGATTTTTCTGGCTCTGTTCCAGCGGGACGCCAAAGAGGAGCTGGAGCGTGTAGAGGTAGCGATTTGGGAGGAAATGTCTGCCAGAGACATTCTTTTTTCCTATATGAAGCGGCAGAAATGTGCCTTTGAGCAGGAGAGAACCACCTTATCCAACGCTGCTTATGAGTTCTTTCTGGAAAACCCCGATGACCGGGTGATCTTTCAGTGGCAGTTTGACGGTATCTCCGAGATGCTGCGGGAAATTTTGGAGTATGGGGTTCGAAAGGGTGAGTTTGTTTTGCCCGACACCGCGGCCTTTGCAAGACACCTGGCTCTTTTTATCAACAGCATGCAGCTTTCATTGCCCCTGCTAAACTTTCCGGGTCCGCGAATTGAGGAGCAGTTCGGATTGCTTTTAAGACCGATTTTAGCCAGTTAAACAATAAAAAATTCCCAGCCGGGTTCTTTGATTCGGCTGGGAATTTTTAGTTTATACGCTTATTTCGTTTTTAAAAAGACAAGGATGACCGCCCCGGGGCCAGTGTGTGTTCCGATGACGCAGCCTACCGGGTGCATTTCGATTTTGTCCAGATGGTGGTCGCGGATGGCCTGGGCTTTAAAATCCATGACCTGCTCCTTGTCCCGGGTATAGCCGAGATAGACCGGCACATTGGGGTCAAGCCCCTGAGCCTTGGCGATCTGCTCAGAGAGAATTTTATTGCCATTTTTCAACCCACGGGCCTTTGCCAGCATTTCAAGACTGCCCTGGTTCAGGGTAACGATGGGTTTGATCCGCAGCAGGGAGCCCATGGTGGCCGCGCCTTTGCCGAGACGGCCGCCTTTTTGCAAATATTCCAGTGTGTCGACCATGGCCAGCAGTACCAGCCGGTGGCGGGCCTCATCAAGGACGGAGACGATCTCATCAGCGGTTTTACCTTCAGCCCGCATGTTGACAGCATATTCGACCAGCAGGCGCAGGCCCATGCTGGCGTTTAAGGTGTCGATGATGTGAATGCGGTCATACTCCGCCATATTTTTGGCCAAGGTCGCGCTCTGGACTGTGCCACTGATTTTGCTGGACAGGAGCAGGACGATGACATCATCACCGGCCTTTTTTGCCTCCTCAAAATAAGGGAGAAACTGAGTGGGTGTTGGCTGTGAGGTGGTTGGCAGGGTTTTTGAGCGCTCAAGGATCGGATAAAATTCCTCAATGCTGATATCCACACCTTCATCGTATTGGTTGTCGCCTACGATGACCTTAAGCGGGACGATGGAGACATCCAGCTTTTTGGCCTCCTCCTGCGAAATATCGGAAGTTGAATCGGTAATAATTTTTATAGACATGGATAATTCCTCTCTGTTTTCATTTGAAATTTAAAATAACTTTAACTTAAAACTATTAGCATTTATAATTTTATCAGAGAATGCTTAAATGTCAAGGAGTTTTCAAAAGTTTTCATTTTTCTAAAGTAAAAAGCCGCGGCCAAAGGTGGCTGCGGCGGGCAGACTTACAGATGAAAAAGGGATAATCTACTGCTTTCTGTCAATGAGCTGGGCGTCTTTTGTGAAAAAGGTTTTATAACCCAGGGTGACAAACAGAACCACCGTGATGGCTGTGCAGCCCAGAATAGCCAGCATGATGCCGATCTGGTATTTGATGGCAGTCAGAGGAAAGGTCCCTGAGAGGATCTGGCCAGTCATCATGCCTGGCAGGGAGACAATGCCCATGGTAAGCATGTTGTTCATGGTGGGGAGAATGGCGCTGTCAAAAGCGTCGTTGACGATATCCCGGGTTGCGGCCTTTGGGGTGGCGCCCAGCATGAGGGCGCTTTCGATCTGGTCGTGTCTTTCAAGCATGGCGCTGCACAGCTTGTTGGCCCCGAGGGCAATCCCTGTCATGGCGTTGCCGACGATCATGCCAGAGATGGGAATCATGTACTGAGGGTTAAACCAGGGCGTAACATGCAGCACACCCAGTATGAAAATGACTGCGGTGATGCTGTAGCCGGCTGCCATGGAAACTGCGATGAGCTGCCTGAGCTTTTTGCTCATGGGCGTTTTTACACGCTTCAGGGCATTGAAAATGGCAAATCCAACCATGACGGAGAGCATCAGCAGTGTCAGCCACCAGCTGGGGTTTTCGAAAACATACATTAAAATATAGCCCATCACTGTGAGCTGGAGAGTCATGCGGGTGGTGGCAATAAGGATCATTTTTTCACGTTTGATGCCCCTTGCCTTAAAGATGACCAGCAGCAGAAGCACAAAGATATAGGCGATGGCGAGGTTGAGAATGGAAAGATCCATAACCGTACTGTTATTCATGGGCGTAGCCTCCTGTCTGTCCGTTCTCAATGCGGATCGTCCCCTCCGGGTAAAGGCCGGAGACCTCCTCGGAGTGGGTGACCATGATAAGTTCCTTTTTTTCACGGATCACAAAATCTGCCAGATTAGTGATGATGAAATGCTCCGTTTCCTTATCCAGCGCTGCCGAGGGCTCGTCCAGCAGATAGACCTCCGCGTCCATGAGCATGACACGGGCCAGGCAGAGCCGCTGCTTCTCACCGCCTGAAAGGCTGAGACAGGGATCATCCAGCGGCTTGTCCAGTTTCACCTGCTCGAGAGCGTTGAGCAGGCGGTCCCTTGACGCGGGCAGCTTCTCAGAAAAGCGGAGGCCGATCTGTAAATTTTCTTCGAGGCTACCGCTGTAAATTACCGGGTTCTGCCCGAGCATAACAACCTCACGGCGCAGGGATACAGACGGGATATCAGCGAGGTCACTGCCGTTATAGATAATGGCCCCGCTGTCGGGGCTATACAGCTTGTTTAAATGTTTGAGCAGCGTGGTTTTTCCGCTGCCCGAGGAGCCGATAATACAGGTGATGGGACGGTCGATGGTCAGGGCCTCGATGTCCAGAATGTTCTTGAATTTTAGGTTGCAGATTTCAAACACAGCTTTTTTCCTTTTTATTTTTATTCTAGCACATTTTACGCGCTGAGAGTAGCCTAAATAAAAGGACGTGTTCTTGAAAGGCACAGGATAAACTAAAGAAAGCCAGCGTAAAATAATCTTATATTAAAATTATGACGAAGCGGAGACGGCATAGTTTAAGGAAATAATTAAAAAGATCTGAATTCCAGATCTTTTTTTGAGTTGAATTTGACCCGCCTTTTTATATGACGTATAATAGGTAGCGTGAGAAATAAACAAACGAGGCGACAATATGATTACATTTAATAAACCTCCCTTTATGGGGGACGAATTCAAATATATCAAGGAGGCGATCGACAATAAGCAGATCAGCGGCGACGGCGCCTTCACGGCCAGATGCAAGGCCTGGCTGGAAAAAAGCTGCGGTGCGCCGGAGGTGCTGCTGACAACCTCCTGTACCCATGCCCTTGAGATGGCAGCTCTGCTTTTGCAGATACAGCCGGGCGACGAGATCATCATGCCTGCCTATACCTTTGTGTCCACCGCCGATGCCTTTGTGCTGCGGGGGGCACGCATTGTTTTTGTGGATATCCGTCCGGATACGCTGAATATTGATGAAAAACAGATTGAAGCCGCGATTACCTCAAAGACCCGCGCCATTGTCCCGGTGCACTACGCCGGCGTTTCCTGCGAGATGGATACCATCAACAGCATTGCCGCGGCACACGGCCTTAATGTGGTGGAGGACGCGGCCCAGGGAGTGATGGCTTTTTATAAAGGGAAAGCTCTCGGCACCCTCGGTGATTTTGGCTGCTTCAGCTTTCATGAAACAAAAAACTACAGCATGGGCGAGGGCGGCGCTATTTTGATCAATGATCTGAAATACAAGGAAGACGCTGAAATCATCCGGGAAAAGGGAACCAACCGAAGCCGTTTTTTCCGGGGTGAGATCGACAAATACACCTGGGTGAACCACGGCTCGTCCTATCTTCCGAGCGATATGAACGCGGCTTATCTGTGGGCGCAGCTGGAGCACGCGGATGAAATTAACAACGACCGGCTGGCCAGCTGGAATTATTACCGCGACGCGCTTCTTCCCCTGGCCCAGAGAGAACAGATTGAGCTGCCTTTTATTCCAGAGGCGTGCACACACAACGCCCACATGTTTTATATCAAGGCTCGGGATCTCGAGGAGAGAACCGCGCTCATGGCCCACATGAGGGAGGCCGGCATTCAGGCGATTTTTCATTATATTCCGCTGCACACCGCGCCCGAGGGCTTGAAGGTTGGCCGTTTCAGCGGCGAGGACCGTTTCACGACCAGCGAGAGTGAGCGGCTTGTGCGGCTGCCTATGTACTATGGACTGGCAAGGGAAGATCAGAACCGGGTGATCAGTGCCATCGAAGACTTTTACCGGGTGTGAACGTGAAGGAGAATGGATCGATGAAGGAGAAAATTGCAATTATCGGCGCCAGTGAGTTTCAGAATCCGCTGATTCTGAGGGCAAAGGAGAAGGGCTATGAAACCCACGTTTTTGCCTGGGAGGCAGGAGATATCGGTGAAAAAACAGCCGATGTCTTTCACCCTGTCAGCATTGTCGATAAGGAAAAGATTCTGGAAATCTGCAAAGCCGAGGAGATTGCGGGAATCTGCTCCATTGGCTCAGATCTGGCGTCCCTGACCGTCAGCTATGTGGCTGAGGCCCTGGGGCTTCGGGGGAATTCCATGGCGTCTGCTGAGCTCAGCACCAATAAATACGCTATGCGCTGTGCCTTTCAGGCCGCGGATGATCCGATTCCCGGCTTTATGGAGGGAGATGCGGCCACCCACCCCCAGGACGTGGCGCTTACGTACCCGCTGATCGTAAAACCTACAGACCGGTCTGGAAGCCGGGGAGTTACAAAGATCGATGGCCCGGACGGGCTGGAAGCCGCCATTTATAAAGCCCTTGAGGATTCCTTTGAAAAAAAGGTCATGATTGAGGAGTTTGTGGAGGGAAGAGAGTACAGTGTGGAGTGTATCTCTTATGAGGGAATTCATGTTTTTCTTGCGCTGACGGAAAAAAGAACTACCGGTGCGCCTAATTTTATCGAAAAAGGACATTTGCAGCCAGCCGAGGTCACACCTGCTCTGCGCAACCAGATCATCACCATTGTCAAAAAAGCACTGGATACCCTCCAGATAAGATTTGGCGCGTCTCATTCAGAAATCATTATCCAGAAAAACGGTGTTATCCGCATTGTTGAGATCGGTGGCCGAATGGGAGGAGACTGTATCGGCTCACATCTGGTGCCCTTGTCCACTGGCTATGACTTTGTGGGCATGGTCATTGATATTGCCTGTGGGAAGGCGCCGGATTTTTCCATTATCCACGAGCCCTCCCCGGTCGAAATCCGTTTTATTTTTGGACCGGAGGATCTGGCAGACTACGAGGCCATGAAAGCGGCGGAAAAGGATCGGATTGTGTTCACCTCCTTACCGGAAAAGCTGGATGATCACCCGGTTACAGACAGCTCGAGCCGCTATGGCTTTTATATTTTTGAAAAGGAAAGGGTGGGTGTGAATGTCGATTAGCGAAAAAATATCCTTTGTGATTCCCTGCTACCGCTCAGAGGATACCATCGAAGCAGTGGTGCAGGATATTGATGAGACCATCAGGCAACGGCCAGGCTATGATTATGAGGTCATTCTGGTCAATGACTGCTCGCCGGACAATACCTATGAGGTATTAATGCGCCTGGCAGACACAAACCCAAGAGTGCGGGTCGTGAACCTGGCCCGGAATTTTGGGCAGGCATCCGC
This sequence comes from Eubacterium sp. AM05-23, assembly GCF_003477535.1. Lineage (NCBI taxonomy): Bacteria > Bacillati > Bacillota > Clostridia > Eubacteriales > Eubacteriaceae > Eubacterium > Eubacterium sp. AM05-23. Next base: position 159,851 of record NZ_QUDF01000004.1, read on the forward strand.
CATTATGGCGGGCTACCACTATGTGACCGGCGACCTGGTCATTAATCTGGACGACGACGGGCAGACAGACCCTAAGGAATTCTACAAGCTGGTGGACCGGGTACACGAGGGCGATGATGTGGTTTACGCCAAATATCCGGAAAAAAAGCACAGCGCTTTCAGAAACTTTGGCTCCAAAGTCAATGATATGATGGCAGACGCGTTGATCGGAAAGCCCAGACACCTGGTTTTTACCAGTTATTTTTGTGCAAGACGTTTTGTCATCGATGAGGTGCTGCGGTATGACAAGCCCTTTCCTTATATCGACGGGCTGCTCATGCGGGTTACCAAGCGGGTGAGCGCTGTGGAGATTCCCCATAAGGAGCGGGAGACAGGGGAGTCTGGCTATACCATCGGCAAGCTTTTTTCACTTTGGCTGGACGGCTTCACAGCCTTTTCGGTCAAGCCTCTGCGGATCGCGACGGTTTTGGGCTTTTTGATCGCCATGGTGGGGTTTGTCTACGGCGTTTACACAATTGTTCTGCAATTTATTGAACCGAGCGAGGTCACGGGCTGGGCGTCGCTGATGGCGGCCACGGTCTTTCTGGGCGGCATGATCATGGTCATGCTGGGGCTTGTGGGTGAGTACATCGGCCGTATTTACATCAGCCAGAACAACGCGCCGCAGTATGTGGTGCGGAACACATTAAATATTGAGGATGGGAAAAATGGAAAAGATACGCGTTAAGGATTTTGTTTTTCTCCATGCCCTTTTGCTGGTTTATTCTTTCTCATCCGTCTGCTCGAAGGCAGCTGCGGCTCAGACGTTTCTGTCCCTTCATTTTTTTATTTATTATGGTCTGGTGCTGGTGATACTGGCAGTTTACGCGCTGCTGTGGCAGCAGGTGCTTAAGCGGATGCCGCTGACGGTGGCCTTTGCGAACAAAGCGGTGGTGATCATCTGGGGCATTGTCTGGGGCATGCTCTTTTTTGGTGAGACACTTCGGATTTCCATGGTCGTCGGGTCTGTTATCATCATTGCTGGCATTTATCTGGTGGTGAGTGACGATGAATAATATGCTTTTTTATACCATTTTGTTTCTGGTCTCTGTGTTTATATCGTCTGTTTCCCAGATTATTTTGAAAAAGAGTGCGGAGGTTAAGTACGCGAGCCTTATTCGGGAGTACCTGAACCCTATGGTTATTACTGCTTATACCATTTTTCTGGCGTCTACCCTGCTGACCACCTTTGCCTATAAAGAGGTTCCGCTGTCGCTGGGGCCGGTGCTTGAGGCTACAGGATATATCTATGTGGCGGTGTTGGGAACCCTCATTTTAAAGGAAAAGCTGAGCCGGAGAAAAATCATCGGCAATGTTCTGATTATTGCGGGGATTATGGTTTTTGCGTTGTTTTAAGCGAGGAGGTAATGGATGAAAAAAATATTGACAGTACTGCTGGTTTTAACGCTGCTCTACATTGCGGTGCCTTTTTTGTTCAAAACAGGAAATTTTGTGCTGAACGGCGCGCTTGTACTGGCGACCGCGGCGTTTCTGGCATTCTGGTGCAGCCTGGTATTCACAAAGGAGGAACAGGATGTGGACTAAAGCCTTTTTTAAAACCTATCAGCGGGAAATTTTCTTTGTTTTGTTCTGCTTCTTTTTTTATTTTGCCTGGTCGCAGCTGATTCCCTATAATAATGCGCCGGATGAGGATATGCGGTACGATATTGCCCATTTTATTTTTAAGAATGGCGTACTGCCACTTGGCAATGAACCGGAAATTGTCAATCCCCTCTGGGGACAGTCTTACGCTTATCAGCCAATTTTTGCCTACCAGATCGCGGCGGTGTTTATGCACGCGGGCGCGCTTTTCGGCATGGCTGAGGATCAGCTCTACCTCGCGGCCCGTTTTGCCAATACGCTTATCGCCACAGGTACAGTGGTGCTGGTGCTGGCCATTGGAAGAAAGTGCTTTGTTGGAAAAGGCATTTACCTTTTCGCGGCGCTTATCTGCCTTCTGCCGCAGTTTGTTTTTATTTCCTCCTACGTGAATAATGACACGCTGGCGTTGTTTTCCACAGCGCTGATCCTTTATTCGTGGATATTGGGCATGAAATGCCACTGGGATTTAAAAAGCTGCGCGGTGATGGCTGTGGGCCTTTCACTTTGTTTTCTGTCCTATTACAATGCTTACGGTTTTATTCTGTGTAGTGTGGTTCTGTACGCAGGAGATTACCTGATAAACCATAAAAAATGGCCCCTCAAAAGGTTTCTGGGTCTGGGTCTGGCCATTATTGGGATCTGTGCTGTGCTGGCAGGCTGGTGGTTTGTGAGAAGCGCCCTGCTGCACGACGGCGATTTTTTAGGCATGCGGACAAGCGCCGCGCTGGCAGAGCAGCTGGCCCAGCCGGCCTACAAGCCTTCGCAGCACGTAACGCCCATGAGCTCAGGCTATTCGATTCTGCAAATGCTGTTTACCTCCTATCAAAATATGGATAAGGTGAGCCCGCCCTGGGTTTTTGTGACCTATATCAGCTTTTTGGGGAACTTTGGTTTTATGAGTATTCCCATGTCAAAGATTGCCTATGTTGTTCTGACCGGTATCTTTGGTGTGGGGGGCGTCGGCTTTTTGCTGTGGTGGTTTAAAAAAGCGCGGAAGGAAGAGGGTGCCCGCGGCCATTTATGGACAGCCACGCTGATACTGGCGATTCTGCTGCCCATTGGTTTGAGCATATGGTATTCTTATTCGTCGGATTACCAGCCTCAGGGGCGCTATGTGATCACTGCGCTCATTCCACTCATGTACTTTCTGTCAAAGGGTCTGGTGTGGGTGGAAAATGCGCTGCGGTCCAAAGGATTTGCCGTACCAGTAACACTTTTGACGATTTTTGCTGAGATAGTGGTGGTTTTTTACGCATTCTGCGGCAATCTGGCGGCAGCGGTGCTTTCCTGACAAGTGCCGCCACTTTACAGGTGTGATATAATAATGTTGGGTGAAATAAAAGAAGCCCAATATGATGATAAAATGATGGAGGTAACAATGGAAACGATTCAGATGATCTCAAATCCGACTATGAGCAGTATTTTAAACCGCCGGAGTATCCGGAAATACAAGCAGGAGTCTGTTGGAATGAGCGAGCTGGCAACCATTATGGAGGCCGCCCTTCAGGCCCCAACAGGACGGAACGAGCAGTCCTGCGATATTATCATGGTTCAGGACAAGGACCTGCTAACGGAAATGAACGCTGGCTTTAAGGCCTACGCCAACGAGCATGGCAGCCGCTATGATCTGTCCGCGGACAATTATTCAGTTTACTACCACGCGCCGGCCTTTGCTTTTATTGTGGGTGACACCGCCAATAAATGGCGCTATGTGGACGGCGGCATTGTGGTTGAAAACATGGCGCTGGCAGCGGAATCCATGGGTGTGGGCACTTGTATTATCGGCATGATTTTAGACTATATGACCAGCGAGGACGGCGCGGCCATGATGAAAAAGATCGGCGCGCCTGAAGGCTATGAGTTTATCATCGGTCTGGCTCTGGGCTATCCGGATGAAGCGCCGGAAGCGAAGCCGAGGGATGGCTCGAAGGTACGCTTTCTGTAATCTGATACCACATAAGGCATGGGCGCTGTTTTCGGACAGCGTCCTTTTTTTATTGACACAGGGAAATCTTGGCAGCGCAAAGGATGTCGCTTTTTTACAAGCCGCCAGAATTTGAGATGGGTATAATAACAGATATAAAAGCGAAAGGAAAGACTTGAGATGCAGAGTACTTTTTATAATGAAATTAAAACGTGGATGTACCGAAACGCGCGGCATGTGGAGTTATGCCTGTGGCAGTATTTTTTTGAAGGCGGGGATAAGAAAGCCGTTGCCGATGCGCTGTTATCCTACCAGAATGAGGACGGCGGCTTTGGCCACGCTGTGGAGCCGGACAACTGGAATCCAAATTCTACCCCCACCAGTACAGACCATGCGCTGGGGCTTTTAAGGATGATCGATTTTTACGACATGGAGCATCCGGTTTATGAGGGAATATGGAAATGCCTGAATGCAGAGAAAGACCTGGCAGACTATGGCTGGCGCTTTACAGTGGAGAGCAATAACGACTATCCCCACGCGCCATGGTGGAACTACAGCGAGGAGATGAACCGCAAGGAGTATCTTGGCCTGACGGCCAGCTTTTCAGCCTTTATCCTGAAATACGGCGCTGCGGAGTCTTTGCTTTACCAGAAGGCTCTCAAATTCATCCACACTTTTATGAAGATGCTGACACAGGATATAAGCTACGGCGAAATGGGCCTGAGCGGCTATATGGTGCTCATCGACACGGTCAGAGAGCTTAAGCTTAGCGGCTATGACTACAGCGCCCTGGTACAGACACTGGGCAAAAAAATAAAAAAGGCCATTGGGGAGGACGAAACCATCTGGGAGCAGTACGGTGTGCGCCCGTCAAACTACATCAACAGCCCCACCAGTATCTTCTATGAAGATAATGCAGAAATGGTGGATAAAGAGCTGCAATATCTGCTGGACACTAAGCCCAAAGACGGTGTCTGGGGGATTACCTGGACCTGGTTCGACAATATGGCGCAGTACGGCGATGCCTTTATCCTCAGTGAAAACTGGTGGAAGAGCAACTGGGCCATTATGAACACCCTGTTTCTGAGAAACTTTGGAAAGCTGTAAAGTGGGCATAAAAAACGGCACGCGCTAAAAGCGGTGCCGTTTTTGTGGTTTTTTAGAAAAATTCATCCACATAATATTGGATCGGATAGGTCATATATTCGACGGGTTCCATTTTTTCAACGGTAAAGTAACCGGCAGGCGCGTTCAGCAGGGCCGGAATCCGGTTGACAACTGTGGCGCAGGTGTGTTCTACTGTGGCTGGTTTTTCCACATAGAAGGTGGTATCCGGTTCTCCGAAAATTTTCCAGTCACACATATCACCGTCGTTAGGTCCGTAAACCTTGCCGATACACTGCGTTTCGATCACTGGTCCCTGGAAGGTCTCGGTAGTGACCACAGAGCTCATGCCTATGGCATTGCCGCGCTTAATGGTTTCGCCCAGAGTTTCGGAATAAACATCCTCATCAGAGAAGAAGGGGACGTTTTTCTGAGTCTGAGACTTGATGGTCCATCCCATTTTAGAGCACAGTGCTTCGTTGGAGTTCCAGACGTAGGAGGGCTCAAGTGTTTCGGGATGGGCAATCTGTTCTTCAAATTCTTCGGCGGTAAGGCCGGCTCCATGGGCCTTGGCCAGTGCCAGGCCGTAATCTTCAACATTATAGCTCACAGCGCCCTCGATGCGGTCGATACGGTCAACACCACCTGCGACGGCGCCGATCATATTAATCCAGAATATATCCTGCATGCCGGAGCCCGCAATGGTACAGCCGGTTTCCTTGGCAATGACATCGAGCCGGTTGGTGATGGCAGGGGAGGTATTCCAGGGGTAGATCGCTTCCTCACAGGTTGTGATGGCATTGATACCGCGCTTCGCTACTTTTTCGAGGGCTTCCTCCATATCGTCCATAAAGCTGAACATGGTCACAATGGCGACATTTGCGTCGGTATTGTCTAAAACCGCATCGGCATCATCGCTGATGGTGACGCCCAGTTTTACGCCAAGTTCGGCAAAATCACCGATATCCATTCCCACAACATCCGGGTTAACATCGATGGCGCCCACAATTTCTGCGCCTTTTTCATATAAATAGCGGATGATGACCTTGGCCATCTTGCCGCAGCCGTATTGAACCACACGGACTTTTTCTCTAAACATTGGCTTAAACCTCTTTTCTTTGAATTTACAGGTTTCCCTGCGTGCATCTTCTTTTAGGAATATACCCAAAACCAAAGGATTAAACAGGGGCTTAAAAAACCTAAGGAACGCACCTTGAAAATACCGGCAGAAACCGTTACAATGGGGAAAGAAAGGGAGCGATAAAATGAAAGTCATTGTTTTAGCCGCCAGAGCGCGGATTGAGAAATACACAGATTTCAGTCAGATTCCAGAGAACTGGGAGCTCGTTTTTGCCCAGGGGATGACCGACGCCGAAATCTTAGAAAAGGCCGGTGACGCGGCATTTATTTTTGCCGACCCGGTGCTGCCAGTCAGCGGCGGCCTGATCCGGGGCCTGCCGAATCTGAAGTTGATCCAGTCTGAGGGCGTGGGCTATAACCGGATTGATCTGGAGGCTGTCAGGGAAAAGGGTGTATATGTGTGCAATAACGCCTCCGCCAACAGTGGCGCTGTCGCTGAGCAGATCATCCTGTTGATTTTAGCGCTGCAGCGCCGGTTTATGGAGGGCGCCCGTATGGTGTATGAGGGTGGGCAGGCAGCTGCCAAGCAGCAGTTTATACTGGACGGCCTCATGGAGCTGGGAGACAGCACGGTGGGCATTGTTGGCTTTGGCGCCATCGGTAAGGAGCTGGCCAGACGGCTGGACGGCTTTGGATGCCGGATGCTCTACTATAACCGTCACCGCCTGAAAGCGGAAGAGGAGGCCGAGCGGAAGGTTACCTACTGTAAGCTTGACACCCTGCTCGAAACCTCGGATATCGTGAGTGTTAATTTGCCGGTAACGCCGGAAACCACTGGCTTTATCGATGCTGAGTTTTTAAAAAAGATGAAAAAAACCGGCATTCTCATCAACACCGCCCGGGGCGAGATCATGGATCAGGATGCTGTGGCTCAGGCGCTGCTTGATGGAAGTATTGCCGGTGCTGGGATTGATACCCTCGCACCAGAGCCTTTTACGCTGGACAACCCGATTTTAAGGCTGCCTGAGGAAGTCAGGGAAAAGAAGCTGGCTGTCTCGCCCCATGTGGCGGGCACGACCTATCATGTTTTTCACAAGATGCACCGGGACAGCTGGAAGAATCTGCGCCTGGTGGCAGAGGGGAAAGAGCCGGAAAATATTGTGATCAGGCCATAAAAAAGCACGGCGCAAAAATGCGTCGTGCTTCAGTTTGTCGACAAAGTCGGTCATGAGATGCAAAGAGAAAGCTTGAAGCCGTTTGGGTGGAAAATTGAAGGTTGAAAGTGGAAGGTTATGGAACGTTTTTGTTGACGCAAAAACGACTGGAACAGCGGCAGCAGGCCGCATTCAATCAAATCGGCCAACGGCTGATTTGCACCTGAACTTTCCTCTATCCACTTTCAACTTCAAAAGCTTGTTTTTTAACGCTCTGTCTCTTGATGTTAAAGTTTGTCTGCAGTCTGAGATCGGCGCAAAATTGCGCCGATCTTTTTATGCGCGCTTCCAGTAAACGTGGATGCTGAAAAGTGATCCGTTCAGACTGGCGGAGACCTGGTGACCCATGGTCTCTGCCAGATTTTTGACAATGGCCAGTCCAAGGCCGGTGTTCTGTCCGGTGCGCATGCGGTCGGCTGTGAAAAAGCGGTCGAAAATGGAGGCGACATCCGCCTCGGTCAGGCCGCCGGCCTCGTTTGCGAAAAGGGTGACCACGGTATTTTCCTCAGTGTACTGGCGGATTTCAAGGCGCTGGCCGCCGTGCTTCAGGGCATTCTGAATCAGGTTGGTAAAAATACGGGTGACCGCGCCGGCATCAGCGGCAACCTCGGGCAGGTTATCCTCAAGATCGACCTCGAGATGAACGCCTTTCTCCGTAAAGTCTTCGTAGAAAGCGGCCAGCAGCTCGCAGAGAATGGGGTGGAGCGCAACCGGGGAGAGACTCAGGGGGTATTCGCCGGATTCCATGCGGGAGAGGTCGTAAAAGCCTGTGAGCAGGGTTTGCAGGGTGTGGGAGCGTTTTTCCACCACTGCCAGGTACTCGGCCCGGTCCTCAGCGGGCAGGGCAGGGTCTTTTAAAAGCTGGGTGTAGCCAAGAATGGCCGTCAGCGGCGTTCTCAGGTCATGGGAGATGTTGGCGATCTGCTGCCGCAGCGCCTTTTCCCGCCGCAGGGATTCCACCTGAACGGCCTGCTTCTCGTCCATCAGGGCATTGATTTCATGAACCAGCGCCTCAAGGGGACGCCCGGGCGCGGGCAGGGTCAGGCGTTTGTTGGGCGTGTCTTTGCCGGAGTGGCTGATGGTGCGCAGGTCATCCCTGAGCCTGCCGAGGCCTTGGCGCTCAAGCAGTAAAAGAGCCAGTAAAACGGCCGACAGGGCCATAAAAAAGACGAGTATCAGGAACATGTTTCTGACTCCTTTCAGAATAAAAATGAGCTAACAGACATCTTTTCGCTTAAAAATATAAAGGCCGATGGGGATCGATATGGAAATATAGATAAACCCTAAAATTAAGGAATACATAAAAATTTCCGGCGTAATAACGATATAAAAGTTGTCTGATTGTGTTTGAATGACCCCAAACAGTCCTTCGATTTCTACAGGCTGGTTTAGTAACACCTTATGAAAGGGTGTAATTAAAGGCAGGTAGTATAGTGCTCTGATCCACTGTGTACCGGTCAAATAATAAATGAATTGAAGCAATGGATAAGGAAGCACTAAAAAGCTTAAGTAACAAATCATTGAAGGAATGAAATGATTGAACAGGCAGGCGAAAATGCCTGAAACACAGACTGCAGCCATCAGCAAAGGAATACTTGAAGCCATCTGTCCTAAAAGGCCTGCATAAGTCTTGAAAAACAGACTGTTGCCGGATATACCGCAAAACAAATGGCCAATGGCAAGATAAACTAAAAGGATCGTCAGAAAAGTTCCAAAGGTTAACGCCGCCGAAGTAATTAGTTTGCTCACATAAACCTTTTTTCTGGAAAGCCCCATGGCGAGCGTATTTTTAAAGGTGTGAAATTTATATTCATCTGTAATGCAGCTTTTGGTGAAAGCCAGAACCCAAAAAGGCGCAATGCCGAAAAACATGGATGCGGCTGAAGGGGGCATTGCTGAACGGGTTCCGGCGGCTTTAAATAAAGACATTGCTGGAAACCAAGTCAGCATTGGCGTGGTTAAAATAAAGAGAAACAACAAAAGCTTCCAGGTGCCCGGCCGCTTTATAATACGGAAAAACTCTGCTTTGATATAAGCTTTCATTTTATCCCTTCTCTCTAACGTATTTCCCGGCGTCTGTAAACCGCCAGGCCGATAAGGGTGGCGATTACCGCGTAGGCCAGGCCGAGGATAAGGCAGTAGGCCACCGAGGTAGCGGGGAGGAGGGCGGCGTTTGCGATGCTGTCAATGCTCTCCACCTTAAAGCCGACGGCCATCATATTGCCCATGTTGGCAACGCTGATATCCAGCCCCATGATGGCAGTGTAAAAGGGGGTTACCAGAGCGGTGCTGAACAGGGGCATAAAAGCCGGGTTCAGCAGCGTCAGGGCATAGAACAGAAGATAGGGGACAATCAAAAAGCCCATGTACACAAAGCTGAAGGCTGTGCTGTTGGGGATGATGAAGGCGCAGGCGTTGCAGAGGCACAGCGCGCCGATATACAGGGGAATGGCCGCGGCGATACGGTTAAAAACCAGGCCGATCAGGTTCATATCCTCAGGAAAACCCAGCAGCAGAAACAGGGTGGCCAAATAAACGAACAGGGTGATCAGAGATATGACCGCGGTCACGATGATGGAGACCGCGAGCTTTCCAAAATAGACCTGGGTTCGCGTGAAGCCAAAGGACAGCGTGTTTTTAAAGGTTTTGTATTTGTACTCCTCAGAAAACACAATATCAATCATAATCAGCACCATGTATACCATGATCAAAAGCATGGGGACAATAACGGAGAGGCTGGTCCGGATAAGCTCCTGAGAATCTGCGGGGTTACTTCGGAACGCCATAAAAAATACGACGTTGACCAGGGCTGCCAGCAGCGCGAAGATGAGCAGTGTGTTGCGCGTATAAACCCGGTTAAAGGTCTTGAAGCACTCTGCCTTGATGTAATTAAGCATTTTCCGCACCTCCGATGACTGAGATAAAATAGTCCTCGAGGCTGGTGCCTTTGGGGGTCAGGGAGCAGAGACCAACGCCGTTTTGCGAAAGGGTCTGGGACAGAAGCGGCGCCTGATCCAGAAAGCCGTAAACACGCAGCACGCCGTCGGGGAGCACCTCATAGGCGCGGCAGTCCAGGCAGGTTTCCAGAACCATGGCAGCCCTTTCGGTATTGTCGGCGACTACCTCAAGATATTCCTGACACTGGCTTTCCAGCTCACTGGCAGTGATCTCGTTGACAAGGCGTCCTTTATGGATAAAGCCGTAGCGGGTGGCCAGGGTAGAAAGCTCAGAGAGAATGTGGCTTGAAATCAGAATGGTGACCTCCCGCTCCTGGTTAAGCCGGAGCAAAACATTGCGGATTTCCACAATGCCCATGGGGTCCAGCCCATTGGTAGGTTCATCCAGAATCAGAAAGTCGGGCCGGTGCATAATGGCCAGGGCCAGGCCGAGACGCTGTTTCATCCCCAGCGAGAATTTCTGGAATTTCTTCTTTCCCGTATCGCTGAGGCCAACCAGCTTCAGGGCTTCCTCTACGCACCCTTTTCCGGCAATGCCGCGCTGTATCCGGTAGTATTCCAGATTGTCGCGGGCGCTCATAAAGGGATAGAAGCAGGCGTCCTCAACAATGGCGCCGATGCGGCGTCGCATGGTGTTCAGCCCGCTTTCCGAGGCTTCGCCCCAGAGCTCGATCTCGCCCATGTCCGGTAAAGCCAGCGAGGTGATCAGACGGATCAGCGTGGTCTTGCCCGCGCCGTTTTTGCCTATGAGGCCATAGATATCACCCTTTTCCAGAGAGAGAGAAACCCCCTCCACAGCCGGGACATGATGGTATTTTTTAGTCAGGTTTCGTGTTTTAAGTACGGTTGTTTTCATATGGTTCACCTGTCCTTTCGTTGGCCTTATTATACAAGGGAAATTGTAAGGATTGCTCTAGCAAATGTTAAGAAAACATGAAGTTTGGCCGCCTTTGGCGTGTCAGAAAACTTAATCGGCAGAAGTTAAAGCCTTAAAAAGAGGGTTTTTGAGTTGAAAGTTAAAAGTGGATAGTGGAAAGTTCAGGTGCAAATCTGTCATCGGCAGATTTGAAGCGATGCGGCCGGAGGCCGCTTTTTATTCGCTTTGGCGTCAGCCAAAGGGGTCATGAACCTTTCACCTTCCACCTTCCACTTTCCACTTTATCTATCCCTCCAGCTTGAACCCGATGCCCCACACGGTTTTGATATAGCTGGTGTCCGGATCGATTTTGGCGAGCTTGCTGCGGATATTGCTGATGTGCACATTGACGGTGTTGTCCTCGCCCAGAAATTCGTCCTCCCAGACCTGGGTAAAGAGATTTTCGCGGGTGAAGACCTTTTTGGGGTGGGACATGAGCAGGTGCAGGATTTTGAATTCCCGGAGGGTCAGGGAAACCGGCTGGTTCTTCAGGCACACCTCCATGCTTTCCGCGTCCAGGACGAGATCGCCCTTTGTCAGGAGGTCTGGGCTGCGGCCGGCCTCTGAAAAGGCTACGGCGCGCCGGAGCTGGGCCTCGACACGGGCCAGCACCTCGCCCACGTCAAAGGGCTTGCAGATAAAATCATCTGCGCCCAGCTTTAAGAGGTCGATGCGGTCGGCCACGGAGGCTTTGGCGGAGATGATGATAATGGGAACGGTACTGGATCTGCGGATCTGGGCGACCAGCTCCTCTCCGGTAACGCCGGGGAGCATGAGATCTAAAAGCACCAGATCATACTGGTACTGCTCAAGGCACATTTTTCCCTCACTGCCTGAAAAGGCGGGGCGCGCGTGATAGCCGGCTCTGGTCAGCAGCTTTTCCAGCAGGCCGTTAATGTCCGGGTCGTCTTCTACAATAAGAATATGATAGGGGCTCATGGGCGGTTCCTTTCTTTGCCGGGGGTTATTTTATAATGTCGGCCACACTGCCGCGCACAAAGGCGACGAGGGTTTTGGGCGTCATCTCGATCTGATAACCGATCTTTCCAGCGGAGACGATGATGTGCTGAATGCTCTGGCAGCTTTCATGAAAGACGGTTTTGAAGGCCTTTTTCATGCCGATGGGGGAGCATCCGCCGCGCACATACCCAGTGACAGCGTTGATATCCTTGACATGGATCATCTCAACGGATTTTTCACCTGCGGCCCGGGCGGCTTTTTTTAAATCCAGCTCCTCGGCCACCGGAATCACAAAGACGCAGTAATCGCCGGAGTGGCCGTGGCACACCAGGGTCTTAAAGACCTCCTCCACGTTCTGCCCCAGACGGGCCGCGACGGTAACGCCGTCCACAGCGCCGTCCCCGTGCTCGTATTCGTGCGGGGTGTAGGGGAGCTTCGCCTTATCTAAAATGCGCATCACATTGGTTTTGTTTTTATCTTTTTTTGCCAATTCAAGTCACTTCCTTTTTGTCTGTGGATTGATTACGGGGATATTATAGCACAAAAAAAGATCGGCGCAAAATTGTGCCGATCTCAGGCTGTCAAAAAACGTAACGGCAGAAGTTAAAGTCTTAAAAAGAGGTTTTTTAAGTTGAAAGTTGAAAGTGGATAGTGGAAAGTTCAGGTGCAAAGCTGCCGCCGGCAGATTTGATGCGATGCGGCCGGAGGCCGCAATTTTAATCGCTTGAGCCAGCGCGAGAGCGTACTGTAACGATCCACGATCCACTATCCATTATCAACTCGAGCTGCTTCAAGCTTTCTCTTTGCAGCTTATGAGCAACTTTGTTCAGCCCAAAAAAAGATCGGCACAATTTTGCGCCGATCTTTTTGGGGGTTATTTAGAATTTTTCGGTTTCAAAGGCTTTCCAGGGGATATCTACCTGAGCGCCATTGTTAATGATGTCATCCACATGCATGAGCAGCGGGAAGTCTGCCAGATCGACCTTGCCGTTTTCGGCCAGTCTGCGGACTGCCTTGGCGGTGCGGGTAGCGATGACAATGGATTCCAGTGTGACGCCTGCCAGCTCCTGCATGGCGTCGTCGAAGGACATGCCGCGGCCAAGAAGGGTGCCGATTTTGCGGGTTCTGCCGCCAAAGATGGTGACATAGAGGTCGCCCGCGCCGTAGATAATATTTTCTTCACCGCCGCCGACTAACTGGAGAAGCTGTTTCATCTCTTTCACGCTCTGGCCAAACAGAGCCGCCTGGGAGTTGTAATGCTGGACGCCGATGCCTTCATTTTTTTCTGCGATGCCGACAGCCAGGGACACGCCCAGAGCATAAGCGTTTTTGAGGGCGACGGCGCATTCGACGCCGATCACATCGGTTGAGAGGCTTACATGGTAGTAGGGCGCTGTGAACATGGCCTTGATTTTGCGCAGGATTTCGATGTCGCGGCCGCAGAAGGCCACCGCGGAGTTGTCCTTATCGGCCAGCTCGTAGCTGGTGCAGGGGCCGCCGATGCCGTTGATGGAAAGCTTTTTGCCCTCGGGAAGCCGGGATTCCCAGTAGTGGGGATAGGTGATCATGGAGCCGTCCTCCTGGTCGATCATCCCCTTTGTCACCGCGATCATGGGGACGTCGTCCGGGATGATGGGGAGGATATTTTCCGCGAACCAGTCTACGCCGAAGCTGCTGACGCCGCATAATACGACATCCGCGCCTTTAAGGGCTTCTTCCACTTCCTCTGCCTGATAATATTTAACGGTGTCCGGCAGGGTTCTCTTTAAATTAATATGGAAGTTTGATTTGCGAAGCTCGTCGATGACTTCTCGGTCAAGGGGGGTGCCCACCAACCGTACTTCATGTCCGTTTTCGATCACAGGGTAGGTTAATGCAGACGCCATCTGGCCTGCTCCGACATAGGTAAGAATGCTCATAGTTTAAATCTCCTTTGGTTCTTTTGTTTCTCGTGATATTTGATTGCTGACTATAGAATACGCCTGTTTTTTTGAATTGTCAAGCAAAATTTGAGAAATATTTCAAATAATGAAAATAATCTCATTCATGTAATTTGTATCGTATTTTTCAGGAAAATAAGCTTGACAAAGGATTGAAGAACCATTACAATGAAAATAATCTCAGATATTGAAAAATTTCTCTACCACCAAGAAGGGAAGACTGCATTATGGAACAGAGCAAAGTTAATCAGATTCTTCGCGTCGCTAAAATGTACTATGAGCTCAAGATGAGCCAGCAGGATATCGGCGCCAAGGAAAACATTTCAAAATCCACGGTCAGCCGTCTGTTAAAGAACGCCATGGACGAAGGGTTTGTGGAGGTGCGGATCCGCCAGCCCCATTACGCGCTGGCCGATCTGGAGGCTGAATTTACAAACCGCTTCGGAATCCGCAAGGTAGTGATCGCGGCGGATGTTGTGGAAAACCGGGAGGTGCTGGTACAGGATGTCTGCAGCGCCATGGCGGCAGACCTGCCCAAGTACATCGAGGACGACAGCGTGGTGGGCGTGGCCTGGGGACGCACCTTAAATGTCCTGATCAGGCATCTGCCCAAAATGAGCAGAAGCAATACTCTGACCATCCAGCTCAACGGCGGTGCCTCAAGGGCTCTGTATGAGTCGGGCGCGACGGATATTGTCAAGGCCTTTAAGAACGCCATCGGCGGCGACGGCTATCTGCTGCCCGCACCGGCCATTGTGGACACCCCGCACATCGCCGAGGTGATCATGGGGGATTCCCAGATCAGCTCGGTGCTCCAGCTGGCAGAGCGCTGCCGGACCGCGGTCTTTTCAGTGGGCAACATTACCGAGCACTCGGTGCTCTATGAGCTGGGCTGTTTCAGCCCGCGGGAGTACATGGGCTTTAAGGCTAAGGGCGCGGTGGGCGATGTGTGCTCACATTATATTGATATTGATGGCAACGTGGCGGATGAAAACCTGGACGGCAGAGTCGTGGGGACCTCCCTTGAGCACATTAAGAAAATACCGAATAAGCTGATGGTAGCAGTGGGGCTTGAGAAAGCCGAGGCGGTTCTGGGCGCTCTGCGAGGCGGCTATGCCGATGTGCTTTATCTTGACGAGCCGCTGGCGAGAAAGGTTCTTGAGATTGACGAAAATTCAGAGGACGCGAAAAAATAAATCAGCGTGTCAAAAAAGTGGCATAGACCGAGACTGCGCCTTTTATCCAGATAAGAAAAAAGGTCCAGGCGCTGAGGTAAACGGCCAGGAATCGTGCCAAATAATTGGAAGAGCCGGACACTGGTGAGATCAGGCATCCACTTTAGTGAAGAAAATATTCGTGTGAGGGCAGTGCCCGCAGGACGCTTTTTTCTTCCTTAGGTAAAAAGCTTCGTCTCTCAGGTTTTTCGACAATCCGAAAATAAATTTCAAATTTCTAAGGGGGAAATTAACATGAAGCAAGCGAACTATTTTATGGGTATTGATTTGGGTACGCAGAGTGTGCGTGTGGTGGTGGCCGATATGAGCGGCAACGTGGTGGTATCGGACGAGCAGGCCTATGAGACACTGTATCCTCAGGCGGGCTGGGCGGAGCAGCGGCCTGCGGACTGGTGGCGCTGTCTGAACACTGCGGTGGCGAACGTGACCGACAAGCTGTCCATCGGCCTGCGCTACAGCATATCGGCCATCAGCGTGTGTGCCACCTCACCCACCATTATCCCGGTGGATGAAAACTGCGAGGCCCTGACCAATGCCATCATGTGGATGGACAACCGGGCGGTTAAGGAGACTGAGCTTGTCAACGCCACCCATCATCCCATCCTTGACTACTGCGGCGGCGAAGACTCTGTGGAGTGGACGGTTCCCAAAATGCTCTGGATCAAAAACAATCAGCCGGAGGTTTATAAGAAGTGCTATAAGATCATCGAGCAGCTGGATTATATCAACCATAAGCTCTGCGGCAAATTTACGAACTCGGTCTGCCAGGCAGCCTGTAAGGCTCATTATGTGGCCTGCGAGGGCGGCTGGTCCGACGACTTCTTCTGCCAGGTGGGCCTTGAGGATTATAAGGATAAGATGATTCTTGACGTGACCCGTGTGGGCGATGTGCTGGGAACCATCAATAAGGACTTTGCGGAAAAATACGATTTGAACCCGGAAATGCTGGTGGTGCAGGGGGGCATCGACGCCCACATCGGCATGCTGGGCCTGGGGGTAGACCGGGCCGGTAAAATGGCCATGATCATGGGCACCAGCTTTGTGCAGCTCTGCTTCTCAGAGCAGAAGCTGAGGCTGGACGGCCTCTGGGGGCCCTACGACGCGCCCATTATCCCGGACGCGTGGCTTTTGGAGGGGGGACAGACCTCGGCCGGCTCCATTGTAAAATGGTATATGCGTGAGTTTGGCGTGGACAAGCTGGACAACCCCTATGCCCATATGAATGAGCAGATCGAGGGCATCGCCCCCGGAGCCGACGGGCTGGTGGCGCTGGACTTTTTCCAGGGAAACCGCACCCCCTACAAGGACGCCAACGCCAAGGGGGTGATCTACGGACTGACCCTCAGCCATACCAAGGCGCATATTTACAGAGCCTTGCTGGAATCCGTAGCCTTTGGCACCAAGAACATCATCGACAGCTTTGAGAAAAACGGCAGCCCGGTCAATACCATTGTGGGCTGCGGCGGCGTGACCAAGGATAAGGTGTGGATGCAGATCATCTCGGATGTGACCGGAAAGCCCATTGTGGTGACTGAGGACGCGGGGGCCAGCGCCCTGGGCTGCGCCATTGTGGCCTCTGTAGGCTCTAAGGCCTACACGAATTTCGAGGAAGCCACCCGCGGCATGGTCAAGGAAGCCTACGTCGTGGAGCCAAACCCCCAAACCCACGCCGTGTATGAAGGCATCTTTGAAAAATATGTGGAAATCTACCGTCAGTTAAAGGGAACCATGGCGGGGGCGTAAACAAAGATTTATTATGAAGCGGCAGTGAGGTAAGAGGAGGATGGTTTAGTTGAAAGTTGAAAGTGGAAAGTTCAGGTGCAAATCTGCCGTCGGCAGATTTGATGCGATGCGGCCTGCGGCCGCAATTTTAATCGCTTGAGCCACGGGCGAAAGCGTACTGCAACTATCAACTATCCACTATCAACTATCAACTATCCATTATCCACTCAAATAGCTTTAAACTTTAGCTTTGCATCTCATGAACAGCTTTGTCGACACGCCAAGATCGGCGCAATTTTGCGCCGATCTTTTTGCGTCGTGTGGAATTTAATATACATTCACCCCCCTCTGTGATATGATTAATAAAGAGAAAAATACGTATAAATAACAACAGAGAAAAGGAGGGTATATATGAAAGTAAAACTTTGTGATCTGAAGGCTTTGGAAAACCTCACCATTGCGGCGTACGACATACCGGATAATATGGTGCTGGCCTCCAAGGTTAAATTTACCAAGGCAGCGGGAAAGAACAACTGCTTTATCTCCGGGGCCCCTTCACAGGCCATCGACCGGGATCTGGAGGTGCTGTCTGTTTCTGCGCACCGCATATCCTGTACCTACTCCTTCTCCATGAGCGAGAAGGGCTATGAGGAGCTGATTGAGACCTTGATGAAACGGCCGGATTTTACCAATAACCCCAAGTATAATAAAAAATATCATCGGGTTTTTTATGTGAACAAGCGCAAGTTCACCATCTCTTATTTTAACAAAAAGCGCATTGCCACGGTCTACGCCAGCAACGATCTGTTCGATACCGATCTGGCGCCTTTGTTTGACCGCCAGTGGGGGGACCCCATTGAGAGCGGCACTGCTAAAAAGGAGGCGGCCAAAAAGGAAACGACTAAAAAGGAAACGACTAAGGAAGTCCCCAAAAAAGAGGCGGCTAAAAAGGCGGCGGCGAAAACCGAAAACCACAAGTGGGAAAAGAAAAAACAGCCGGTGGTCGCGGCTTCGCTCACCGCTCTGCCGGTGGCCGAAGAGCCTCTGAGGCTTGAAAAAAGTGAGCCACACTGGACCGTGCAGGATATCAGCTTCAGGGTCAACCGGATTGTGGTGGTAGGTGAAAAGCTGAGTGTGAGCGGGGTGAAGCGCGTTAAGGATATCACGGACAAGAGCAACAACAGCGTGAGCCTTAAAACTGAGAACAGAGGGCCCGGACAGCGAAAGCAGGCAGTCACCCTGACCAGCAACATCAACAGCTACCTGGTGGAAGCCATCGACTGCGTCAAGGCCGAATCCCCCGAGCCCTTATCCTTTGAGCTGCGCTTCCCCATGAAAACCGCCACCTGGGATTATATCTGCCGGAACAGCTGGCTGGACGGCGCAGCCAACGAGGCCATGGAAAACGGCTTTAAGCTGGTTTCCGAGGGGCAGTCCGTGTTCTTTTCGCGCAACAACAATACCGGCGTGTGTGAGATGAAGGGCCTGAGCACCGGACTGCTGCGGGACTGCATCATAAGGCTGGAGGATATTTTTGAGAACAACACCGGCGACCGCCGGGTAGAGAAGGAATCCATCAACGAGGTGATCCGGAAAAAGATCCCTTACACCATCCGCATCTTAAAGGATCAGGCGGACCAGTTCATCAACCTGATTTCCCCGTCCTTTGTGCTCCTGAACGACGCCAGCATCGAGCTGACCGACTACAGCCCCATGGTCTTTTCGGTGTACCGCGGCGTTGAGCTGTACCTCAAATACCTGGCAGACCTGAGCGGCATCGACCTGGCCAACCAGCCGGTGGGCAAGATTTTTAAATCTGTCGGACGCCAGAAGCACCAGTATCTGCAGATGATCAACGACTCCATGAAGGGCGAGATGCTCCAGTCCATTTTTGAGAACTTTGGGAGCTACCGCAACGCCCTATTCCACGCTAATCTGGACAATGTCATGGTGATTGGCAGCCGGGAGGCGGCTGAGGATATCTGTATCAGCGCGCTGCAGAACCTGGAGGCGGCCAGCTTTCAGTTTCATCTGGAAGAGATGACGATCACCATCTGAGGAGGAGCGTTTATGCCTTTTTATCTTGCCGATTACCATGTTCACACCCGTTTTTCCTTTGACTCGGAGGAGACCATCGGGGCCATCCGTAAGATGGCTGCCGCCAGGGGGCTTACTGAGGTGTGCATCACAGACCATTTTAGCGTCAACCCAGAGGATAAGAGCTACGGCCTTTACCCCTACCAGGAGGCTTATGAGGAGTACCTCAGGGACAGCGCCGGGGCGGGCCCGGCTGTGCGCTTCGGCCTTGAGATCGGAGAAGGGCAGTACCGGAGGGCAGTTCTGGAGGATTTTCTGGCCCAGGCCGATTATGATTTTATCATCGGTTCGGTCCATAATATCGGGGATATCACTATCCGCCAGACCATCAGGGAGTGGGGTGTGGACTACGCCTTTGACGCTTACTATGACGAGGTGCTTGGTCTGGCTGAGGAGGGCGACTACGATGTACTGGGGCATCTCGACCTCATCAACCGCTATGCCTGGGACGAGCAGGGAATTTACCGGCTCGACGCCTATACTGGTCAGATCGACGCGGTCTTAAAGGCTGTGATCCGCCGTGGCCGGGGCATTGAGGTTAACACCTCCAGCCTGTATAAAAACTGCCGGCAGTTTATGCCCAATCCCTGGATCGTGGCGCGCTTCAGAGAATTGGGCGGTCAGATCGTTACCCTTGGTTCCGACGCCCACAGCGCCGGACGGGTGGGAGACGGGCTGGCTGAGGCGGCTGCCCTGCTGAAAAGCTGCGGCTTTGAGGCAGCGGCAGCCTTTGAAAAACGCCGGCCGAGGCTTTGTGCCCTGGAAAAATTTGACAGTGAGCGATAAAACGACCGATTTTGTTTAGAATTTAAACCTTTCTGATAAATTTTTGTCAGCCTTGTTATTTCGTATGAATTAAGCTACAATAGAGTATATGAAACTTGGAAAGTGTAGATTATAAAAAATGGAGTTATTTGAAGTTAAAACAACGGATGAAATGAAAGCGTTAATGGAGCATTATTTCTCAGATTATCAGCTGGAAACAGAGACGGTTCCCCTTGAGGGGGCGCTGGGACGCGTTTTAAGCGCGCCCGTGGTTTCGGGTGTAAACGTCCCGCACTTTGACCGGTCGGTGGTGGACGGCTATGCGGTAAAGCTTCGGGACGTGCAGGGCGCCAGCGAGTCGATCCCAGCCTTTTTAAAGCTGACCGGCGCGGCGGCCATGGGGCGGGAAACCACCCTCTCCCTGCACACTGGCGAGGCCGTTTATGTGCCCACTGGCGGCATGGTGCCCGCGGGCGCCGAGGCCATGGTGATGATCGAGTACACCGAGCGGTTTGGCGAGGATGAGCTGGCCGTCTATAAGGGGGCCGGCTCCCTTGAAAACATGATGCTCACCGGCGACGATATCCGGGCCGGGGCGCGGGTTTTTGAGGCTGGGCATACCATAAGGCCTCAGGATGTGGGGGTTTTGTCCTCTGTGGGTGTGGTGGAGGTTCCGGTCTACACAAAACCGCGGATCACCATTATCTCCACCGGTGACGAGATCATAAGACCCGGCCAGACGCCAGGGCCTGGCCAGATCGTGGACATCAACACGCCGGCCATCGCTGCCCTCAGTGAAAAACTGGGCGCAGAGGCGGCCGGCGTGGCCTACGCGGCCGACGACCCTCAGGCCATCGAGGACGCCATTGTCCGCGGGCTGGAGCAGAGCGACGCCGTGGTGCTCTCCGGCGGCAGCTCGGTAGGAGAGCGGGACTATACCCTGGCAGTACTTAAAAAGCTGGGCGAGGTCTTTCTGCATGGGCTGTCCATCAAGCCGGGCAAGCCCACCATCATGGGCAGGGCCATGGGCAAGCCAGTCATCGGCCTGCCAGGGCAGCCCGCGTCGGCCATCATGGTTTACATGGTGGTGATGAAAAAGCTCATGAACATCTTTCATAAAACCGATCTGTATAAAAACCAGTATATTGTGGGAACGCTGACCGAAAACGTCCACGCGGCGCCGGGGCGGCGCACTTTTCAGACGGTTGCTGTGGAGACGGGCGAGGACGGCGTGCGTGTCAAGCCTACCTACGGAAAATCGGGGATGATCACCCTGCTGGCCTATTCGGACGGCTATATCGAGATGACGGAAAATGAGGAGGGGAAAAACCCCGGCGACAGCGTGAAGGTCATGCTGTTTTAGCGCGAAAGGAGAGAATAATGGCAAAAATAGTGGATATCAGCGCGCGTAACCTGTACCTGAAAAACGAGGATCTGGACGACGCTGTTGCAAAATATTTAAAAATGGCCGAGGCCGGGCATGGGGGCGTCTGCAGCGAGCGCGCAGACGTGACGGAGGCCCTGGGCAGGGTGACTGCGGAGCCGGTCTTCGCGAGGCTTTCATCCCCCTTTTACAACGCCTCTGCCATGGATGGCATCTGCGTCAGGGCGCTGGAAATTGTGGGGGTGGATGAGCGCAGCCCAAAGGTGCTGACCCTGCATGAGGACTTTGAGTTTGTGGACACCGGCGATGTCATCGAGGAGCCCTACAACGCGGTGGTCATGATCGAGGATGTGGTGAGTGAGGACGCGGACCATGTGCGGATCTCAAAGCCTGTGTCCCTCTGGCAGCATGTGCGGCCCATCGGTGAGGACATCGTGGCCGGGGAGCTCATCGTTCCCGCCTACCACCAGGTGCGGGCCATGGACATCGGCGCGCTTTTGGCCGGGGGCATCCTCACCCTCGAGGTATTGAAGCGCCCAAGAGCGGGCATTATCCCCACAGGCACCGAGATCATCGAGGCTGGCGAGCCCATGGAAAAGGGCAAAATCATCGACTCCAATACCCGTATGTTCGAGGCACTGATCACCGAATATGGCGGCGAGCCCACCCGCTACGCCCCGGTCCCCGATGATTATGAGGTCATTAAGGCCGCCATCCAGCGCGCTGTAGCCGAAAACGACCTGGTGCTCATCTCGGCCGGTTCCTCTGCCGGCACCGAGGATTACACCAGAGCCCTGGTCGAGGAGCTGGGCGAGGTGGCCATTCACGGGGTGGCCATCAAACCGGGCAAGCCGGCCATTCTGGGGTTCATCGAGGGCAAGCCCGTCATCGGCATTCCCGGGTACCCGGTATCGGCCTATTTTGTGTTTGAGAACTTTGTGAAACCGGTGGTGTTAAGCATGACCCATCAGCGGCCTGTGGGCCGGCCGGTGATTCAGGCCACCCTGTCCAAACGGCTCATGTCCACCTTAAAATACCTGGAATTTGTGCGCATGAAATGCGGCAAGGTGGGCGGACGCTTTGTGGCCACGCCCCTGGACCGCGGCGCGGGCGTTACCATGTCGCTGGTGAACGCCGACGGCATTCTGCGCGTGCCCAAAAACGTGGAGGGATATGAGGCCGGACAGGAGGTCGAAATTGAGCTGCTGCGCCCGGTGGAAGAAATCGAAAACACGCTGGTGACCATCGGCAGTCACGATGTGATGATCGACATGATGGCCAATATTATCCATAAAAATAAAAAGCTGGTGAACCTGTCCTCTGCCCATGTGGGCAGCCTGGGCGGCATCATGGCCTTTAAAAAGGGCGAGTGCCACCTCACGCCCACCCATCTGCTGGACGAGGCCACCGGCACCTATAATATCCCCGCGGTCAGGAAGTACCTGGGCGAGGGAAAGGCAGCCCTCATCAAGGGCGTGAAGCGTGTCCAGGGCCTGATGATCCCAAAGGGCAACCCCAAAAACATTGGCGGCGTCGAGGATCTCCTGCGGGAGGGCGTCACCTTTGTGAACCGCCAGCGCGGGGCCGGCACCCGGGTGCTGCTTGACTACCTTCTGAAAGAGAAGGGCATCGATCCGACGCAGATCGTGGGCTATGACCGCGAGCTCAACACCCATATGATGGTGGCCTCAGCGGTGCAGTCCGGCTCCTGCGACGTGGGCATGGGCGTGCTGTCCGCGGCCAACATGATGGGACTGGATTTTATCCCCGTGGGGGACGAGGAGTATGATTTTATTGTGTCACAGGAAAACCTGGAGGACGAGAAGGTCAAGGTTTTTCTGGAGGCGCTGCGGGGCGAGGAGCTGCGCCGCGCGCTCACTGAGCTGGGCGGCTACGGCTTTGATGAGCCTGGAAAAGTGGTGCTGATTTGAGAGACCATTTTGGACGAAAAGTGAATTATATGCGCATTTCCATCACCGATCTGTGCAACCTGCGCTGCGTTTACTGCATGCCTGAGGCGGGCGTGCCCAAGCGCCGCCACGCCACCAACCTCACCTTTGAGGCCATTGAGGCCCTGGTGCGGGCAGGTGCTGAGATGGGAATCGACAAAATAAGGCTTACCGGCGGCGAGCCGCTGGTGCGGCGGGGCGTGCTGGAGCTGGTGGAAAAAATCGGCGCGATCCCCGGAATCCGGGATTTTGCCATGACCACCAACGGCATTCTGCTGCCCGCCATGGCCAGAGACCTGAAGCGCGCGGGGCTTGACCGGGTGAACATCAGCCTGGACACCTTTGAGCCTGAGAAGTACGCGAAAATCACCCGCTGCGGCAGGCTGGAGGACGCTTTGGCCGGTATTGAGGCCGCCCGAGCGGCCGGGCTCACCCCCATCAAGCTCAACACCGTTTTGATCAAGGGCTTTAACGACGACGAGATCGAAGCCTTTGTGGACTACACAAAGGACCACGCCGTGGACGTGCGCTTCATCGAGCTCATGCCCCTGGGGCAGGGCGCCGACTACGCTTTCGGGCAGTATCTGTCCGGTGACGCGGTGCTAGAGCGGGCGCCAGCGCTCACGCCTGTGGCCGGCCCCCCCGGCGCACCCGCCAGGCTCTTCGAGCTGCCCGGCGCCCAGGGGAGAGTGGGGCTCATCAACCCCATCAGCCACCGGTTCTGCGCCGACTGCAACCGCATCCGCGTCACCGCTGACGGCAAACTCAAGCCCTGTCTCCACTCCGATGAGGAGCTGGACGTGGCGGCCCTGCACCAGGCGGGGAAAAGCTACCGGGAGATATTGGAAATGGCGGTGACGGCCAAGCCGGAGCGCCACCACATCGATGAACGGGAAACCATTAAAAAAAGAAACATGAACGAAATAGGAGGATAGAATGGCCATCTCAGACGAATTTACCCATTTTAACGCAGAGGGCCGCGGCCGCATGGTGGACGTGACACACAAAAAGGATACGGAGCGTATGGCGCTTGCCCGCGGCGCCATCTACATGAAGCCCGAAACCCTAGAAAAGATTTTAAGCCACCAGATGAAAAAGGGCGATGTGCTGTCTGTGGCACAGATCGGCGGGATTATGGGGTGCAAGCGCACCTCGGAGCTGATCCCCATGTGCCACAATATCCCCATTACCGCCAGCGATATCCGCTTTGAGCCCGACGCCGAAAACAGCTGTATCCATATCGAGGCCGAGCTCAAAACAACGGGCAAAACCGGCATCGAGATCGAGGCCCTGACCGCTGTGTCAGTGGCTGCCCTGACCATTTACGATATGTGTAAAGCCGTCGACCGGGACATGGTCATCGGCGATATTAAACTGATGAAAAAGACCGGGGGCCACTCTGGCACCTTTGAGAGAAAAGAGGAGAAATGATGATAAAAGGAAAAGTGATCGCCATCAACCGCAGCGAAAAAAAGGGCGTGATGAAAACGCCCGTGGGCGAAGGCGTGTTTATTGAGAAATTTGGGCTGGAGGGCGACGCCCACGGCGGCGACTGGCACCGCCAGGTAAGCCTGCTGGGCCAGGAGAGCATCGATAAAATGGTGGCGCTGGGCGCGGGTGAGCTGACCCCCGGCAATTTTGCCGAGAACATCACCACCCAGGGCATTACCGTCTACGAGCTGCCAGTGGGCACCCGGCTGAAAATCGGCGAGACCCTCCAGGAGGTCACCCAGATCGGCAAGGAGTGCCACAAGGGCTGCGAGATCGCCAAAAAAGTGGGCGACTGCGTCATGCCCAGAGAGGGCATTTTTACCATTGTTCTGAAAGGCGGCATGGTAAAGCCCGGGGACAGTATCGAGGTGTTGGAGGATTAGGCAGGGCGAGAGATCGGCGCAATTTTGCGCCGATCTTTTTGGGCTTTTATTTATTCTGAAAATATTGTATAATAAATGTGCAAATTATGTGCAAGTGATTGTAAGGAGGGCAGATAATGGATACCACCAATGTGACGGTTCGAATGGATAAAAAGCTGAAAGAGGAAGCGGACGCGCTTTTTTCTGAGCTGGGACTCACCACTAATTCGGCGATTAACGCTTTGGTACGTCAGGCTGTGCGTGACGGCGGCGTAACCTTTAAAATCAAAAAAACGCCGGATCATCTTGACAGCCTGATCGAGGAGGGCTATGAAGACTTCTTAAAAAGGAAAGGACGCCCGGCAGAAGAATTTTTTGCAGAGATGCAGGAGAAGTATGGTGAATGAAAAGCTATGAGGTGATTGTCACCGACGCGGCGCAAAAAGATATTGAAAGGATATGGCGGTATATTCGTACAGAGCTTTTAGAACCAGAGGCTGCGAAGGCATTTAGAAAAAAATTGAAATCGGAAATTTTAAAGCTGGGGCAGATGCCTGCCCGGCATTCGGCTTATAAGAAAGAGCCCTGGGCTAAACGAGGATTGAGATTTTTTAAAACAGGTCATTTTCTGACATTTTTTATTATATTGGAATCAGAACGGCAGGTTTATGTTTTGCGAACCGTATATGAAAAAAGAAATCTGGACGATATGTGGCATTGAGTTTATGGGAGCACGGCGTAATTTTGCGCCGTGCTTTTTTTGGCTTTTATCAGGCGGCGTTTCAGCTTTCAGTTGCAGATTGGTTATGCGGGACAAGCCGAACAGCTGAAAATTCTTTCTTTCATGACAATATCCTTGAAAATACCAGTGGCCGCTTTTCAATACAAGCTGAT
Source organism: Eubacterium sp. AM05-23 (assembly GCF_003477535.1). Classification (NCBI taxonomy): domain Bacteria; kingdom Bacillati; phylum Bacillota; class Clostridia; order Eubacteriales; family Eubacteriaceae; genus Eubacterium; species Eubacterium sp. AM05-23. The sequence goes on from NZ_QUDF01000004.1 coordinate 185,486, forward strand.
ACGGCTCGACGGTTCGCGCGGCGTTATATGCGCTCTGCGTATATATCCGCGTTTATATGCCACTCGCCGTCCTCTTTTACAGTGACATTCTGCCAGTGAAAATGGGTATCCTCAATTTTGACAAACACCCATTTTTGCCTTTCATCGTCAATGTTTGTAAGAACGACCATATCGTTTTGTTTCCTCGCTTCAAGCCGCATGATTCTCCCTGTATAACCATAGGCGATATCCCATGTGTGTGTACCAGGATTGTAGACCCGAAGCGTCGTGCCGTACTCAGTAAGGGGATGCGGGAGTTGGGTTTTAGTTTCGCGCGAGGGTAAAATAATCACATCCTGTACTGCCATGCCCTCAAGAACCCACGAAAAATGCCATTCGCCTTTGACTGAGCAGGCTATATTATGGTCTGTATAATCGAGTTTCCAACTGCCGATAAGCTTTCCAAAATAATTATATGCCTCGGGCAGCTCTGTGCTCTTACCACTGCTTGTCAGCGTTTCAATAAAGTGATTCATTTCAATCCTCCTGATAATCGGTTTTAGCTGCGCTATGGGAATCCCTCTCCAGGGACTGCGGAATGTGATTTCCGCAAAGTGCTGCCAGTTATTATCTATTATAGCATATTGGCAGGGTTTTACCTAACTAACGGCTGTTCAGCATATTTCCAAAAGCGGCGGGCAGCGCCTTGCCTCCAGACCAGTCTAATCCCGGACCAATGCCAGCTCTTTATGAACCCGGAAAGCCATAAAGACCGTCACCACAGCGGAGAGCACGTCCGCGACGGGCTGGGCGCACAGGATACCGTTCAGCCCCCAGAGAGCCGGGAGGATTAGAATGACCGGGATGAAGCAGATTCCCTGACGGCAGGCGCCCAGAATACAGCCCTCTTTTGCCCTGCCCATGACCAGAAACAGGAATGAATAGACTGTGTAGAAGCCAAAGAGCATGAAAGACAGGCCGCTCAGCCGGAGCCCGGCCGCCCCGATGCGAATCATTTCCATATCGTTTTTTGTAAACAAAGACAAAATCGGCGTCGCGAATATGGCAGCCGTCAGGCCAAAGGCCATGCAAAACAGGGTAGACCAGAGGATGGCGGTTTTGATGGCCTCGTGGAGCCGGTCAAATTTACCGGCCCCATAGCTGAACCCGGCGATGGGCTGGAAGCCCTTCAAAAACCCAAACACGACCAGTGTGCCCATGGACATGATCTTGGTGAGAGGCCCCATGGCGGCCAGGGCAGAAGCGCCGTATTCTTTGGCGGCGTCGTTGATCATGCCCATGGAAAGGCTGGTCAGCAGCTGGAAAACCAGTGTGGGAATCCCGATTTTCAGAATTTCGGACAGAATTTCTCTGGAAAAGCAGCATTCCCGGATACTGAAGCTGAACACGCTTTTTTTCATAAAGATATAGCCCAGATAGATGAGCGTGGAGACAATCTGGGAGAGGGCTGTGGCCGCAGCCGCTCCAGAAACGCCAAGACCGAGAGTATAGATGAAAATGGGGTCCAGGGCCACGTTTAAGACAGCGCCGGCCATGAGCGCGCACATGGCGGTTTTGGCGGCCCCCTCGCTGGAAACAATGTTGTTCATGGTCACGTTGAACACGTTGAAGATCGAAAACAGGATGTAAATACGGGTATAAGCAAGGGCGTAGGGCATAACGCTGTCCAGAGCGCCGAGCTGTTTTAAAATGGGCTCCAGAAAAAGAACTGAGCATAAAATCACGAGCGCTCCGATAAAAATGCTACTGTAAAGCGCCGTGCTGGCCACCTTGCCGGCGGTTTCGCCATCGCCGCGCCCCAGCAGCCTTGATAGGCAGGCGGCGGCGCCGTTTCCAAACAACAGGCCCAGGCCCACGACCACCTGCCCGAGGGGAAAGGCCACCGTGACAGCGCCCATGGGGCCGGTCCCAAGACCGCCCACAAAATAGGTGTCGGCCAGGTTGTACAGGGCGTTGATGAGCATGCCGGCCATGGTCGGGAGCCCCAGCGCCAGAAGGGCTTTGGGAATGGGGGCGCTGCCCAGCAGTGCCATTTTTGAGTTGTGTTCCTTCATGTTAAAATCTCCTTTTACTTGACAATAATTGTAAAATATAGTACTATAAATTACAGCAATCCGACTGAGGAACCCATAATACTATAAATTATAGTATCTGTCAAGAAGAAAAGGGAGGTTATTATGGCAACCATTGATCTGATCGTACTCGGCATGCTCACAAAGGAACCGATGAGCGCGTACGATATCCAAAAGCAGGTAGAATACCGGAACATATCCAGATGGGTAAAAATCAGCACCCCCTCCATCTATAAAAAAGTCATAAAGCTTGAGGAAAAGGGGTATATTAAAAGCGATGTGGTGAAGGAAGGAAAAATGGCCGAAAAGGCCGTCTATGCCTTAACCGACGCGGGCGAGAGGCAATTTGAAAAGCTGATGACAGAGATCGCCTGCAAGCCTATCAACATCTTTCTGGATTTTAACGCAGTCATCGTTAATCTTGACAGTCTTCCGCCCGAAAAGCAGAAGCAGTGCCTGGACAGCATTGAGGCGAATGTAAAAACCCTGAAAGGCAATCTGGAAGAAAATATGGCGTTGAAGGAGACCCTGCCGGAAGTCCCGGAAACCGGGAAAGCTGTTCTGCGGCAGCAGCTGATACTGGCCGAGGCCATCGAGGCCTGGATGGCCACGCTTAAGGAGCGTTTTTAGGAAAGGCCGCAGCGGCATGGACAGGAAAAAAGATCGGCACAATTTTGCGCCGATCTTTTTTAATGGTAACGACTTTCTTTACCAATGTGGCACAATTTATCCGATCTGTTATAATGGTTAAAGAATGTTAACGAAAGAAGGTGGAAATCATCATTAAGCATTCCATTAAAATGATCAGGGAAAAATATATTGGTCTCGGCCTGTGCCCAGAGGTCTGCGTTGCATGGAGCGCCGTTCTGGACGCGCGGGATTTATAGGAGGGGCCCTATGGAAAAAACATGTGAAGAACGGATTGCTGAGATTACGCAGGGCTTTGAGGCCTGCCGGAATGCCTTTACCGCCATCGGCGATGAGACCAGACAGCTCATCCTGCTGGTGCTTTTGCAGAGCGACCTGTCCGGTATCCGGGTCGGTGAGATTGCTGAAAAAACCCACCTGACAAGGCCCTCGGTGTCCCACCATCTCCAGATTTTGAAAGAGGCAGGCATTGTGAACATGCGGCGGGAAGGAACCCGGAACTACTATTATATCAGCGCGGATGAAACCCAGTGGAAAGCCCTGGCAGAGCTGGTAAACAAGATCTACGACGGTGTGGTGCACATTGGTGAAAATGGCGCGCACGTCTTTGAAAGGAGCAGTTTAAAATGATTTTATATTTTTCAGGCACCGGAAACAGTGCCTACGCAGCCAAAAGAATCGGCCGGGAAATCCAGGATGAGGCCCTCGACCTCTTTGATAAAATAAGGAATCACGACCACAGCGCCCTGTCCTCAAAGCGGCCCTGGGTGGTGGCTGCGCCGACCTACGCGTGGCGGATTCCCCGGGTGGTGAGTGACTGGCTCATGAAAACAGAGCTTGAAGGCGCCCGGGACATTTATTTTGTGCTGACCTGCGGCGGTGGTATCGGCAACGCCGGCGCATATCTGAAAAGGCTGAGCGAGGCCAAAGGCCTGCGTTACCGCGGATGCGCGGAGGTCAGGATGCCCGAAAATTACATTGCCCTTTACGACGCGCCTGGCAGGGAGGAGGCCCTGGCCCTCATCGACAAGGCTGAGGCTCCGATCAGCGCCATTGCCCGGCGCATCGGGGAGGGGGCAGTGCTGCCCGGACCGTCAGCCACCTTTAAGGATAAAATCCAGAGTGGACTGGTCAACGATGTGTTTTACCCTGTAGTGGTACATGCCAGCAAGTTCCGGGTCACCGGCGCCTGTATTTCCTGCGGGAAGTGCGAGGCGGTCTGTCCCCTTTCCAATATCCGGATGGAAAACGGCAGGCCCCGCTGGGGCAAACGCTGCACCCACTGCATGGCCTGTATCTGCCGCTGCCCGAAAGAGGCCATCGAGTACGGAAAGCACAGCGAAGGACAGCCGCGGTATGTCTGCCCAAAGACCGTTGAGTCCCCGGTTTATAAAAACAGCGAAGCCGCGCAGTAAACCAGTAAAAGAGCCATGACCAGATTGACCGTTTTGGTATGTCTGGCGAAAAACTGGCAGAAAGCAGCGCCGAACAGAGCCCAGACAAAGGAACCGGAAGCGCCGATGAGCGACAGAAGAACCGTGAATCCGGCCAGCGCCCAGGGGGATTGGTAAAACGGCAGAATATAAAGGGAGGCGGCCGTAATGGCGTAGATATAGATTTTTGGGTTGGCGAATTGCAGGAGCATGCCCGACAGAAAACGGGCCTCCCCGCCGCCCTTTTCCTTTAAATCCGCTGTGCTTTTCCAGACCTTCCAGGCAAGGTACAGCATGTAAGCGGCGCCCAAAACCTGCATGATGATTTTTACCCTGGGCAGGAAGGTGTAGAGCGTTGCGCTGAAAGCCATGCAAAGTGTCATGATAACGGTAAATCCGGCCAGGATACCCAGATTAAACCGGACGCTGCGCCGGAAGCCCAAGCGCGCGGCGTTGCTCATGGAGAGCAGGTTATTGGCCCCCGGTGTGTAGGCAGTGATGAAGCAGTAAATCAGAAAATCGTATAAATGAAACAATTCAAACCTCTCTTTCCTTTACAAAAGTGCTTTTAGATTATATAATAATACAAAGTGAATATTATATCGCACAAGGTGTGTGATATAATGATACATCTTGTGCGATATAATGTCAATAGGGAGGTGTTTTTTTGGATACAATGAATCAAATCATTGCTAAAAATATAAAAAGGCTCCGTGAGGAGCGAAAATTGAGTATGGATGAGCTCGCGAGGCTGAGCAGCGTGAGCAAAAGTATGCTGGCGCAGATCGAACGGGGAGAGGGCAACCCTACAATATCGACCCTGTGGAAGATATCGAATGGCATCGGCGTCCCCTTTGATACCCTGACCCTTCGTCCCAAAAAACCATATGAGATCGTAAAAACCGCAGAGCTGCAGCCGCTGCTTGAGGACAATGGAAAAGTGAAAAACTACGCGCTTTTCCCCGACGATGAGAACCGGCGCTTTGCCGTCTATTACCTGGAGTTGGATAAGGGCAGCTACTGGGAGTCGGAGCCGCACCTGCGGGGAACCACTGAGTTTATCACCCTGTTTGGGGGACGTGTTGAGATCTGCGCAGACGGCCAGCGGCTCATTGTGGAGAAGGGGGAAAGTATCCGGTTCAAGGCTGATACTGCGCATTCCTATAGAAATACAGGGGATGAAACCGCCATACTGCATATGATTCTTTTTAACCCATAATGGGGTATGAGAAAAATTGGGGGTTTGAGCCAGAAAGCTTAAAGGATGCGCCTGGGCTTTGCCTTTGTCCCCGGATATGTTAAAATGATGCTGAACAAAATAATCAAGAAGGAGAACATGCTTTATGTATCAAAACCGTAAAACGGATATTGTGTCAGGCCGGGAGGTCTGCGCAGCATAACGCGTCAGAAAGCCTCCCATAGGTTAGTGTAATGCAACTTTAAGGAGGAAAAAACATTGAATAATATCACATTGAAGCAGATGGGAATGAATGACCGGCTAATCGAGAGTGCAGGCGAGTACAGCGGGCTTTACGCCGGGCGGGTAGTGTCGCAGTATAAGGATTCTTACCGGGTGATGACCGAGAAGGCCGCGCTGATGGCCGAGGTCTCTGGCCGGCTCCGGCATGGGGCGGCCGGGCCCGCGGATTTTCCAGCGGTGGGCGATTTTGTCATGCTGGACCGGCAGAGCGACGCGGGCGGCCATGCCATTATCCACCACGTGCTCCCGAGAAAGAGCGCCTTTATCCGCAAGGCGGCGGGCACAGCCCAGGAGGAGCAGGTGGTCGCCAGCAACATCGACACGGTTTTCATCTGCATGGCCATGAATAAGGATTTTAACCTGAGGCGGCTGGAGCGGTACCTGGCCATTGGCTGGGACAGCGGTGCGGCGCCTGTGGTGGTTCTGACCAAGTCGGACCTGTGCGAAAACCCGGCGGACCGCCTGGCCGAGGCGCAGTCCACCGCCATCGGGGCCGACGTTGTCATGACCACAGCTCTGGGCGGCGTGGGCTTTGAGGCGGCCATGCCCTACATGAGACCCGGGCAGACCGTGGCCTTTATCGGCTCGTCCGGCGTGGGCAAATCCACGCTCATCAACGGCCTGGCAGGAGCAGAAATATTTGCCACCGGCGGCCTGAGAAGCGACGACAAGGGCAGGCATACTACCACCCGGCGTGAGCTGATTCTGCTGCCAGGCGGCGCCATGGTCATCGACACACCAGGCATGCGTGAGCTGGGCGTGGAGAGCGCGGACCTGGACAGGGCCTTTGCCGACATCGAGACCCTGGCAGAGGACTGCCGGTTCCGGGACTGCACGCATACAAACGAGCCGGGCTGCGCGGTGCTATGTGCGGTGGAAAAGGGCGCGCTGGACGCGGACCGGTTTGCGAGCTACCAGAAGCTGAAAAAGGAAGCAGGCTATGAGGGCCTGAGTTCCCGCCAGATCGAGGCGAAGAAGCTGGAGCGCATGTTTGGCAGCGTGGGCGGCATGAAAAACGCCCGGCGTTTTTTAAAGGATAATGACAAAAGAAAAAAGCGTTAAAAAGAGACCGGCGCGGTTTTGCGCCGGTTTTTTTGTGTTGGCAGCCGGAAAGCTTAATGAAAGATTTAGTAATGGTGCATTGAGCGCAAAAGACTTGCCTTGAGAGAAATATGTGTTACAATAGGGCCAAGAAAATGTTTACATCGATGGGCACTTTCGAATAAAAACCTCAGGGAAGCTGGCTGCAGCTCTTGCAGGAGGGCAGCTCCGCCTCGAGATCCCGGGTGGTGTTGGCCTTGGCCCAGGCGCAGATATTCTGGAGGATGGGCAGGACAGACCGCCCCTTATCGGTCAGGGAATACTCGACCCTTGGGGGAATCTCGTTATACTGGGTCCGGATAATCAGGTTGTCGGCGATCAAATCCTTTAGCATGGAGGCCAGAACCGTGTCGGTGATGTTACTCAGCTCTTTCTTGAGCTCCTTGTAACGCATGGCGGAAGACAGGGACAGCACGCAGATGATACGGGCCTTCCATTTGCCGCCAAAGGCCTCGAGGCCGTGCTCAATGGGGCACATTCTTTCTTTTTCGAGTTTGTGCTGGTATTTCATAGGTTCCTCCTATCGCTTGTTTTATTTAATTTTAACACACTTTTCGGTTTTGGGTAAAAAATTTTGCGGTTTTCCCATTACTCATTAATTTATGAGTGACTCATAAATTTGTAAACAACTTGTTTTGGGAAAAAATGGTGATAAAATGAAGTTAAGAAATCAATTACATCGGGGGAGGGAAGAATGATGGAGATTCATTCCAAAAACGGCCTTGTCTTTATGGTTCAGGTTGACCACCTGACAGGCGAGTGTGTAGGCCAGGCCATCGACCACCTTTATGGCGCAGGGGCCGCGAATGTCCAGGTGGTGTCTGCCATCACCAAGAAAAACAGGCCGTCTTACATGTTTTTTATTGACTGCTGTCCCGCTTCCGGAGATGCGGTGGAGGCGGCCATCGCCAGCGAGCTGACCAGCGGCGGCTGGCACCGGATCAGCACCGAGCACCGCTACCAGTATAATGATAAGCTGAAGCGGCCGGTGGAACTGCAGTACCGGGGAGAAAGCCTCAGCCTTACCGTTGAGGGCAAGCGGTTCGAGAGCGGCAGCCTGCGGCCTGAGCACGACAGCGTGATGGCCATGCGGGCGGCGGTCTATGAAAAGTGGGGGCGGTCCGTCGCCTATGACGCGGCCTACCATATTGCCTTTTCAGTCCTGAGGGACGAAGAAAACAGTGTTTATCAAATTTAATTTTAAGATTTTCAGGAGGGAATATCATGAATGATGTTAAGAGCAGAGTGATCTCTGCAGTGGAAATGGCTTCGGTATCCAATATTTCGAATCTGACCAACGACCGGATCGAGGCGCTGGCCGGCGGGCACGGCATGGTCAACATGGCTATCCACACCGTGGCCAACGTGATTACCAAAGAGCTTTTAAAGGGAGAACGTCTCTCCATTGAGTTCGCGGACGCCAGACGGCTGCCGGTGGACGATATTATGGAAAAGGCCATCAATGTGGCCAAGAAATCCGGCGCCGACGGGGCCAACGCGGCCCTGATCACCGCCTGTATCATGTACCTGGCTGGCTCCGCCGCCCAGGTGGGCATTCCGGCGGGTAACCGGAAGCTGGGGGCCACAGCCCGCATGATGGCCGGCGTGGACCGCAGCGGCGTGGCCGCTATTCCTACAGCCAAGATGAACAATAAGATCTCGGCTTTCCCGGCAGTGCTGGCCATCAACAAGGCCATGATGGAGGGCACCCTCTCGTCCCTTGACGGGCGCAACGTGCCCATGAACGTGGGTGGCGGCCCGCTTTACGGCCACAGCGCTCTGGGCGAGGACTATGTCTGGCCTGAGCTGGCCGTCAATGGCGCGCGCATCGGCACGCAGGCCATGCTGGACGCCATGGCAGGCGCGGTGATGGTTCCCCATCCCTTCACCGCCGCGGTGCTGGGCGCTGCCGCCATTTTGGAGATTATCCATCCCGACGCCGAGGTGCCTGAGGGCGAGGGCGTCTACGGACGCACCAGCTCGGCCTATCTGGTGGGTAAATCCGCAGTGGCCACCGCAGGACTGCCGGAGGAAGTACACTTCAAGGTTACCGGCGAGGCAGTGGACACGGCCAAGCTGGTGGGCGACGTGGGCCTGATTCTCAAAGACATCGGCGCGCCGTCGGTCATTGGCATGATGGCCTTTGATGAAATCTTCTCCTGCTTCCAGGAAGGCATCGCGGGCTTTTCCGGCGGCCCGGTCAACGCGCCGCTGGGCCATGTGGGCGCTTACGCGGTCATCGGTATGAAGGCCCTGATCAAGAATGAGGGCGACGCGGCCAAAACCGGCCGGGAAATCGTGGCTGAACGCAGCGCCTGCTCCTTTGATCCGGAGGTGGCGCAGCTCAGCATTAACACCATCTGCCGCAAGGCCAACGAGCTGTGGCGCGGCCCAGTGACCGATATGCTCATCGACGCCACCGAGCCTGCCCGCGCCTGGGCCATTCATCGCCGGGCAGAGTACGCCTATGATCAGCTTGAAGCCGGCACAAGCCTGGAGGCCGTCGTGTCCAAATTTGACGATGACCGCATCGCCGAGGTCGAAAAGAACGCTGGCGTTCTGCTCTCCGGCATGGTGGGCGAGCCGGTAACCATCAAGGTGCGCCGGATCGAGCCCGCTGCCCGCAGAACCTCCAAGCTGGCTCAGAAATACTGGTCCTTCGACCCGGCGGTGGACATCACCGTGACCGTGGGCGAAAATGTGGCCGAGATGGACGGCTTTGTCCATGACATTATCCCCAAGGTGGTACGTGGCGAACGGGACGACGTGGCCTGGGCAGTGCCTCTGGGCGCGGCCGTGATGGATGAGCTGGCCCTGTGCGCCTGCAGTATCTTGAACGTGACAGTGCCCGCGGCGGTGGCGGCGGCCATGAAGAAATGCGCGCCGGACGAAGCCGGCGACATCGTGGAAAAGGCCGCGCACCTGACCCGCGCCATCCCGGGCGGCAAGTTTGCAGCCCAGAAGGTTGCGGCGCTGGCACTCAGTATTGTGGAATACCAGGCATAGCAGGCCGAAGCAGCAGCCAAGGCAGAACAGTGCGCGCCCGCGGGTCCAGAGTTACCTGGATCCGCGGGCGTTGCTGTCTGCCGGATTAAGAAAAGGGGAGCAGGAAGATGACAAAAAAAGAAATAGAACAATTGTTAACCGCGGTGCGCTCCGGCGCTCTGGAGGTGGGCGACGCCCTGGAGCAGATCCAGGAAATGCCCTATAAGGATCTGGAGTACGCCAAGGTGGACTATCACCGGGAGCTGAGAAACGGCTTTCCCGAGGTGATCTACAGCCCGGGAAAAAGCCTGGAGCAGATCCAGGGCATTGTGGCCGATATGCTGGAGCGCACAAAGGGCAATATCCTGGCCTCCCGGGCCGACGAGCAGGTCTACGCGGCCATCCGGGAGCTGACCGGGGACGCCATTTACTATAAAGACGCCCGGTCGGTGGTGGTCAAGCGGCAGGAATACCCGGTGTCAGAGGATTATATTGCGGTCGTGACAGCAGGCACCTCGGACATCCCGGTGGCCGAGGAGGCGGCTGTGACCGCCATGGTCATGGGTAACGCCGTGCGCCGCTTGTACGATGTGGGCGTGGCGGGTATCCACAGGCTGCTCGACAATGTGGAGGTCATCAACAGGGCCCGGGTCATCATTGTGGTGGCCGGCATGGAGGGCGCGCTGGCCTCAGTGGTGGGCGGCCTCACGGACAAGCCGGTGATCGCCGTGCCCACCAGCATCGGCTATGGGGCCAACTTTGGCGGCATTTCGGCCCTTTTGGGCATGCTGACCTCCTGCGCCAGCGGCATTGGCGTGGTCAACATTGACAACGGCTTTGGGGCGGCCTGCATGGCCTCGAAAATCAACCAGCTTTAGGAGGAACGGATGAAAATCGTGTATTTTGACTGCTTTGCGGGCATCAGCGGCGACATGACACTGGGGGCCTTTCTGGACTGCGGCGTGAGCGCTGAGACTCTGCGGCAGGAGCTTGAAAAGCTGGGCCTGCCCGGCTTTCACCTTGAGATTGAAAAGACGAAAAAGCGGGGCATCACGGGCACCAGCTGCCGGGTGGCCGCTGACCGGGAGGAGCACAGCCACCGCCATTTCGCTGAGATCCGTGAGATGATTGGGAACAGCGGCCTGGACGCGCCGGTCAAGGAAACGGCCCTGGCCATCTTTGGACGGGTGGCACAGGCCGAGGGAAAGGTGCATGGCCTGCCGCCCGAAAAGGTTCACTTTCATGAGGTGGGGGCAGTGGACTCCATCGTGGATATTGTGGGCGCGGCCATCTGCGCCCACGCCGTGGCAGCGGATAAATTTCTGGCCTCCGCGGTCAATACAGGGCAGGGCATTGTGGAATGCGCCCACGGCGTGCTGCCAGTTCCGGCGCCGGCCACAGCCGAGATTTTGGCCGGCACAGGCCTTGAGCTCTACGCCCGCTGCGCTGAGGGCGAGGCTGTAACACCGACTGGCGCCGCCATTCTGGCAGAGCTGGCCAGCCCCGCAGGCGGTTTTCCCGCCATGCGCGTGGATAAGGTGGGCTACGGCTTTGGCGAGCGCGAGTTCGAGGTGCTTAACGCCCTGCGGATTTTTATCGGCGAGGCGGACGGACTGTAGACAAAGTTGAAAGTCTCCGGCAAAGTTAAAGCGAAAGGCAATTTCAGGTGGAAGGTGGAAAGTTGAAGGTTGAAGGTTCATGACCCCTTTGGCTGACGCCAAAGCGAATTTGCACCTGAACTTTCCACTATCCACTTTCAACTTTCCACTTAAAAAACCCTCTTTTTAACGCTTTAACTTCTCATGATAAAATTTTCTGACACGCTCAAACCTGACAGACATTGTCAGGTTTTTTTGGTATAATGGTACAAAGAGCCAAAAGGCGGCAGAGGGAGGAAAGCAATGAGTGAAGCGTATATTAATCTGACGGCTGGGAATCTGGACAGCGAGCATTTGTGCTGCGCCATATCCGACAAGAAGCACCAGTGCGGTGTGGGGGTGAAAAAGCAGTGGCTGCGGGACCGGCTGGCCGAGGGCCATGTTTTCAGGAAGCTTGACGCCAAGGGAAAGGTTTTTATCGAGTACGCGCCGCTGGAAACCGCCTGGGCGCCGGTGCAGGGGGAGAACTATCTCTACATCTACTGCCTGTGGGTGTCGGGCTCCTTTAAGGGGAAGGGCCACGGCAAAGCGCTTCTGGACTACTGCGTTCAGGACGCCAGAGACCAGGGCCGGTCGGGCGTGTGTGTGATCAGCGCCAAAAAGAAAAAGCCCTTCCTGTCTGATAAAAAGTTCCTGGCGCACCAGGGCTTTGAGGTGGCAGACAGCATCGGCGAGTACGAGCTGCTGGCCCTGTCCTTTGACGGCGCCCTGCCCTGCTTTTCGGAGAGCGCCCAGCGTCAGGCCGCTGACAGCGATGCGCTCACTGTTTACTACGGCATGCAGTGCCCCTATATTCCAAACTGCCTTGAGCAGATCAAGGCCTTCTGTGCGGATAACAGCGTGCCCCTCAGGCTGGAGGCAGTGGATTCTCTGGAGAAAGCCAAGGCTGTGCCCGGTATTTTTAACAACTGGGCGGTCTTTTATAAGGGACAGTTTGAGACCGTGCACCTCCTTAACGAGGGTGCGCTCAAAAAGCTGCTGAACCGGCAGCGGTGAACAGAAGGGAGATAAAAAATGGCAGTTGCAACAAAAAAAGTCCGCTTTTCCTGCGGCATCGATACACTTTGGAATACAGTGGTGGACAATGAGAACAGCGCGTGGCGCAGCGACCTGAGCAGAATCGAGATTTTGGACAGCCGGCGTTTTGTGGAGTACACCAAGGGCGGTTACCCCACAGCCTTTACCATCACTGCCCTCGAGCCCTGCAGGCGCTATGCCTTTGAGATGGAAAACACCAACATGAAGGGGCGGTGGACAGGTGTGTTCAGTGAGGAAGACGGCCAGGCGGTCCTCACCTTTACCGAGGAGGTCGCCCTCAAAAAGTTTTTCATGAAGCCCTTTGTGGGCGCTTACCTGAAAAAACAGCAGGCCCTGTACGCGGCCGACCTGGAAAAAGAGCTGATGAAAGAAAAATAAGCGCAAAAAACAGCGTGTGGAAGAAACTATCCGCGCGCTGTTTTTTTGCGCGTCCTGCTTTCAGGAGCGCGGGTCTGTAAACTTATAGCCAATGCCCCAGATGGTCAGGATAAACTCTGGCGCGTCGGGGTTGGGCTCAATCTTTTTCCGGAGCTTGCGGATAAAAGCCATGATGTTGCTGTCGGCCATGAGGTAGTCCTCGGCCCACACCGCCTGGTAGATCTGTTCCTTGGTAAAGACCTCGCCTTTGTTTTTAGCCAGAAAGTGCAGGATATCAAACTCCTTGGGGGTCAGGCCAATCTCTTTTCCGTCGTAGAGCACCCGTCGGCTTTTGGGGTGGATCTCAAGGGCGCCGGCGTAGATGCCGTCGTCCATGAGGCCGGCCAGGCTCTCGCTGTGGCCGGCCAGGCCCAGCACAAGGGTCGCCGCATCACCGTCGAGGAGGTCACGCAGGCCCTGGCGCAGCTCCTCGGCGTAGGCAGACTGGACCGGCAGGGTCTCCAGGGCCTGGTACAAAGACTGGGCAAGGGCGGAATCCATCATGATAAAGCTTGCGTTTTTTTTCATCTGGGTTCCTCCTTTCTAGATCAGTTCGCCGTATTTCGTGGTGTAGAGCCGTTTCAGCACAGTGGTCAGCAGCATGTAGACCGCCACGACAGCCAGCAGAAAGCCAAAGTAGCGCGGCGGGAGTATGGTCAGCCCCAGCACGCTGAACAGCGGGGTAAAGGAAAGCCCGGTGAACAGCAGGATACCGGCAACGGTGATGAGCATGACCGGCGTCGAGGGACGGCTCTGCAGAAACGGAATTTTTTCGGTGCGCAGCATATGCAGGATGAGCACCTGAGTCCACATGGATTCTAAAAACCACCCGGTCTGGAATACCGCCATATACTGGAGCTGCAGGGCCGGGTCGGTGAGCTGGGTATAGAGCAGGCCGCCGGTAAGGGAGGGGCACAGCACAAAGTACAGAAACAGAAAGGTGATCCCGTCGAACAGTGAGCTGATGGGCCCGAAAAAACCCATGAACCGCCCCAGGGTTTTTCCCGACCAGTCCCTGGGGGAGGCACAGGCCCCGCTGTCCACGCGGTCCCAGGGGAGCACAATGCACAGGGTGTCGTAGAGCAGGTTCAGCAGCAGGAGCTGGATGGCCGCCATCGGCAGAAAGGGCAGGAAGGCGCTGGCGAAGACAATGGAGAGTATGTTGCCAAAGTTTGAGCTGGCAGTGATTTTGATGTATTTGGTCATGTTGGTAAAGGTCTTTCGTCCCTCCAGAATGCCGGCCTCCAGGACGTTCAGATCCTTTTGCAGCAGGATGACGTCCGCCATGTCCTTTGCCGCGTCCACGGCGGTATCCACCGAGATGCCAACATCGGCCTGGCAGATTGCCGGAATATCGTTCATGCCGTCGCCCAGAAAGCCCACGGTGTGGCCGTTTTCCTGCAGAGCCTCCACGATCCGCACCTTCTGGCTCGGGCTCAGCTCGGCAAAGACAGCGGTTTTTTCCGCGGCGCGGCGCAGCTCCAGGTCGGACAGGGTGTCCAGCTCTGTGCCGGTGAGCAGGCTGTCTGCGTCGACGCCGATCCGCTGGCAGACCGAGCGGGCGATCTGCCGGTGGTCGCCGGTCAGGATTTTGGTCTGGACCTGCAGTGCTCTCAGCCCGGCAATGGACTGGGCCGCGGTGCGCTTGGGCGCGTCAAAGAACGCCAGATAGCCCATCAGGATCATGTCCCGCTCGTCGTCTGTGGTGACATGGCTCTGGCGGTTCAGGGCCTTCCGGGCTACAGCCACCACCTTCATGCCGTCCTCCAGCATCTCGGCCACCACCGCGTCCAGGCTGGCTCTGCCGTCCCGGGTAATGGGGCGGATAGCGCCCTGGTATTCCACAAAGGTACAGCGGGAAAAGACTGCCTCCACATCCCCCTTCATGACCAGGGTATGCCCGCCGCTGCCGGCCAGGAGAATGCTGGCGTACTTCCGGTTATAGTCAAAGGGAATCTCATCCACCTTTTGGTACTGCCTGGCCAGGGCTGCGCAGGCGTCCTCCTTTCCCGGCATGGTCCGGCATTCCAGAATCGCGGCGTCGATGGGGTTCCTGACGCCGGAGTGGTACAGGCTGTTGAGGTAGGCGAAGCGGAGCACTTCCTCGCTCTCATTACCCAGGATATCCATGTAATATTCCAGGAGGATACCCGCATTGGTCAGGGTGCCGGTTTTGTCCATACACAGGATATCCATGCTGCCAAAGCCCTGCATGGCGTTGATGTCCCGGATAATGGTCTGCTTTTTAGACATGGCGACGCTGCCCTTTGCCAGGCAGGAGGTGATGACCATGGGCAGCATTTCCGGCGTGAGTCCCACAGCCACTGAGAGGGCGAAGAGAAAAGCCTCCACCCAGCTGCCCTTGGTGATGCCCGCGGCCACAAAGACAATAGGCACCAGCACAGCCATAAACCGGAACAATACCCAGGCGATGGAGGCGGCGCCCTTTTCAAAGCTGACCGGGGACAGCGCGTCCGGCCCTTTAAAGCTGCCGTACAGGGTCTCCCGCCCCACAGCCAGCACTGTACCCTCGCCCTTTCCGCTGATGACGGTGGTGCCCATAAAGACAAGATTTTGATATTGGGAGAAGGCCATCTCCTCCTGACAGCTGTAAACCCGGCTGTCCTTTTCCAGGATGCCGCTCTCGCCGGTGACGGCCGACTGGGAGACAAAGAGGTCCTGGGTATGGGTGAGGCGTATATCCGCCGGGACGCGGTCGCCGGCAGCCAGGAAGACATGGTCGCCCACCACCAGTTCCTCGGCGGGGAGGGCGAGGCGCACACCGTCCCGTTTTACATCCACATGGGTGTGCACCAGCCGGTCGAGCCGGTCATAGGCGCGCTTTGAACGCAGCTCCTGGGTCAGGCGCACGGTGCCGCTGATGAGGATCATCACAGCGATGATGACCACTGTGCCGGTGTTTCTGGGGGAGCTGCCGCTGTACCAGAGGTCAGTGGCCAGAGCGACCAGGCCCAGCACAAACAGGATCACCGTAAAGGGGTTGACAAAAGCCCGGCGGAGTCGGGCGCTCATGGCCTCGGCCTTTCCGGCAACCCCGGTGTTGGCTCCGTATTTTTCCTTCATGGCGCCGATCTGGTCTAGCCGCAGCCCGTTTTTGGTGGTGCCCAGGTCCCGGTACAGGGCGGCGGCATCGGAGTGGGCGTATTTTTTGATCCGTTCATTTAAGGGCGATGTTTTTTTCAAGGGAACACCTTCTTCCTGAAAATTTCATTTTGCTGGTTCCTATTGTAGCACACCTTACATGTAAAAATTCTTGCGATTTCTTGCGATTAAAAAAGCCGGACATAAGCCCGGCTACTGAACCTGCTCCCACTTGGCGGAAACCTTGTCCTCATTTTTCAGGCAGCTCGTGGTGATCTGCTCTATGACAGGGATGGGGTTCCGGTAAAAGCAGGTGTATTCTGCGATGATCTCGATGCGGCCGCCGGGCAGGTCGTTGCTGTCCAGGCTCACCAGGTACATTTTCCGGTTCCGCACCGCGTTGATGAGGTAGCTGCGCAGGCGGCCCTCATACCGCTCGTCGCACACAACGGATACAGTGTAACGGTTGTCCGTCTCAGAGAAATTGACCAGCGGGTAGATCCGCCTGGCCACCGGGCGGGAGAGGATATTGGCCGCTATGAGGATCAGTGCTGCCACCAGGGCGAAAAGGATCCTGCCGGTTGCCGAGAAGCAGCCCACCGCCGCAGTGCACCAGAGTGTGGCGGCAGTGTTGAGCCCCTTGACGTTTCCGCCCTCCTTGAAGATGACGCCGCTGCATAAAAAACCGACCCCCGAGATAATGTAGCTCTCGATACGGCCGATGTCGGAGTAAAGCTCGATCACCATGGGAAGCTGTAAAAACAGGCAGGTTCCCAGGCAGATAAGAATATTGGTCCGGATGCCGGCAGGGTGCCCGGTGAACTGGCGCTCCAGTCCAATGATAAAGCCGAGCAGCAGCGCGACGCCAAGGCGGAATACAAAATCATAGATGTTCATCGTGACACCCCCTTCGGTTTGTTATTTCAGAAAGCCGCAGGCTTACTGCGGCCGGCTGTGGGCGCGGGCCTGCGCGGCAGACTGCACTGCCTGTTTTTGGGGCTTAAGGCCCCAGAGCACTGCGTTCATTACAACCACAGCCAGCAGGCAGACCAGCATGGCGGCCCAAAAGCCGAGGTTGACGCCCAGCAGCTCCGTGGTGTTAAAAAGGCTTATCCAAAGCATATTAAAGTTCATCATCATACTCCTTTCGTTTTAGAGAAGGTCCCCGAAATGCCGTACATAGGCTTTTTTCACACTGGTGGCAAGGCACATGTACAGGATAATGCATGGGGCCAGGTAGGCAAAATAGAGGGACGGCAGCGGCATGAAGCCCAGGCTCGCGCCAAAAGCGGTAAAGGGCAGGGCTGTAACCACCCCGCATCCGATAAAGGTGAGCAAAGTAAGGCCCGCGGAGGCCCGGCTCTGGATAAAGGGCAGCTTGTCGGTACGGATCATATGGATGACCATGGTCTGGCTCCACATGGATTCCACAAACCAGCCGGCCTGGAACAGCGCCGTATAGCTTATCTGCATCTGGGCCAGCTCGGCGCCGGAGAAGTGGGATGCCAGGTCATTGTACAGGACGCCGCCGGATATGAACATGGGGCAGAACACAAAGTACATGACGGCATAGGTGGTCCAGTCGAAGATGGAGCTTGTGGGCCCGAGCCAGAGCATAAAGCTGCCCACCGATGAGGCGTCCCAGTTGCGGGGCCGCTTCAGAAAGTCCTCGTCCACGTTGTCCCAGGGGATGGCGGTGCAGGTCAGGTCATAGATCAGGTTTAAAAAGATCAGCTGCGCGCTCTGCATGGGTAAAAAGGGCAGCAGGGCAGAGGCGGCCAGCACCGAGAACATATTTCCAAAGTTTGAGGAGGCCGTCATCTTGATGTACTTGTTCATGTTGGCGTAGGTTTTGCGCCCCTCGATGATGCCCTGCTCCAGGATCATCAGGTCCTTTTCAAGGAGGATAATGTCCGCGGATTCCTTGGCAATGTCTACCGCGCTGTCCACAGAGATACCGACGTCGGCTGATTTCATAGCCGCCGCGTCGTTGATGCCGTCACCCATAAAGCCGACCGTATGGCCCTTTTCGCGCAGCACTGTGACAATGCGGGCCTTCTGGTCGGGTGAGAGCTTGGCGAACACATCGGTGCGCTCCGCCATCTTTGCCAGGGTGAAATCATCCATTTTGTCAATGTCGGAGCCCAGGAGCAGGTTGTTGATCTTAAGGCCCACCTGGCGGCAGATAAACTGAGTGACCTTTTCGTTGTCCCCGGTCAGAATCTTGGTCGTCACACCGTATTCCCGCAGCGCCTTAATGGCCGCGAAGGCAGATTCTTTCGGCGGGTCTAGAAAGGCAAGGTAGCCCATGAGCACCATGCCGCACTCGTCCTTCACGCCAAAGGTGCCCACCGGTGACGGGTTTGTCTTCTGGGCGACAGCGATGACCCGCATGCCGTCGTTGTTGTAGGCGTCGACGGTCTTCAGGATATTTTCCCGGATTTCGTCGGTCAGCGGCTCGACCCTGCCCCTGTACTCCGCAAAGGCGCAGATCGAGAGCATTTCCTCCACCGCCCCCTTGGTGACCATCTGGGTCTTGCCGTTTTTGTCGCTGACCACAGTGGAAAGGCGGCGGCGGGCGAAATCAAAAGGGATTTCATCCACCTTGGTGTAGGTTTCGGACAGGTCCGTCAGCCTTGGGTCAGAGGCTTCCTCCTCCTCGGTCTTGCGGATAATGGCGTGGTCCATCAGGTTTTTATACCCTGTCTGGAAATAGCTGTTGAGGTAGGCGTGGCGGAGCACCCGGTTGTCCTTATTGCCCATCACGTCCAGAGAATACTCCAGCACCACGCGTTCCTGGGTCAGGGTGCCGGTCTTGTCGGTGCAGAGAATATCCATGGCCCCGAAGTTCTGGATGGCGTTCAGGTTTTTGACAATGGTTTTTTTCTTGGACATGGACACAGCGCCCTTGGCCAGGCAGGTGGTGACGATCATGGGCAGCATTTCCGGGGTCAGCCCGACAGCGATGGAAATGCCGAAGAGGAAAGCCTCCAGCCAGTCGCCCTTGGTCAGCCCGTTGATGACAAAGACCACGGGTACCATGACAAACATAAAGCGGATAAGCACCCAGGAGATGGCGTTGACGCCCTTGGTAAAGCTTGTTTCCACAGCTTCCCCCGCTACAGAGGAAGCCATGGAGCCAAAGAGCGTGTCATCACCCACAGAGATGATGACTGCGGTGGCGCTGCCGCTGATGACATTGCTGCCCATAAAGACAATGTTCGTATAGTCGGTGACGGTGCCGGCTGTGCCGTCGCAGGCAAGTGGGGTTTTTTCGGTGGGTTCGCTTTCGCCGGTCAGGGCCGCCTGGCTGACGAACAGATCCTTGGCGTGGATAATCCGCGCGTCAGCGGGGATCATGTCGCCGGCGGAAAGGTGGATGATGTCCCCGACGACGGCCTCGTCCAGAGGGATCTCCTGGGTGGCGCCGCCCTCGCGGTCAACGGTGCAGGTGGTTGTGATCATGCCCAGCAGCTTTTCGGCCGCGCTGCCGGAGCGGGATTCCTGAAAAAAGCGCAGGGTTCCTGAGATCAGAACCATGGTCAGAATAATGACGACAGTCTTTAGGCTGAAGTCATCCGGTGAATTCTGAATAAGCGGCAGAATAATGTCGGTGATCGCAGACACAAAGGCAAGGCAGAATAAAATGGCAGTAAAGGGATTAATGAAGGCTTCCGCCAGCCTTCTCGGCAGTGTTTTCTTCTTTTCATGGGTGACCTTGTTGTTACCATAGGCGCTGCGGCTGGCGGTCACATCCTTTTCCGTCAGGCCCCCCAGCGTGGTATTGAATTTTTTTAAAACCGCAGGGATTTTGCTGGCAGCCGCAAAATGGATGACTGCGCTGGCCTGTTCTCTGCGGGCAGCGCTGTCAATTCTCTTTTTTACAGCTCCGTTGTTTTTTTGAATCCTGTTCATGGGTCCATACCTCCTGATAATAATGGTGCGGTGCGTGAATGCAGGGCTTGCTTACTCCGATTTGTACCAGCCTGAGTGGTTGATAAAAGCAATATCAAGGCTGGTCAGGATAAACCAGGCAATCATGCACCACATGAACGCAGTGTGGTGGAACGCCGGGTTAAAGCCAGCGGCCAGAAATACAGCGCTGGCAGCGCCCACCACACATCCGATGTTCCGGCTGAGCCGGTCAATGCGTATTTTGCTTTTTTCACGTTCGGACATTCTCTGCCAGACGTTGAGCCAGCCAGGGGTCAGCCCGGCGAAAAAGGCGGCTCCGGCCGCCAGAAAGATCAGCCCGAAAATAATGCAGTATAGGTTCATTGGTGCCACACTCCTTCTGTGTTTCTGGGAAAGGCTGAAAAAGGGCATAAAAAAACCACCGCCTTATGCCGCTTCAGCGCATATCCCTTCATTTCCGAAAGCTTCCTGGGGTTTGGGTATGCAACAGTAAGTGGAAAACATAAACGATGGAAAACAGATTATGGAAAAAAGGCAGAGGTATCAACACCCGGAGGGCAGTCTGCCGCCTGGGGATACGGCGGGAACGCCGCCTGCCCGCAGGCCTGCTTTTCTGATCGTTTTGTCGGGTCCGCTGTTACTGCAACTATCCACGGTGTTTCATCTCCTTCCGTTAATTTCTTAAGCTGTGCCCGTAAGCACTCTAACAGTATACGCACAGCGGATATAAAATCCTATGGTTAAAACCTTGCGATTTTCTTGCCAAACCGCAATATTTGACAAAAAGAAAACAGCGCACAGACAATAAAACGCTGTGCGCTGTTTTCAGGATGGGGTATAGAAAAAGTCCAGGCTGCCCGGCTCGGCGCCGAGGCCGGCCTCAATCAGGGACGCTGTGGTCCGGAGCCTGTGATCAAGCTGCTCGGGTGTCCAGTCAAAAATACCGGGGCCGAGCAGAAAACAGAATACGGACAGAATAATCTCACCGGTTTCCTGGGGCAGGGGCAGGTAAAGCTTCCCTCCAACACGCTCTGGTCGATGATCTCCGCCACAATGGGCGAGAGGCCAGATAGAGATTTCTGATGGATACAGGCATTTTGAGGCAGATGCAGGTAGCGGTCGAAGTCAGTTGAGGTCTGGAGGCTGCGGTAGGCCTGGTACAGGACCTTGAGCTTTTCAGGCGCTGTGCCGCCATTTCTGGACACCAGATCGCGGCACCGTGCAATACGTTTGGCAATATCGCTTACCGAGGAGGTCGCCCCCAAAAAGTTTTTCATGAAGCCCTTTGTGGGCGCTTACCTGAAAAAGCAGCAGGCCCTGTATGTGGCCGACCTCACCCGGGAGGTTGAGAGAACTGTTTCGTTGAAGGGGGAAAGTTCAGGTGCCAATCGCTAAACGCCGCTACTTGAAATAAGTGATGAAAACACTTATAATAAGTTTATACCAAATCACGGAGAGAGGGAAAGGAGAGCGGCTATGTGGATGGAATTACTCGCCAGTTTTCTGACTTTTTGGGGGCCGCTCTTTCTGCGGTACTATCCCTTTCGCAACAGGCTGCGCGTGCCCGCATGGGTGGTGGGGCTCTTTGTGGCGGCGGTCTGGGCCGGCGTGGTGGCCGGGCTTTTGATTTTTGGCTACACGGCCGGGCGGTCCGTCGGCCTTTACCGCAGCATTACCTTTGTCATTTTTTTCACCTCCTCCTGTTTTTTTATCCGGGACCGCTTTGTCAGGCATTTCTTTGTCTACCTGATCTGTTATACCTTTATGGCAGTGGGCATCGGCATCGCCCAGTTTGCCATGGTGCGCACCGGCGGCGGCTATCCAATCATGATTTTCGCAACGCTTCTCTTTGACCTCGTCACCTATCCTTTCATCTTCTACTTTTTCCACCGGGTGCTGGAGCCTGTGATGGACGTGGACAATACCCGCGTGTGGAACATCATCTGGGCGCCGCCGCTGCTGTCCTGTATGCTTATCTCTGTGGCCACGCCGGGCATGCTGGACGCCGAGAGCGTGAGCTATGTGGTTATCCGCACCCTGCTTGGCATCAGCAGCATTGTGACCTGCGCCATACTGGTAATCTGTCTGGGCCATGTGCGGGAGCAGGCCCGCAAAGAGGCTGAGCTCACCCGTGAACGCGAGGTAGCCGCCATGAAGGAAGCCTTTCTGCACGACCTCTCCCACGAGCTCCAGGTGCCTGTGACCGTGGTGTCCGGCTTTGCCCAGCTGACCGGTGAGATGATGGACGATCCTGCGGTTGACCGCGCCGCTGTGCGGGATAACATGCGCCGGGTGGACAGCGAGGCCGGACGCATGGAGCGGCTGGTGCGTCAGATGTTAGACGCCGCGGCCCTGGAAAACGGCAGCTTCAGCCTGAGCCGGTCCGCTGTGGATATGGCCGGGGTGCTGGGGAACGCCGCCGAGGTCCATTTCCCCGTGCTGGACGACGGCCGCAACACCCTGTCGCTTCAGGTACCAAAGCCGCTGCCGCCTGTGGACGGCGACCGGGAGCGTCTGCTGCAGGTGGTGCTGAACCTGCTCTCCAACGCGGCAAAGCACACCCAGGACGGGCAGATCACCCTGTCGGCCCGGGATATGGGCAATATGGTTGAGGTGGCTGTGGCCGATACCGGCGAGGGCATCGCGCCTGAGCGGCTGCCTGGGCTTTTCAGGCGCTACACGAGCGACAGCGCGCCGGACAGCCATGGCCTGGGCCTGTTCATCGCTGCCCAGATCGTAGAGGCCCACGGCGGCGGAATCAGCATTGAGAGCGCGCCGGGCAGGGGAACCACCGTGCGCTTTACCGTGCCGGTCATCAAAGAGGAGGGATAAAATGACGGACAAACAACAACCCACCGTGCTCCTGGTCGAGGACAACGCGCATGTGCTGGCCCTCAACCAGTCTGTTTTGGAGCGCAGGGGCTACAGCGTGCTCACCGCCCGCAGCCTGGCCGCTGTCCGGCAGCTGCTGGCCAGAAAGCCCAGGGTGGACGTGGCGGTTTTGGACATCCGACTGCCTGACGGCAACGGCCTGGATTTTGTACCTGAGCTGCGGCAGACCGCTCCGGTTCCGGTGCTCATGCTCACCAGCTGCCGGGACTACGACGATATGGTGCGGGGGCTGACTGGCGGAGCCGACGATTACATGACCAAGCCCTACCGCATCGATGAGCTGCTGGCCCGCATCGCGGCGCTGCTGTTAAAGCGGGAGTCGGTGCACCCGCCATCTGAGGTGGTGCGGGGGCCGCTGGTGCTGGATACCGTGGCCCAGCGGGGCTTTCTCTTTGGGGAGGACATGCTGCTCCAGCCCCGGGAGTTCGCCACGCTGCTGTTTCTGATCCGCAGCGGGGGCCAGAGCGTTCCAGCCGGCGAGCTGTATGAGGCTGTGTGGAAGCTGCCCGCTGCCGGAAGCGCCGGCGCGGTCAAGACAGCCATATCCCGCCTGCGCGGCAAGCTGAGGGGCAGCGGCTACACCATCACCTCAGGACGCGGCACAGGCTACCGGTTCCAAAAAGACGAATAAAGCGGCGCGAAGGTTACAAATTGGTAACCTTTGCACTTTTGAAGGTTAAATGATTGTATAATATGGGTAGGGGTAAGCGGCCCCGAAAAAACAGAGAGCTCATGGCGGGTTTTCTGTTTTTTATTTTACGAAGGAGAAGTATCATGGAAAAGTCAATCATTTGGCAGGGCCTCCGGGTACCAGAAAAGGAGTGGCGTTATGAAATTTAAAAAGCTATTGTCCGCGGCCGCGGCAGCCTTGCTGCTCATGGCCGCTGTCCCGGGCGCCTGCGCGGCCCAGACCGCAGGCGGTGACACCCCGGTGTCCATCACCCTTCTGCCCCCGCTGGATTATGTGGTGGTGGTGCCGGATAAGGCCAGCCTGCGCTATGACGGCAGTGCCGAGTACGCTCTTGGCGAGGTCTGCGCCGCCCAGGTGTCCCTGCCTGAGGACAAGGCCCTGCAGGTGAGCGTTCCGAGCCAGGCGTATTATCTGTACGCCGATCCGTCCAATCCCGGCGCGGCCCGGCTGCGCTACACCGCCGGCCTGCGGCCCGGCGTCAGTAAGGACGGGCAGAAAATCAACAGCGCCCTGCTGGCCCAGGGTGACCGCTGCGGCCTGTTCGCCAGCTTTGATCCCGCCGCCAGAGGCCTGCGGGCCGGCACGTATGCGAGCCCGGGCAGGGCCGGCGACCTGAGCCTGAAATTTGAAGTTGTGGAGGTATCCCAATGAAAAAAGTTCTTATCCTGCTCGTCCTGCTGCTGGCCCTTTGCGCGCCGGTTTACGCCGAGAGCAGCCAGACCTACGGCAGCGACCTGACCGTCGAGGTGAGCCAGGAGCTCATCGACGCCGATAAAATAAAAGCGCCCGTGCCCAACCCGCCCACCGGAGGCGGCCAGAGCGTCCAGTACGGCTTTCTTCTGGCTGGCGCGGCAGCGCTTGCCGCAGCCTTAACCGCCGCGGCCCTGCGCCCTGAAAAAACAGGGGAGAGACAAACAAAGCGCGGAGGAAAAAAATCATGAAACAGAAAATGATCGCCCTGACGCTGGTCCTGGGCCTGCTCCTCGCAGCCGCGCCAGTCCTGGCCGCAGGCCAGGAGATCCGGCCAGACTCCTCCACCCTGGAGGCCGAGGGGCAGGTGCCCATCGATATGACCCTCGACGAGGGCTATGTGGTGCTCATCCCCGGCGATATCACCATCGCGCCCGGCGTCGGCGGCCGGGACTACGCTGTGGGAAATGTGGGCCTGACCGAGGCGCACCTGCTGCCGGGCCGCCAGGTGCGGCTGGGCCTGCCGCAGCGCATTCAGCTGGACAGCGCCGTGAAGGCCGGCAACACCGTCGAGGCCGGCCCTTTCATCGACGCGGTGGGCGGCGCAAAGCAGAGTGAAGCGCCCCTGGCGCTGGAGAACCCCACGCCTGTGGGCGTCACCTTCGTGCCCCACGCCTTCGCGGACGCGGTGGCCGGCAGCTACCGCGGCACCATGATCTACAAGGTGTGGATCGCCCAGGAAGCAGAGCAGGACGGACAAATTAAATAAAACAACAAGGAGAAGCATCATGGAAAGCTCAAAAATAAAAAACACGGTGATCATTACACTGGCCCTGCTGCTGTTAGCAGCCATCGGGGTGATTGTCTGGTATCTGACCAGCCCGCCGACGTCCGGGGCCGATCAGGGCATTGTGAAGCTCACACCCACGCCCGCAGGGGAGACGGCCCCGGACGGCATCCAGATTCCCGGCTATGCCAGCCTGGAGGCGGACAGCACCACCGGCGAGCTGCAGGTGCTGTTCCAGAATCCAGAGGGCAACCCCTGCACCTTCCAGATCGAGCTCATCCTCAAGGATACGGGCGAGAGCGTCTATAAGTCCCCGGACATCGAGCCCGGCTTTGGCGTTGAGCGCCCACGGCTCTGCAAAACCCCGGCGCCCGGGGCCTACGCCGCTGTTATCAGCTACACGACCCAGAGCCTGGAGGACAAAACCCCCATGAACGGCGCATCGGTCGAGACAACGCTCGTGGTTCAATAAGCGATTCATAGAAAAGGCAGAAAGATAAAAAAATACGTCCTTAAAGGAGAGATAATAATGAAAACAGTAAAAAAGCAAACCGCCGCTTTGGGTCTGATTCTGGCCATCTTATTTGCAGCCCGTCCCGTTCTGGCCGCGGACCCGACGCCGACGCCGCAGACCGAGGTGACAGCCTCCTTCAAGACCTTCACGCAGTACACCCTCGTCATTCCAAAATCGGTTGAGTTCGGCGAGCAGTACATGAAAAATGGGGCCTCCTGGCAGGAGCATGTGAAGGGCGGGAGCCTCTACCTGAAGGACGTCGATCAAGACGCCATGGCCCAGGATTATAAGGTGCGCGTGACGATAAAGGACGCCCAGCCCAGCGGCGCGGCAGGCTTCAGCCTCAAGCGCGCCGACGGCGCGTACATTCCCTACACGGTTTTAAAGGCTGACGGGAGCACCCCAGTGGCCTGGGACGGCGAGGCCATCCTCTTTGACAAGACCAACTACCAGCCCGACGCTGCCCAGACCCGCCTGACCCTGAAGGTGGACAGCCCCGCCGGCACCGGCAGCGCCGGAACCTACAAAGATACCGTGACCTACGCCGCCAGCGTGGTGATTCCATAGGGCTTTCCAGGGGACCAAAGACACCCTGGGGGCTGAGCCCATGCCAAAGGAGGCACAATTATGAAAAAGAAAATGACCGCACTGGCGCTGGCCCTGGGCCT
The DNA here is from genome assembly GCF_003477535.1 of Eubacterium sp. AM05-23. NCBI lineage: Bacteria > Bacillati > Bacillota > Clostridia > Eubacteriales > Eubacteriaceae > Eubacterium > Eubacterium sp. AM05-23. The sequence goes on from NZ_QUDF01000004.1 coordinate 211,577, forward strand.
GCTCCTCGCCGCCCGGCCTGTCCTGGCGGAGCCCCTGCCAGGCCCGACGCTGCGCCCGACACCGGGGACAGCCATCGAGTGCGAAAATGGCGTGGGGAACGGGCAGAGCGAGATAAACGCCACGTTCCAGGGCCCCGACTATACCCTGGTCGTTCCTGCGAAGCTGGCGTTCGGCGCGCTGTACTGGAATAAAAACAGTACCTATGAAAAAAATCTGACCGGGAAAGACCTGTATATCGGTCAGATGACAGCCGGATACTTTGAGAGCGGCTGGAAAATTCAGGTGAACGCAGGCAGCGGCAAGGTTAAGGAAGGCAGTTTTGTCCTGTCAAACGCCAAGGGCGACACCATTCCTTTTAAGGTGACCGACGCCGCAGGCCGCGAGGTTGGGCTGAACGGCGCACTCGCCACTCTTGCCCAAACAGGGCCGGAGGACGCGGCCCTCGCCACCCTCAGGCTCACGCCGCCCCAGAGCGAAACCCAGCTGAACCTTGAATATTCGGGGTCGCTGATCTTTACGACCAGACTGGTACCACCGGCGCCAGCTGCTAAACAGGAGGTAAATCCATGAAAAAGAAAATCATTTCCGCATTGCTGGCCCTGTGCCTGCTGACCACCGCATACCCGGCTCACGCCGAGTCCGGCGCAGACGACGCCTCTGCGGATCCGCTGCCCAGCGTCACAATTCAACCGTCGACTGAGCGGAGCGCCGTGACAGCCACTTATCAAAACGCCCCCACCTATACCCTCATCGTTCCCGAAAACATTCGCATGGGAAGCTACGGCACCCTCTATATCCACGACGATAACGCCCGGAAAAGGGCCTTTAACGTCACGCTGAAGCTGCCGAAATCGACAGGCTATAATGAACTGCTGCAGTCCGGGTACAAGATAGAAGTCAGCGTGTACGGCGACAACGGAGGTCAAGGAGATACAAAAGCTTTCACCCTGAAAGGGAGGGAAGAGGGTCATACAGAGAAACTCTCCGGGCTGCTCCCGTACAGCGTGTTCAAATGGAACAGTACAGATTACCCGCTGGCGCCCGGCGAGGCGCCCATGGACGCCGACGTGAGCAGTGATAAAAAGTGGACCGAAATCCAGCCGGACGATGTGCTCGCGAGCTACAGAATCAACGTGTACCCCCACACGGGAATGGATCAGGCAGACGATAGCGATAGCGACAACTACTACTATTACGCCTGGGGCAGGATAGCCCTGGGTGATCTCCCGGAAGAAGCAGAGCAGATTGTGGCAGGCGGCGGGAAAGTTGAGTACGGCACACGTACAGACGCCGGTTTTCTGCACTACAAGGTCAGCCTTAAAGTGGATACGCAGGGCGCAACACGCAACCCGGATGAGAACGGCGACATCAACATCAACGACCCGATTCTCTGATTTCTGAGCTGCCCACTTTCCACTTTCAACTTAAAAAGCCTCTTTTTAACGCTCTGTCTCTTGCTGTTAAAGTTTGTCGACCCTCTGAGATCGGCGCAGATTTGTGCCGATCTTTTTGTGCGCAAAAATCCCCAATTCCCTGTTTTGATGTGGTAAAAGTAGATAAAATGTTATATAATAAGATAACAGACAATATCACCATACGACGATCTGATTTGTAAACCATTAATCCCTCAGAAAAGCGGGAATTAAAGGGCCGTGTGAGAAATGAGGATAATAATTGATAAAGAAATTAGATAAAGAGAGAAGCCGATCCTATTTGAAATGGCTTTATTTTTTGATCGTGGTCGTTTTTGGGGTGATCATTGTCATCAGTATTCAGATGGTTGTCCGGAAAATGGAGGACAGCGCAGTATCGACGAGCCAGTATCTGCTGGAACAGCTCCGGGATAATTTGTCCTATACCATGAAGGGCGACAGCGAAGCCATCGCGTATTTTGCCGATACTCTGGATGTAAACGCGCCTCCCGCCGAGCTTCAGAGGGACATGGCCGCCTTTAAAGAAAATTATGGTTTCCTGGAGGTGGCGGTGCTGGGCCAGAATCAGGAAGGCTACAGCAGCACCGGCGAGGTCTTTCGCCTGCCAGACCAGGAGGTTCTGGAGGACGGCGCTTTTACGGGCTTCAGCAACGCCTTTCACGGCGGCGCGGGCGTCTGGGAGACCGACTACCGCGCGCCCATTGTGAGGGATGGCGCCGAGGCGGGCGCGGTGTACGTGCGCGTGCCCCTGAACAAATACGGGGCCGATAATGCCATGACCTACTACGGCGGCCAGGGCATGGCCTACCTTTTTGACGTCAACACTAAAAAAATGGTGCTCATGCCCACCACGCCCAACCTGATCATGAACTATATGAGCGAGATCGACATGGTGTTTACCGAGCTGGGCTTTGACAAAACCCTCATGGACACGTCGGTTTATCCCGCCATCGCCGGGAGGGAAAGGCTTGTACTGCAGGGCCAGCTGGACGGCGAGCGGGTCTACATTACCCTGTTGCCCATGTCCAATCAGGAGAGCTGGTATATCTGCGGCATTGTGCCGGAATCTGCGGTTTTACAGGAGGCCAGCCTGATTTTACAGATACTGTTCGGCGTTATGGCCGGCATGGGCGTGGTCATGCTTCTGGTTCTGGCCTATGTGGTTTACGAGAGCCGGTGCGGTGCCCGCAGAAAGCAGGAGCAGCTGCAGGAAGCTGAGCTGCAAAACGCAGTCTACGACACCGTGGGCGACGCAAGCGATACCATTCTGTGCGTGTTTAACAGAGAGCGTCAGACCTGCGACATCGTGTTCCACAATATCGTGCGGATTCTGGGCGTTGACGGGGACAGCCTGATGGCGGACAGCAGCGCGCTGGGGATGCTCTTAAACAGCCTCGTCCCCGGGCTTTACGGCCGCATGCTGCGAGGCGAGATCGACGCCGAGGAGGTCATTCCTCTTGTCTACGACCACCCCGTCCGGCACGAGCAGCGCAATATCCGCCTGACAGTCAAGCCGTTGAACATCGAGGGCAGGGCCTGCTACATGCTCATGATGGAGGACATCACCGAGGACATGAAAATACAGATGTCGCTGCGGACTGCTCTGGAAAACGCCAATCAGGCCAATCAGGCCAAATCCGATTTCCTGTCCCGCATGAGCCACGATATCCGCACTCCCATCAACGCCATCATCGGTATGCGTGAGATCGCCGTGCGCCATCTGGACGAGCCAGAGAAAATCAGTGACTGCCTGGGCAAGATCGAGGTCAGCTCCCGGCATCTGCTGGAGCTGGTGAATGATATTCTGGATTTGTCGAAGATCGAGAGCGGCAAGCTGTCCCTGCGCAACGACCCCTTTAATCTGACCGACTGTGTGGCAGACGTCATGAGTATTATAAAGCCCCAGGCCCAAGCCAAGGGCCAGCGCCTTACCCTTGACGCCGAGAGAGTGGCCCACAAGCAGCTCATCGGCGACGACATGCGCCTGCAGCAGATCCTCATCAACCTGCTCAGCAACGCAGTCAAATACACCCAGGAGGGCGGGGAGATCGCCCTGACACTGGAGGAAAGGCCCAGCACCCGGCGCGCCTACAGCACCTATGTGTTTACCGTGCGGGATAACGGCGTGGGCATGAGCGCGGAATTTATTGAAAAAATCGGGAAGCCCTTTGAGCAGGAGACGAACATCTTCCACAAGAGCGAGCTGGGCAGCGGCCTCGGCCTGTCCATTGTCAAAAATCTGGTATCCCTCAAGGGCGGCACCCTGGATATTGAGAGCGAAAAAGGGCAGGGCACCACCACCCGGGTCGAGCTCACCTTTGAGATCGATGAGCAGTCCCGCCAGTCCGGAGCCAAACAGCCCGGCGCGGACGAGCAGTTCTCCACCGAGAGCCTGAAGGGCAGACGTGTGCTGGTGGTTGAGGATAACGCCCTCAACCGTGAGATTGCTGTAGAGCTGCTGCAAATGCAGGACATGGCAGTGGAAACCGCCGTGGACGGAAGGGATGCAGTCATGAAGTTTAAGGAGAGCTCCCCGGGCCATTATGACCTGATTCTCATGGATTTGCAGATGCCTGGCATGGATGGCTGCGAGGCCACCCGTATCATCCGCGGCCTGAGCCGGGACGACGCCAGAGCTGTGCCCATTGTGGCCATGACCGCCAACGCCTTCTCCGAGGACGTGAGCCGCTGCCGCCGCGCGGGCATGAACGCCCATCTCAGCAAGCCCATCGAGCTGGACGCCATGTACGCCTGCCTGGTGCGGCAGCTGGAAAAAAGGCCGGAAAAAAATTAGGAAGAGGAAAAGATGAAAAAGAAAAGATTAACCCTGCTGTCACTGGCGCTGGCCCTGTGCCTGAGCCTGAGCGCCTGCGCCGGAAAAGACGCCCGTGTGGTAAGCAACGCCGGCGCAGAGGAAAAAAAGACCGAAATATCTCTGTTAACCACCGCCAACAACACTACCGCCTACAACGCCCTCAACAGCGCCATCGCGGTTTTTGAGGACAGACGGCCCGATGTGCATGTGGTGTTTGAGGGCTACAACACCGGGGAGGGCAGCAAAAACCTGTCCCAGGTCATTGACGAGCGCATCGCCTCCGGCCAGATCAACGACATGACCACCATGGACGTGGTCAATATCTTCAGATACAGCGGCGTGGGAAAGATCGCCGATTTAACCGACAGCGAAGCGGCCAGAGACCTCACCCCTCTGGCCCGGCAGGATTCCACCGTGGACGGCAAGGTGCTGTCCGTGCCTTTGTCCATGGTCAGCTTTGGCACCTGGGTAAACATGGACGTCATGAGGGAATGCGGCCTGGAGCTTCCGGGAAACTGGGAGGAATTTGTTCACTGCTGCGCTGTGCTCAAGGAAAAAGGCTACCAGCCCATTGCGGGCACAACAGACCTCACCAAGCTTTTTGTGGTGGCGGCCATGGGCGATATTTATATGGACGGCGACACCGACGCCACCGTGGCCCGGCTCAATACCGGCGAGGAAAAAATTTCGAAATACGCCAGAACCGGCTTCGAGCGCGTCGAGTATCTTATCAAGCAAGGCTATATCGACGGCCCCGCCTCGGCCCTTCGCAAGCCCAAGGATATTATGGAGCATATGGAGAATGGGGAGGGTGTCTTTGAGATGCACGCGAGCAATTTGCTTAATCCGGAGGAGCTGTCCTTTGAGGTGGCCTTTATCGGCGTGCCCGGCACCCACGGCATGGTGTCCCCCATGGCCTGCGACCGCCGTTTTGTAGTCATGGCAGACGGCGGGAACGTGGAGGCCTGCAAGGATTTCCTGAGCTGCCTGGGCAGCGGGGAAACTTTAAAGACCCTGTCAGGAACGTTTGGCCTTTTGCCAGCCTACCGCTCCAGCGAGAAATCAATGAAAAAGGACGACCGCATGGCCCAGGTTTACGATAACATCGAAGCAGACCGGATCATGCTCATTCAGGATTATAACCTGGTCTTTGAGCAGTGGTCCAGCCTGGCCGGCATCGTGGACCCCATGCTCACAGGCGCCAGCGCCGAGAGCCAGTGCGCCGCCTTCGACACGCTGCAGATGGAGGCTGTGAATGGAAGCAAATAGAGGGATGGCATAACACCGGCCACCGCAAAAACCAATATTTTAAATGGCTTACAGGAGGAACCATTGCTGAATTTTCATTTTTTTGATATACTTACAGTATGTTCGCATATGGACAATGCGGCTTTGGCAGAGAAACCCGCGTCCATCAGACAAGAGCGAAAATAAGAGACAATCAAAACAGAATCATGGTTTCCGGGACACATACCAATCAACCGGCACACTGACGCTTAATCGGCGCGGTGTGCCGGTTTTTTTTATGGCCCGGCGGCCAGGCACAGGAGGAAAAAATGCTGATAACCAAAGCGCAGATTATCGTGATCGAGGATATAACAGGCGAAGACGGCCGGAAAGCGGGCGAACGCCTGAGGGTACTCTACCAGGCCATCCCCACCTGCGGGGAGTGCGGGCACCCCATGAAAATAAGGGATTTTGTGTGGCGCACCATCATCACCATGAGCGGCTGCCGCGGCCGCATCCGGGTGCGCCGCCTGGTGTGCACCGCGGCGGACTGCTACCTGCACACCCATCCCCGCCGCAACCTGCCCAGGGGCGTGCTGCCCCGCCGCCTGTACAGCGCCGAGGTCCATCAGGCCGTCGCCGAGGGCCGGGACGATGTGCCCTGCCCCCCAAACACCCTTCACCGCATCTTAAAATGGGTGCGGCAGATGGCCGCCTGCCTGATCGCGAGCGGGCTTTTTCCGCTCCTTTGTGAAAACGTTAACGATGTGCCGGACGAGACGGCAGGCCCTCTGGAACGTCTTAAAAATATAACCGGCGGCGGTGAGGACTGGTTCGCCCGGGCGGTGGAGAGGGCCGCGGGCCGGGGCGGAGGTCTGCACTGGGCATAGGATGTGTTTGACATAGGAATAGGGTAAACTCACGGTATCATCTCAAAAAGATGAAATTTCTAAACATTGAGGAGGTACAATGATGAAAACCCAAAATAAAGGTCCGGAGCCATCCCGCGGCCTTGTTCATTGTGCAGAAAATTCTGAAACAGACAAAAAGATTGAGGTCACCCTGTGCCAAAACCAGCCGGTGGTATCCAGCCGGCAGGTGGCCCACGACTTTGAGCGCGCGCACAAAAGCGTGCTGAGAAGTATTACCCTGCTGAGGCGGGAGACATCGGCACAAAATTGCGCCGATCTTTTTATGAGTTCCACTTATGTTGACCAGTACGGAAGAACACAGAAGGAATACCTCATCACCCGGGACGGCTTCGCCCTGCTGGTCATGGGCTTTACCGGCGCCCAGGCCCTTTCCTGGAAACTCCGGTACATCCAGGCCTTTAACGCGATGGAGGAACAGCTCCGCAGGCAGGCGCTTTCCATGCCCCAGGATAAGGCCCTGCTGGCCGCCGCGGTGCTGGAGGCCGAGCGGGTCATCGCCGGGCTGCAGACAGAGGCCGACTACGCCAGGCACGTGCTCGACAGTCAGGCCCTCATCCCCATTACCGGCATTGCCAAGGATTACGGCATGACCGCCGAGTTCATGAACCGCCTGCTCCACAGCCTGGGCGTCCAGTATAAAAAGGGCAGGCGCTGGTATTTGTACGAGGCCTGGCAGGACGCGGGCTACGCCGCCACCAACACCGACACCATCCCCAAAAAAGACGGCAGCGTCAAGGTCGTGGAGAGCCTGCAGTGGACCCAGAGGGGCAAGCGCTTTATCCACGACCTGCTGGCCCAAAACAGCATTTACCCCATCCTGGAGCGTGACCGCCATGAACTTTGTGACTGAGTTTTTAAGCTTCATGACCTGGCTCATGGCCCGGCCCCGCAAAACCTTAGCGCTTTTGGGCCTCTGGGTGTACCTTTTTCTCCAGGACAACGCCGCCGCCGTCCAGGACGAGGATGGCAGCTGGTGCTGGCCGGTGTGGTTTGAGGTGGACAACGGCAGCCTCCGCGCCTTTATGGACGGAATGTCCTCGAAACGCCTCTGGGAACTGAGACAGGAGCTCATCCGCCATTCCCGGCTGGAATACCAGAAGGCTTCCGGCGGCCACCCCGCCCGTTACGCCCTGGTGCCCTTCGACACAGGGCTCAGGCAGGCCCGCCTGTGCGCCGCCGCCCCTTCCGGGGGCGTCCTCGTCTGGAAAGCCAGCGCGGAAAGCCGAGAAAACCCGGCCAGAACACGCCCAGAGCATTCCCCGGAACAAAACCGCTTTTCTTCTGATTTAGAGATAAATCATAAAAATATAAATATAAAAGCATTACCAGGGTATGGGGGCAGCAACCTCAACGGCTTTAACATTCCGCCCCAGCTCACCGCCGAAGAAAAACAGCGCCTCGAGGCCGAATATCCCGACCCGGTTGAGCGCTTCTGGGCAGGCATGGCCCTGCGGGATCAAAAGGCAGAGGAGGAACAGACATGGGAATATTAAAAGACCGCTACACCGACCTTTACGGCGAGCGTTTTTACGAGGATGGGAGCTACACCGTCTACGAATGCCTGGCCGAGGGCGCCCTGCGCCTGAACCTGAGAGCCCGCACCCTGGAGGAGGCCGAGGCCCGCTTCGCCGAAGTCCTGGACGACGCCGAGGATAACCAGCCCGGCCTGGTACTGCGGCAGCAGTGGGTGGCCGAGACATGATGGACGACGCCTTTGGCCGCTGGATGCGGGAGCGCCGCCGGGAAAGAGGGCTCACCCAGCAGGCCCTGGCCGACGCGGCCGGCCTCAGCCACAAGACCGTGTTCCGGGCCGAGCGGGGCCAGGCTGTGAGTGCCTACACAAGGGAGCAGCTGACCGCCCTTCTGGGAGAGCCCCCCGCTGACCAATTGGGCCAGAGAGGACACTTTATTCTGGCCATATACCGGGACGCGCTGTGATGGTAAACTTAAACCAAGAAAACGAAAGGAGGTACACCCCATGACCTATGAACGCATCAAAATCAAACACGAGCTCAAGATGAACCTGAACTACGGCGAAATCGACGGGAAGATCAAGAAAAAGCTGAAGACCATCGGCGGCCTCGACCTTGACGAGACTGTGGCCACCAGCGAAGCAGTCATCAAGACCGCCAAGGCCCTCGGCACCCTCATGGAGCCCATTGTCCAGGACATCACGAATGTCATGTACTACGATAATGTGGAAACCGCCTGAGGCAGCGCATTGCGATCAACCCCATAAAAGAAAGGAGGAACCCCCATGGAAACTGTGAGCACCAAAACACTGGATCTGGAGTTTATGATGGCCAACGGCGACACCGACACCATCAGCCTGCCCGACTATCTGCCCGACGTCACAAAAGAGCAGATCGTGGCCGCGGCCGATATCGTCATCGCCCAGAACATCTTTAAGCCCGACGGCTTCGCCTATCAGAAGCTCAAGGGCTACGAATTCATCGACAAAACCGTGCGGAAGGAAGAACTGGAAGTTTAAGGTGAAAGGGAGCGAGAGCTCCCTTTCATTAATGGAAAATGGAAAATTGAGAATGGAGAATTGTGGAGCGCTTTCGCCAATGGCTCAAGCGATTAAAATCGCGGCCTGGGGTCGCGCCTAATCAAAATGCGCCCGCATTTTGTTCCATAATTCTCCATTCTCCATTATCAATTCTCAATTGTAATCAAGAAGGAGGTTTCTATGAAAATCAAAAAATACCTTGTCCTGTTCATGCTGGTTCTGATCATCGCTGTCTCGGCCGGGTTCTTCACCTCGCAGCTGGGTCATTTTAAGAAAGTGGCGGACTGGGGGGCAGACAGGGGCCAGGCGGGACCGTCGGAGCCAGAGGAGCCGCCGCCCGGCGGCGGAGAGCTGCCTTACAGGGGAGAGGAGGCCGCCCCGGCAGAGGAACCGGAGACGCCGCCCCCGGCGGCGGACCCGGTTATGGCCACTGCCCATTTCGCCCGGGACGAGTACCGCTGCGATTGCGCGGGCGCCTGCGACGGCTGGCCCTGCGAGATGAACCCCGTGCTCCTTGATAAAATTGAGGCGCTGCGCTGTGCCTGCGGGGCGCCAGTCATCATCACCTCCGGTGTGCGGTGCGAGGCCCGCAACGCCGAGGTGGGCGGCGTGTCCTGGTCCTTCCACAAGCGGGGCGACGCGGCGGACCTGTACTGCCCCGGCGTGGCAGTGGGCGACCTGGCACAGATGGCAAAGGCCCTGGGCATGAACGTGCTGCCCTACTATGGCAGCGGCTATATCCATGTGGAAATCTGATCCGGCTGAAATAAAAACCGGATGGGCCTTGACGTTGGAGCGTAGGCAAACTTTAACACGAAGCGGTAACGCGTTAAAAAGAGGACTGCTCAGTTGAAAGTTGAAAGTGGATAGTGGAAAGTTCAGGTGCAAATCCGCCACAGGCAGATTTGATTGGACGCGGCCTATGGCCGCGTTTTTAATCGCTTGGGCCATCGGTGAAAGTGTTTTATCGATCTTCAGGCATATCAGCCGATGGACGGCAGGTCAGGGGTGTGTTAGAATGTGAGGAGAAGGAGGAGCGCATGAATAAAAATAAGATAAGCATACGCCCCGCTACCGTACAGGACGCGGCGGCGCTTTTGGATATTTACAGGCCCTATGTGGAGGAGACGGCCGTCAGCTTCGAGTACGAGACGCCCTCGGTGCAGGCCTTCGCGGGACGTGTGGCAGCCATCCGCGGGAAGTACCCCTATCTGGCCGCCGTGCAGGACGGCAGGCTCCTGGGATACGCCTACGCCGCGGCGTTTAAGGAGCGGGCCGCCTACGACTGGGCGGTGGAGACCACCGTGTACGTCGGGCAGGAGGCCCGTGGAGCCGGCGTTGGCCGGGGGCTCTACGAAGCCCTTGAAGCCTGCCTGGCCGCCCAGAATATTCTCAACCTTAACGCCTGCATTGCTGTGCCCCAGGGGGACGACCCCTACCTGAGCCGGGACAGCGTGGCCTTCCACACCCGTCTGGGCTACCGGCCTGTGGGCGAATTTCGCCAGTGCGGCTACAAATTTGGCCGTTGGTACAATATGCTGTGGATGGAAAAGCACATCGGCGCCCACCAGAGCAATCAGCCCCGGGTAAAGGCCTTTGAGGAAGTCTGGGAAGAGCTGGAGGCGCAGTATGAGTGAGCGTCCAAATCTGGATAAAAGCCTGGACAGCGCGGCGTTCCGAAACTATTACTACCTGAAGGAGGAGCTCGTGGCCTTTTGCAGGCAGAACGGCCTGCCCGTTTCCGGCGGAAAGCTTGAGCTGACCGAGCGCATCGCCCATTTTCTGGACACCGGCAGGGCGCTGGCCCCATCTGCCAAAAGCCGGCCGGGCAAGGCCCGGGTGGGCTTGATCACAGAGGACATGGCCATCGAGCCGGATTTTGTCTGCTCCGAGAAGCACCGGGCATTTTTTAAGGAGAAGCTCGGCAAAAGCTTTACCTTTAATGTGGCTTTCCAGAAGTGGCTGAAGGCCAATACCGGCAAAACCTACCGGGAGGCCGTCGCCGCCTACGAGAAGCTTCAGGCCGAGAAGAAAAAGGGAAAAACCACCATTGACCGGCAGTTTGAGTACAATACCTATATCCGGGATTTCTTCGCAGACAACGCGGGCAAAACCCTAAAGGAAGCCATTGCGTGCTGGAAGTATAAGAAAGGCCTGCCCGGCCACAACCGCTATGAGCGGGCAGACCTAAGGGCCCTGCCAGACAGGCAGGAGACCGAAAACAGAGAGGAGCGTTAACCATGCGTTTAGAATACATGGAAATTGAAAACATCCCTGCCCTGCTCTGGGGCTGGCCGGCGGACAAGGTCATCATCGCCGTCCACGGCAGCCAGTCCAGCAAGGGTGACGACCCCATCCGCATCATGGCCGAACACGCCAACATGATAAACGTCGGCTATCAGACGATCAGCTTTGACCTTCCCGGACACGGGGACCGGAAAGGCGAGGACACCCCCTGCACCGTGCAGGCGTGCCTGGCGGATCTGGCCACGATCATAGACTGGGCAAGAAAGCGTTGGCAGTCCGTCAGCCTGTTTGCCGTCAGCCTGGGCGCGTATCTCAGCCTTACGGCCTATTCCGGCGAGGCCCTGGACAGGGCGTGGTTCCTGTCGCCGCTTGTGGACATGCAGGGCATCATCGAGAACATGATGGACAGCTTCGGCGTTACAGGGGAACAGCTCCAGCGGGAGCAGGCTGTCGCCACCCCCATCGGCCAGACCCTGTACTGGGATGACTATGCCTATGTGCTGGAGCACCCTGTCAGCCAATGGACAGTGCCGACCGAGATCCTGTACGGCGAAAAGGACGACACCTGTGAGCGCAGCGCCGTCGAAGCCTTTGCCCGCCGTTTTTCCTGCGGCCTGGAGATCGTGCCAGAGGGTGAGCATTACTTTCATACACCGGAGCAGATGGAGGCCTTTGTGGCCTGGATTAAGCAGACCGGGCTGTGGAAAGAATAAAATTTCTTTTTAAAACCCGTTGACCCTCACGCTGCGTGATAGTGTAAGATAAGGTTAAACCATTAATGAGACAGGAGTTGATTTTAGTGAGAACCGTAAAGCAAGTAGCAGCGCTGACTGGCGTGAGCGTGAGGACGCTGCAGTATTATGATGAGATTGGCGTGTTTAAGCCCACCGAGGTCACAGAGGCGGGGTACCGGCTCTATGACGATGAGGCCCTGAGAACCCTTCAGCAGATTCTGTTTTTTAAGGAGCTGGATTTTCCGTTAAAGGACATCCGGGAAATCATGGCCGACCCTGGTTTTGATAAGACCCGGGCCTTTAAAAAGCAGCGGGAGCTGCTGCGGGCTCGGCGAGACCGGCTCAACAAGCTCCTCGACCTTCTGGATAAGCTGGAAAAGGGCGAATCCTGCGTGAGCTTTGAAGCCTTTGACCTGAGCGAATACCTGCGGATCCTGGAGGAATTTAAAACCGAGAACACCGCGGACATCGTCCGCCACTGGGGCAGTGTGGAGGCCTTTGAGCAGTTTATGAAAAAGGTGAAGGAGGATGAGACCCACATCGCGGAGCTCGCAATAAAGCAGTACGGCAGCGTCGCAAAATACACTGCGGCCATGAAGGACAGCATCGCTCATTTTTCTGAGAATATGGAAAAAATAGAGGCCATGAAGCAAAACGGCGCCATCGAAAAAAACGCGGCCCTCATGGAGGCGCTGTACAGCAGCAGGGAAAAGGACCCGGCGTCGCCCGAGGTGCAGGCCATTGTAGGCGAGCTTATCGCCCTGGGGGAGGAAATGAACCTGAACATTGACAAGGGCGAGCACTACTGGGATATGATGATCGACTGGTACCTCCACAACGACGCGGTCATCAAAGCCATCGACGCACAGAAAGGCCCCGGGACTTCGGCCTTTGTGGGGCGGGCGCTTGCGTGTTATTTTGAATCAGAGCGTGTCCGCGCTCAGATGCATGAAAAATATGGCGTATGACGGATTATGAGATTATTTATACAGAGAAAGCTATTTCAAGCGGACTTTTGGCCAATAAAGGGGCATCGTACTGAGAGCACGGCACAATTTTGTGCCGTGCTCTTTTGGCTTCAAGTCAGAATCCGCCCGGGAAAATAGACGGGGTGGGTGGATTGTGGTAAAATGTTGAGTAAGGAGCGGCCATACAATGAATATAATGATACGGGAAATCCGGGAGACGGAAATCCCAATGTTAAAGGATTTTTTATACGAGGCGGTCTTTATACCGCAGGGGGCCGAAGCCCCGCCAAGAGCGGTAGTGGACACGCCAGAGCTGCAGGTCTACGTGCGTGATTTTGGCAGACAGGCGGCAGATCTTGGCCTGGTGGCCGAGGTAGATGGAAAAGTCATCGGGGCGGTCTGGGCGCGGATTATGGAGGACTACGGGCATATCGATGCCCGGACGCCGTCCCTTGCCATCGCCCTTTTTAAAGCATACAGGGGCCTTGGAATCGGCACAGAGCTGATGCGGGCAATGTTTACCAGGCTCGCGGAAAAGGGCTGGGGGCAGGTCTCCCTGTCGGTCCAGAAGCTTAACGGCGCGGTCAGGCTGTACCGGCGCCTTGGCTTTAAAGTGGCAGACGAAAACAGCGAGGAGTACATCATGGTAAAGGAGCTGGGCAGACAATGAATGATTTAGTGGCCAATATTGACAGGCTGCACACCACCGAAATGGGCGCGGCGCGCATAAAAAGGAACCTGTCCATTGGGGATGTGGACGCTGTGCAGTGGTGCAGGGCGAGGATACTGGACCGGGACGCCGTAATGGAAAGAAGGGGCAAAAACTGGTATGTCCGCGTGGGGGGCTGCGAGATCACCGTCAACGCCCACAGCTATACGGTTATCACCGCCCATAAAATAAAAGAGCAGCTGCCCGGACAAAGCAGGGCCAGAGGGAGTAAAAAAGATGGCGGTTATCTGCCAGAAGATTAGCGGGCTGGCATTTACGCAGAGGGGAGCAGACAATGTCGAAAAACCTAAAGGCAATGCTTTTTTCAGAAAATGGCATGAAAATTGTGAACACCCTGTTTTTGATCACCGCTTTTTGCGGTGGCGGTGTGCTGACCATTTTAACCTACAGCCTCTGGCTGTTTTTTCTGGCCGGCTCGGTCAAACGCACAGAATCGAAGGCTATGAGGGCCTTTTATGTTTTGCTGGCCTTTTTTGCGGCGGCGGTGGTGGTGTGGCAGCTGGCCTGGCTGGTGATGGGGCTGTTTCTAATTTAAGAAAATCTTAAGAGGTCTCTAAGAAAAAGGCAAGGACATTCAGGCAAAGTTCAGGTACAATAAAAAGAGAAACCATCACACTTAAAAAGGAAAAGAGAAATGCAGACCGAAATATTAGTAGTAGACGATGAACCGGAAATCGCGGATCTGGTGGCCCTTTATCTGGGCAATGAGGGTTTTGCGGTGCGCCGGTTTTACAGCCCAAAAGAAGCCCTGGACTCCGCCCTCGAGGCTCCGCCGGAGTTAGCGGTGCTGGATGTGATGATGCCCGGGCTCGACGGCTTTACCCTGTGCCGCAGGCTCCGGGAGAAGTACACCTTTCCCATTATCATGCTCACCGCCAAGGAGGAGGAGATCGACAAGATCACTGGCCTTGCCATCGGCGCGGACGACTATGTGACCAAGCCCTTCCGGCCGCTGGAGCTGGTGGCCCGGGTCAAGGCCCAGCTGCGGCGCTCCCTGCGCTACAACGGCGGCCAGCAGGAGGCCGAGGCCACCGCTGCCTACCGGGGGCTGTTTCTCAACCGGGAGACCCATGTGTGCACCCTGGACGAAAAGCCCGTGGAGCTCACGCCCATCGAGTTTTCCATCCTGTGGACCCTGTGCAAAAACAGGGGGCGGGTCATCAGCTCCGAGGAGCTGTTTAAAGAGGTCTGGGGCGAGAAATATTTTACGGGCAATAATACCGTCATGGTTCACATCCGCCATCTCCGGGAGAAAATGCAGGATTCGGCGGAAAACCCGCGGTATATAAAGACCGTGTGGGGCGTGGGGTACAAAATTGGATAATCCGTTTAAAAGGCTGAAGCGCAAAATCCTGATCCAGGTGCTGCTGGCCGCTCTGGCCGCCCTGGCTGCGGGCTGGGTGCTCATGACCCTGTTTGTGGACGGGGTTCTCCAGGACAGCTTTGCCGACTACGTGGTTTATGTTTTCGCCCATTTCACCAGTGGGGAGCGGGCCGAGGCACTCTACCGGGAGATTTTCCAGAGCAATAAAACGCTGTGGATGGCCGCGGGCTATGTGCTTTTGCTCTGCGCCATTTTTTACTGGGGCATGACGCGCTTCACCCGGTATTTTGAGGAAATCAGCCAGGGGGTCGACGCGCTGGCCGACGAGAAGGCAGGGGACATTGAGCTGCCCCCGGAGCTGGATTTTATGGAGAAGAAGATGAACCAGGTGCGCCAGTCCCTGGAAAAGCGCGCCCGTGACGCGCGCGAGGCCGAGCAGCGGAAAAATGACCTGGTGGTGTATCTGGCCCACGACATTAAAACGCCGCTGACCTCGGTCATCGGCTACCTGAACATTCTGGAGGAGGCGCCCGACATGCCCCTTGAGCAGCGGGCAAAATACACGAAGATCACCCTGGACAAGGCCTGCCGCCTGGAGCAGCTCATCAATGAGTTCTTTGATATCACCCGCTTTAACCTGCAGACGGTGGTGCTGGAAAAGGAGCAGGTCCACCTCTCCTACATGCTCATGCAGCTGGTGGACGAGTTTTACCCCATTTTCGCGGCTCAGAACAAACAGGCCGAGCTTAAGACAGACGGCGGCATCGACCTGGAGGGCGACGCGGACAAGCTGGCCCGGGTGTTTAACAATATCTTAAAAAACGCTGTGGCCTACAGCGATCCGGACACAGTCATCGAGATCGAGGCGAAAAGGGCTGGGGAGGCTGCAGTTGTCACCTTTAAAAACAGGGGACGAACCATTCCGCCCCACAAGCTCGAGAGCATTTTTGAGAAGTTCTACCGGCTCGACGCGGCCCGTTCCACCGCTTCGGGCGGCGCTGGCCTCGGGCTTGCCATCGCAAAGGAGATTGTCCTGGCCCACGGCGGCGGCATCAAGGCAGAGAGTGCCTCCGGCCTCACCACTTTTACCGTGACCCTGCCCCTGCGGGGTTAAGAAAATCTTAATGGGAACCTAAACAAAGGTTAAAAAACGCGGCTTCTTTCTGTGGTTTAATAAAGCCATGAGAAAGGAGCTGTCAGGCAGTCAAAAAATTTAATCGGCAGAAGCTAAAGTCTTAAAAAGCACAACTTGAATGGAGAATGTAGAATTGAGAATTGAGAATTACCGGAGCAAAATGCTGCTGCATTTTGATTAGAAGCGGCCGGAGGCCGCAATTTCAATCGCCCCCGCCAGGGCGAAAGTGTTCCGACATTCTCCATTTTCAATTTTCAATTCTCCATTGATACCGCTTCACGTTTTGGCTTTGCAGCTTGTGACCGACTTTTCTGACATTCTGGCGGCTTCTTTCTGTGGTTTAATAAAGCCATGAGAAAGGAGCTGTTTTTTATGTATGACAACCGAAGAAAAAGCAACCGGTACAAAAGAAAGCGAAAGTCCGGCGGGCGGGTGGCTCTGCTTGCGGCCATGGCGGGGTTCGGCCTTTATGCCTTTATTTTTGCCTTTAAGCTCATAAGCCCCGCGGGGTCTGCGCACCCGGTGAGCGCCATGGGCGGCGTGAGCCTTTACAGCGAGAGCGCTGTACTCATGCGCCTGGACGACGGCGAGACCCTTTATGAGAAGAACAGCGGCGAAAAAATCTACCCCGCCTCACTGACCAAGCTCATGACCACGCTGGTGATCCTGGATCAGTTCGAGGATCTGGATCACACGGTCACCCTGTCCGAAGCTGTTTTTGACCGCCTGAGCGGCTCCGGAGCCTCCATGGCCGGGTTTTTACCCGGTGAGCGGATTACCCTGAGAGACCTGCTCTACGGCTGCATGCTGCCCTCCGGGGCGGACGCGGCCATGGGGCTGGCCTGCGCCACTGCGGGGTCAGAGGCGGATTTCGCGGCGCTCATGAACCGCAGGGCAGCGGAGCTGGGCATGGCCCACACGCATTTCAAAAACGCCACCGGCCTGCACGATCCCGGGCATTACACCACCGTCTCCGACATGGCGCGCCTGCTGAGGGCAGGGCTTGAGAACCCGGATTTCCGGGTGCTGTTCACCACCCTTTATTACCAGACAGCCCCCACCAACCGGCACCCCGGCGGCCTGGGCCTCAGCAGCACCCTGAACGCCCTCATGGATACGCCTTGCCCGAACGGTGTGACCCTCCTCGGCGGCAAAACCGGCTATACCGAGGAGGCTGGCCTGTGCCTGGCCTCCCTGGCTCAAAAGGGCGGGCGGGAGTATATTGCCGTCACTGCCGGGGCGCCGGGCAGCCATGAAACCTCACCCCGCCACCTTGAGGATGCCTTCCGGCTTTATGGGCTGGTGGATTGCGTTTAAGCGCCTTCTGTGGTAAAATTAATCAATTACAGCAGACTCGTGAAGGGAGTCCCCGGCGCCTTACCAAAGCCCGGGCAGGAGGGAATTATGATGATGGAAGAATATTTGTCCGTGCTGGGGGCGGATCAGACCGCGTCGGTGCTGGATAATGCACCGGTCGCGATTTATGTCAGCGCACTGGACAACTGGGAGCTGCTTTACGCGAACCGTCTGGCAAAGGCGCGTTTTTCAAAGCAGCTGTTAAAGCCGGGGCTGACCTGCTATCAGGCCGCGGGCCAGGACCGCCCGTGTCCCTTCTGCAGCGCGGAGAAAATGAGCCGGGAGACGCTTTTAGTCAGAAAGTTCAGCCACCCGCAGACCGGACGGGTCTATGAGCTCAGCGGGAAGATCATTGACTGGGCGGACCGCCCCGCGCAGATTGAGTACATCGTGGATATTACCGACAGAGAGCGGGAGGAGGCGCGGTCAAGATCGCTCAGGGCTGAGCTGGAGGAAACCTTTACCAGTATTCCCTGCGGCCTGTGCGTTTACCAGTTTGACGGCGTCCAGATTTTGCCTGTGTTCCACAATCCGGCCTTTTATGAAATCATGGGCTATTCCGAGGCGCATATAAAGGAAGTGGAGCAGTCCACCGAATTCCTGGGGGTGCATCCTGAAGATGCGGAAGAACTGCGGCAGAAAATCCAGAAAGCCATTTTGTATAACGGCACCACGCAACACACCTACCGTGTTTTTAACGACCGCAAGGGGGAGTACCGATGGATTCGGCTGGATGGCTCAGTCAAGGAAAAGGAGGACGGCGCCAAGCTTTTATATGGGGTTTACAGCGACATCAGCGAGTCGGTGCGCCTGGAAAAGGAGCTGACCGCTGCCAACGAGAAGCTTGAGCACATTGTTAACGCCATTCCCGGCGGCGTGGCCAGCTACCGCGTGGAGGGAGACCGCTTTATCCCGACCTTTTTTTCCGACGGCATCATGGCCCTCTCAGGCCATACCCGGGAGGAATACCAGGCGATGGTGCGGACCGATGTCTTTGATATTATCTACGAGGCTGACCGGGAGCGGGTGCACGCGGCTGCCTGCGCCGCGGTTAAAAGCGGCGGCGTCCTGGACGTCTCCTACCGCATGCGCCACAAGGACGGAAGCCTGGTCTGGATTCATCTCAACGGCCAGTGCATGGGGCCTTTGTCTCAGGATGCCCAGTTTTACGCAGTGTTCACCGGCATATCGGACGAAACCCGCCTTTTCCAGGGCATTGCCAACGAGATTGCCGACGGAGTCTATGTCATCGACAAGTCAAACTATGACCTGCTCTATGTGAACGAGTCCGGCGCCCTTTTTAGGGAGGAACGGAGCTGCGCGGACCAGAAATGCTATAAGGCGCTGTTCGGAAAGGATGCGCCCTGCGCCTTCTGCACCCTGAAGACCCACGCGCCCGACGGCAAAAGCCACAGCATGGACACGGGCGAGGCGGGGCGCTTCTACAGCACGCGTTTTAAGGAAACCAACTGGAATGGCATCTCCTCCTATATTAAATATGTGCAGGATGTGACCGAGGAGGTCCGCGCCCAGAAGGAAAAGGAGCGGATGGAGGAATATTTCCAGACAGTGGTCAAAAACCTGCCCGGCGGCGTGGCGGTTATCCGCTGCCTGGAGGATGGCCGCATGAAGCCCGAGTACATTTCCGACGGTTTTGCCGAGCTGTCCGGCATGCCGCTGGACAGAGTCTGGCAGATCTGCAAAGAAGACGTCATGGCCGGCGTGCACCCCGAGGACCGAAAAAAGGTGGGTGAGCGCATGGCCGAGTACATCCGAAACGATGAGAACTACTGTGAGATGGTCTACCGCCTGAGAAGGGGTGACGACTCCTATGTATGGATCAAAAACACCCTGTCGCTCATAAGGGGCAGCAGCGGTGAAAAGCGCATCTACGCGGGCTATCACGATATTACAAAAGAGCGTGAGGAGCAGGAGCAGCTGCGCAGAAAGTACAACGATCTCATCATGCAGCACTACCGCAGGCCCGATCCAGACGCCCTGATCATCGGCCACTGCAATGTGACCAAAAATCAGATCATCGAAATCATGGACCACACCGGCTCCGATCTCCTGGAGACCTTTGGAAATGTCCGGGAATCCTTTTTTACCGGGGTCTCCAGGCTGGTGGTGGACCCGGACGAGCAGCAGGCCTTTTTGGATAACTACCTCAACGCGCCCTCGCTGGCCGCCTTTGAGGCTGGTAAAACCGAAGTGGTCATGAAAAGCTATATCAAGCTGCCCACAGAAGCCCACGGGCGCTATGTCAAATTTAAGGTAAACCTGGTGGAGACACCGGATACCGGCGACGTGACCGGCATCCTGACAGTGACCGACATCACAAAACAGACCATCTCGGAGCGCATGATGGGCAAGCTGGCAGTGGCCAGCTACGACCTGGTGGCCGAGGTGGATGTTCTTCAGGACCGCTACCGGGTTATCTCAAAGGACGACGCCTACAGCGACATACCCGAGCAGGAGGGCATTTATTCGGAATGGATCAGCGAGCTGGCGGATTCCAGGGTGGTGCCCAAGGACAGAGCCCAGGTCGAGCAGCTGTTAGATGTCCGCACCCTGCCGGAGCAGCTCATGAAAAAGGGAGACTACTCTTTTTCCTATTCCGTCATGGGTGAGAAGGGCGAGCTGCTCTTTAAGAACATGACTGTCTCCGCGCTGGATATGCGGCTGGGGCGTGTCTGCCTGGCCAGAACCGACATTACCGATTCCATCAGAGAGCAGCAGGGACTGCTGAACGTGATCGCCTATACCTTTGAGATGATCGGCTTTATCGACATTGACACCGGGCGCACCACCATGTACACCCGCCAGATTGTGCTTGAGAGCCTGCCGCCCTATGTGATCGAGGATTACACGAAATCCGCGGGCCGGCTCGCAGAGTTTTATGCCTCGGACGAGGGGCAGGACAATGCCCGGAAGCAGTTTAGCCTGGACACCCTGCGCGGCCGTCTGGAGAAAAAGCCAGAGGGCTATGATTTCGTGCTGCCATACCGCCTGGGCGAGGGGGAAATGCGGTACAAGCAGATTAACGTGCTGTGGGGCGACCAGAACCAGAAAACCGTGTGCCTGGTGCGGGCAGACGTCACCGACATGCTGGCCTCCGAGCGCGCCACAAAGGCAGCGCTGGAAAAGGCGCTGTCACTGGCGGAAAAGGCCAACCAGGCCAAGAGCGATTTTCTCTCATCCATGAGCCATGATATCCGCACGCCCATGAACGCCGTTATGGGCATGACCACCCTGGCCTCGGCCCATCTGGACGACCGCGACCGGGTCAGGGACTGCCTGGATAAAATCGCCGTGGCCTCAAGGCATCTGCTCAGCCTTATCAACGATATTCTGGACATGAGTAAGATCGAGCGGTCGCAGATTACCCTGAACCACTCCGCCATCGCGGTTTCCGACCTGCTCCGCCAGGTGGACGCCATGATCGCGCCCCAGGCCGCGAACAGTGGCCTCGCCTACAGCGCCCGTTCGAAGAATCTCCGCCACCCCTATTTTTACGGCGACCCGCTGCGCATCAACCAGATTTTGATCAACCTCCTGAGCAACGCCATCAAGTTCACGCCCGAGGGCGGCAGGATCGAGCTGCTGGTGGAGGAAATACCACCGGTTAAAGCGTCTTCCGCTGTCCGCTACCGGTTCAGCGTCAGCGACACTGGCGTGGGCATGTCCGAGGAATTCCTCATTCATGTATTTGAGCCCTTTACCAGAGGCCGAAACGTGACGCGGATCGAGGGAACCGGCCTTGGCCTCAGCATCACCAAGGGCCTGGTAGATTTGATGGAGGGCGAGATCACCGCCGAAAGCCAGGAGCGCGCAGGCACCATTTTCCGGGTAGAGCTGGAATCTATAGCCGCCCAGAGCGCGTCTGAGATTTCCCCGCAGCCTGAGGAGGAATGCCTGGGTTTTTCCGATGAAAAGCTGCTCGCAGGGCGCTGCTTCCTCATCGCAGAGGATAATCCCATCAACTCCGAAATCCTCAGTGAGCTGCTGAAAATGCTGGGCGCCGTCTCCGAGATCCGGGTTAACGGCGCCGAGACTGTGGAGGCTTTTAAGCGCGCTGTGCCAGGCACCTACGACGCGGTGCTCATGGATATCCAGATGCCTGTGATGAACGGCTTCGAGGCCACAAGGGCGATTCGAAGCCTGCCTAGGCCCGACGCGCGCGCCATCCCCATTGTCGCCATGACCGCCAACGCCTTCGCCGAGGATATTCAGGCTGCCCTGGACGCTGGCATGAACGCCCACGTGGCCAAGCCTGTGGATATGAAAATCCTGCGCGCCACACTGTGCAGGGTGCTTAAAAATAAAGCATGAGGATGAAACTAAAAAAGATCGGCACAATTTTGCGCCGATCTTTTTTTAGGCTGCTGCGGTAGTGTTGTATTCGATAATCAAGAGTTCGCTTGCCAGATTTTCCGCGGTTTGCATTAAATCCTCAAGTCGGTCAATGGTGTCGCCATCAAAGTATTCCTCGCCGCACTGGCGGCATTTTGAGCAGGGCACGTTTTTAACAATGAGAATGCAGTTTTTTAACTGTGAAAAAAAAGTTGTCTGTGCGGGTTCCATGGTTCCGCCGCAGGTAAAACACTTCATGCTTATTTCTCCTTTCGCGTTTTAAGATCTTCTTCCCATTCTTCTGAAGGTTCCTAAGCTTTTCCAAGGAATCCACAAATTTTCGTCCGTTTTTCGATTTTTTGGGTAATATTTATTAATGAAGTCTTTTAATTCTTAAAGTGGATTAAGAATTACAATAAAACGTTATATGATTTACATAAATCATTTGACAAAATATTGGTTAGGGTGTATGATTAATGCATAGACGAGGTGAAAACTATGAAAAAAAGTGTATATAGCCTGATGCTTTTTGATGAGATCGTTGAAAAGATCGATCAACTGGCATATGAAAATAATACCAACCGCTCTCAGCTCATCAACGATATATTAGCTGAGAAGATCGGTCTCGAGACGCCTGAACAGCAGGTGCAGAAAATACTGGAGCAGCTGGACCAAAACCTCAGCGATACCCTGTCGGTGAGCCAGATCAACAAAAACTCCAGCATCCAGTTTGGCAAAAGTCTGAAATACAAGTACCGGCCAAAGGTGCGGTACAGCTATGAGTTTGTTAATGATAACGGGCAGAAATACGCGGTGCTTAAGGTAAGCTCCCGTACCAAGTCCGAGGATTTGAACGAGCATTTTGACCAGTTTTTCCAGAAAATCTGTAACATTGAGCGCAAAAACAACGAGGCGGATGAAAAGGACAGCGAATACCTGACCAACCACAAATTCATCCGTGAGTTTAAGGAAAACGGTGCGGTGCAGAACGGTGTCGGCAGCGTCACCAATTTTCTGACCGAGTACCTGCGCATGATCGATTCCGCCATGAACCTCTATTTTGAGAGCAGCGGCGATGAAAATCTGGATCAGGAGCTCGAAGCGCTGTATGAACGGTTTTTTAAAGAACCGGAGAAATAAAAAACGCCGCCAGACGGCTTGACATACAAAATTTAAGAGAAGTAGGTGATATTTAATGGACATGAACATGTTAACACAGAAATCAATCGAAGCGGTTAAAAACGCCGAACAGATTGCCATAGACCATGACCACATGGAGATTCAGCCGGAGCATCTGCTCCTGGCGCTGCTGACTCAGGAAAACGGCGTGGTCGGAAGATTATTTGAACGGCTGGGTAAAAACACCTATCCGATTGTTGAAGAATTAAAGGGCGATATTGACAATATGCCCAGCGTGACCGGCCCGGGACGCGAACCCGGAAAGGTTTATATCAGCCGCGACACCGACAAGGTCATGAATGAGGCTTATAAGGAAGCCAAGAAGATGGAGGATCAGTACATCTCCGTCGAACATTTGCTGCTGGGCTTTTACAGCCTGAGCCGGCAGAACGCGGCGCTGGAACTGCTCACTCGCCACGGCGTCACAAAGGACGAGGTCTTAAAGGTCTTAAAGGATGTGCGCGGCGGCCAGCGGGTCACCAGTGACAACCCCGAGGGTACCTATGAGGCCCTGACCCAGTATGGGCACGACCTGGTGCAGGACTGCATCGACAACAAGCTGGACCCGGTCATTGGCCGTGATTCTGAAATCCGGCATACCATCCGTATTTTGTCCAGAAAGACCAAGAACAATCCAGTGCTCATCGGGGAACCGGGCGTTGGTAAAACCGCCATTGTCGAAGGTCTGGCTGCCCGGATTGTGCAGGGCGACGTGCCCGAGGGCTTAAAGGACAAGCGCATCATCTCTTTAGATATGGGCGCGCTGGTAGCCGGCGCCAAATACCGCGGCGAGTTTGAAGAGCGGCTCAAAGCCGTCTTAAAGGAAGTGAAGGACAGCGACGGACGCATCATCCTGTTTATCGATGAGCTCCACACCATTGTAGGAGCCGGGAAAACCGAGGGTTCCATGGATGCCGGCAACATGCTCAAGCCCATGCTGGCCCGCGGCGAGCTCCACTGTATCGGCGCCACCACACTGGACGAATACCGCCAGTATATTGAAAAAGACCCGGCGCTGGAACGGCGTTTCCAGTCTGTGCTGGTCGATGAGCCCACCGTTGAGGACACCATTACCATCCTCAGAGGCTTAAAGGAACGCTATGAAATCTTCCACGGTGTCAAGATTCAGGATAACGCCCTGGTCTCCGCGGCAGTGCTTTCCAACCGGTACATTACCGACCGTTTCCTCCCCGATAAGGCCATCGACCTTGTGGACGAGGCCTGCGCCATGATCCGTACCGAAATTGACTCCATGCCCGAAGAGATGGATGAGGTCAACCGTAAGATGATCCAGCTGGAAATCGAGGAAACCGCCCTCAAAAAGGAAGAAGACAAGCTCAGCAAGGAGCGTCTGGAACGGATTCAGAAGGAGCTGGCCGAATACCGCGACCGCTTCAATGAAATGAAGATCCAGTGGGATAACGAAAAGAACGCGGTGGAATCGGTTCAGAAGATCAAGGAAGAAATCGACCGGGTCAACCACCAGATCGAGCTGGCCCAGCGCGAGTCTGACTATGACAAGGCCGCAGAGCTGACCTACGGCAAGCTGCCGGAATTACAGAAGAAGATGAAGGAAATGGAGGAAGCTGCCGAAGCCAGAGGCGAAGGCGAATCCCTGATCCGTGAGAGCGTGACCGAGGACGAAATCGCCGAGGTGATTTCCAACTGGACCGGTATTCCTCTGAGCCGCCTGATGGCAGGCGAACGGGAAAAACTCCTGAACCTGGAAGATACCCTCAGAAAACGCGTGGTCGGCCAGGAAGAACCCATCGAAAAGGTAGTCGACGCCATTATCCGCTCCCGCGCGGGCATCAAAAACCCCAACAGCCCCATTGGCTCTTTCCTGTTCTTAGGACCGACCGGGGTCGGTAAAACCGAGCTGGCCAAAGCCGTTGCTGCCAACCTGTTCGATTCCGAAGACAACATGATCCGGATCGACATGAGCGAGTACATGGAAAAATTCTCCGTGAGCCGCCTCATCGGCGCACCTCCGGGATATGTTGGCTATGAAGAAGGCGGCCAGCTGACAGAAGCCGTACGGCGTAAACCCTATTCGGTCATTCTCCTGGACGAAATCGAAAAAGCCCATAAGGACGTGTTCAACGTGCTGCTCCAGATTCTGGACGACGGCCGTGTGACCGACTCCCAGGGGCGGACCATCGACTTTAAAAACACCATCATCATTATGACCAGCAACATCGGCTCCGAATATCTGCTCGAGGGCATCGACGCCGAGGGCAACATTCTCATCGAAACCGAGGAAGCGGTCATGAATTCCCTGAAGAATTACTTCCGGCCCGAATTCCTCAACCGTATTGATGAGATCGTGCTGTACAAGCCACTCACCAAGCACTCCATCGGCAGAATCGTTGACCTGATGATGGCCGAGCTCCAGAAACGCCTGGACGACAAGCGCATTGTGGTCAAACTCAGCGAGGACGCCAAGGAAGCCGTCATCGACCAGGGTTACGACCCCAGCTACGGCGCCCGCCCGCTCAAGCGTTTCCTGCAGAAAAACATTGAAACCATGATCGGCAAGGAAATTATCCGGGGCAACCTGGATGAAGACCAGGTGGTCACCGTCGACTTTAAGGACGGCCACTTTATCATTGAAAAATAAAGAACGACTGAGACCAGTGCAGATTCGCGCTGGTCTTTTGCGTGTCGACAAAGTCGTTTATGAGATGCAAAGCTAAAGCTTGAAGCCGTTTGAGTTGAAAATTGAAGGTTGAAAGTGGAAGGTTATGGAACGTTTTCGCTGACGCAAAAACGATTAAAAGGCGGCCTGTGGCCGCGTCTCATCAAATGTGCAAAGCACATTTGTACCTGAACTATCCACTTTCAACTATCCACTTTCAACTAAACAATCCTCTTTTTAACGCTTTATATCCTGCTGACATTTTTTGCCAATATTTGAGATCGGCGCAGATTTGCGCCGATCTTTTTTTGCCAATAAAACGGCAGACAAAAGCTTTATCCAGCATAAAAAGAAATGACCAGAGGCAGAAAGCATGCTATAATCATCATATACCGCCGGGGACAGTGCGCCGGGCGGCCATATTTGCTTTCAGACACTGTGAAAAAAGAGCGTTCAATATTGTGGAGGAACAACGATGCGTGAGCCGTTATATTTTAAGACCCGCGACGCGTTCAGAGGCTGGCTGGCGGATAACTGCCAGTCCAGTGACGGCGTCTGGCTGGTATTTGGAAAAACAAAAGCGTTCGTGACTGTAAAAGCCAGTGAGGCGCTGGAGGAAGCCCTGTGCTTTGGATGGATCGACGGCCAGATGAAGCGGGTTGACGACCAGTCCTACATCAAATACTTTTCCGCGCGCAGAAAAAACAGCAAATGGTCCGCAAAAAACAAGGCCCTGGCAGAAAGCCTTGAAAAACGTGGGCTGATGACAGACATCGGCAGGGAAAAGATCGAGGAGGCCAAGAAGAACGGCCAGTGGGACAGCGCAGTGAGCCCCTCTGCCATCACAGAGGAGCAGATTGAGGCAGTCGCCGGACTGCTGCGGGAAAACGAATTGGCCCACGCCAATTTTCAAAACATGCCGCCTTCTGTGAAAAAGACCTATACAAGAGCCTATCTCGACGCCAAAACAGAGGCCGGACGCGCCAAACGCCTGGCGTGGATGACCGGCCGGCTGGAGAAAAATTTAAAGCCCATGTGATCAGGCAAAAAAGGAGAAGCGTTTGTGAAATCAAAAGCCGTTTTTCGCACCGCCTGCGGCATTGCCGCCCTCTGTCTGATAGCCAGTGTGATTTTTGGCCTGCGGGGACACGCCAGCGAAACAAAGGTGGTGGCTGACAAGCCTTCACCCTATACACAGGAGCAGATAGAAGCCGCGGCGCGCGCTGTCAAATGGGATGTTAAGCGGCGGTTTGGCTGGGAGCTTCTCGAGCTGACCTACGAGGACTGCGGCGTTTTGGAAGATGGGAAAAGCGCCGTGTTTTTTAAAGCTGTGATCCGTACGGGCTTTCTGACAGATGGCAGCGCCCCGCCGCGCAGTATGCTGTACTGGGGCTTTTGGGTTGCCCAACGGCCGAACGGCGGCTGGTATGTGGTGCGCTGCGGGTATGGGTAAAAGACGAGGATAGGATTGGCCCTGCGCTTATAAAAAACAGCAGGCCTTCTCTTAGTGGAAAGGGCCTGCTGTTGGCGGTTCGGGCCTGGCGGCCTCAGTGTGTTTTAGTCATGCAGCCTGCTGTCTGCCCAGCCTTTGTCAATCGCCGCGTTACAGTCTGCGTCGATGGCTTCGGCTGTTTCTTTCGGGGTCTTTGTTCCGGTAAGCAGACTGTGGATATGGGTGTAGAATACATCGCGCACACCACGCCAGTTCGGGTTGTTGGCAGTGAAATCCACCGTGTTAGCAGTATTGGCAGTATAAGCCTCCTGCATAAAAATGTGGTCGGCTGTCCGTTCTGTTGTGGCCCTGCTCGCGGGCAGTCCGATCTGGGCGTAGTCCATCAGTTCCTCATTGGCATAAAAATAGCTTACGAAGTCCTTGGCGGCTTTCAGCTTTGCTTCATCGCCATTGTCAAAAACCTGAAAGCCGGTGACAAACGATGTGTTATAACCCTTTCCGTCCATACTGGGGAAATTGACAAGGCCAGTTGCGCTCATATCGAGGCTGTCTGTTGTGGCGCTGTTCATCATGTGAATGGCCAGCTGATTGTTCAGGAAAAGATTCACACAGTCGTTGATCTCCAGGTTTTCACAGCTTGCGGGAAAGTATCCTTTGCTATAGGAATCCGCGATCCACTGGAGCGCAGCGACGCCCTCCTCAGTGTTGAGATGGAAGCGGCCTTTTTCATCAAAAAATGAGCTGC
This sequence comes from Eubacterium sp. AM05-23, assembly GCF_003477535.1. Taxonomy (NCBI): domain Bacteria; kingdom Bacillati; phylum Bacillota; class Clostridia; order Eubacteriales; family Eubacteriaceae; genus Eubacterium; species Eubacterium sp. AM05-23. Next base: position 239,359 of record NZ_QUDF01000004.1, read on the forward strand.
CCTTGCTGCGCAGCAGGGTCATGATATGTGTGTCGCCCTGGTCGTTTTTGGCGTACATCATCATGGGATAAGACATCTCTGGCAGCTTAGCCGCCAGTGTGGACAGGATGGTCTCCCATTCCTCAGGGGTCCAGCTCTGGATTTGGTGGTCCTCGCCAATGTATTGGTCCAAGCCACACTGGCGGAACAGGTTTTTGTTAAAGCACATGGTGTTTTGCAGGCTGTAATAGGGCAGCATGTAGGTTTTTCCGTTTATCTGGCTCATCTCCCAGCTTGCCCTGTCAATGTCGCTTTTCATGTCATCTGTGATCAGGTCGTCCAAAGGGACTACCCGGCCCGTATGAATATAGCCCGCCATGTTAAAATAGCCTTCAAATAAAATGTCTGCGGCGTTTTCGGTGTCAAAGCAGTCTGTAATGTATTTATCCTCATCGACGTAGTCGAATTTTACGACATTTACGGTAACATCAGCGCCTTTGTATTGGGCCGCGAATTCTTTGCCGGCCTGTATGAGCACGTCGTACATGTCCGTAAGGTCGGTGTTGGCGTTCGCCACGGTAAGCGGTGGAACCTTAATCGTCAGGACCGTCTGCTCTTTTTCGGGCTCTTTAGCAGTACAGCCAGACAGAACCCCCAGCAGGAGGCTCAGGATTAAGCCGCCTGCTAAAATTTGTTTCCATTTTTTCATTTTTGATTTTTCTCCTTATTTTGTAACGCCCAGCATCTGTATGAGCTTTTTGACGTCGATGGGCTTTGCGATAAAGTCGTTCATTCCGCTTTCAAATGCTTTGTCCTGGTCTTCCTTAAAGGAATTGGCGGTACAGGCGTAGATGATTATGGATTTTGCGTCGGGACGGTTGAGCCCGCGGATTATTTTTGTCGCCTCGTAGCCGTTTCGCACGGGCATCTGCACGTCCATCAGAATAACGTCGAATTCGTAGGGGGCAGAGGCTTCAAACCGTTCGACCACCTGGCCGCCATCGGCCGCGTGGGTGACAGTAAAGCCGGAAGCCTTCAGCATTTCCAACAAAATTTCGGCGTTCAGATCATTATCCTCAGCCACCAGAATATTGAGCGGCCCGCGCTCCGGCACTTCTGTCGGGACAGCTTCTGCGGCGGGCGCCGTATCGGAAACGCTGTCTGCGGTGCCGGCTTTTATGATAAAGGTGAAACAACTGCCCTTACCGACCTCGCTTTTGACAGACAATGTGCCGCCCATCTGCTTTGCCAGCAGGGAACTGATGGACATGCCAAGCCCCGTGCCCTCAGTCCCCTGGGAGACGGTATTGCGCTCCTGGCTGAACGCGTTGAATATTTTTTTCTGGAAAGCTTCGCTTATGCCGCATCCGGTATCCTCGACGGAAAAAATTGTTGTGACCTGGCCGGACTCAACGTTTGTCTGAAGCGCCCGCAGGGTTACCTGGCCACCTTCCGGTGTAAACTTGACTGCGTTGCCAAGAATGTTCATCAGGATTTGCTCAATCCGCGTCTCGTCCCCGATGATTTCAGGATATCTGATATCTGTTTCGATCTGAAAGCAGATCTTTTTGTCCTCCATACGGCTGCGCATAATGGTTGCGACTGTGGAGACCAGCTGTTGAAGGGAAAAAGGCTTTGCGTCAAGCGCCATCTTTCCGGCCTGCAGTTTTGACATATCCAGAACATCGTTGACAAGGGAGAGCAGGTATTTTGCGGTTGCGTCGGATTTATGGAGATACTCTGAAAGCGCCTTCGGGTTTTGGGTGTTCTGCTGCATTAACTGGTTCAGGCCGATGATGCCGTTGAGCGGCGTCCGTATCTCGTGGCTCATATTTGACAGGAAGTCCCCGCGGGATTTAGCTTCGGCCTTGGCAGTGGCGGAGATTAATAAGACCCGGATGATGATAAACATCATTGCGCACAAAACGGCCACGACAACCGCGAGCATAGCGCTGGTCATCGAAACAAACTGCTGTGTCTGCTCGTTGAAGGCTTCCTCGTCGACTGTCAGCACGATGCTCCAGTCTGTTCCGGGCATGGGGATAAACGAGGCCACCTGTTTGGTGTGATCCTTATATTTAAAATGCTTTAAAGAGGATTCGCTTTGATTAAGCTGGGTGACAATTTCCGTGATCTCTGTTTCGGACATGCCCGTGTTTTTCTGGAGCTCCTCGAAATAGTTGTCAATTTTTCCAATGCCGGCGCTGGCGTCATAGTTTACAACATAGTTGCCCCTCTTGTCGATAATACTGGTAACCCCACGGCCGTCGAAGCTGTCGATTTTCAGGCGGTCGGCAATAGCGTTGATTTTTGAGAAACCGACAATCCCGATAAATTTTACATCGTTTAACTGAAATGGGTTACACTGGATGCCGTAAACAAGGCTTTCTTTGAGGGTCTCCAGATAGTCGGTGTCATCGTAGCGCATCACAAATTTTTCATCGCCGGAGAGCAGGGGCCGCACATAGCTTTTATCGCTGCTGTTCTGAACAATATTCGCGCTGGAATAGGTTCGCCCCTCGGAGTCCACCAGATAGATGTCATCAAAATTATTGGTCAGATGTTCGAGATTCAGGCGGCGGCACACATCCTGTATCGTCGTGTATTTATTGTTCTCTGTTCTGTAATAAACAGCGGATAATTCATCCCATGAGTTTTCCAGTTCATTTTGGATATTCTGCCGGTCATGTTCAGATAATTCGTCCATAAAAGCAATGACAGAGGATTCTGTTGCGCGGGAAAGCTGATTGATATATACTAAGACTGCGGACAGCATAACAATAAATGTTGCTGAGACAAGAAATGTAATCCGAATTTTATTCCTTTTCATTATAGGTCTCACCCCCGATGATAAAATATTATGGTCACTGAAAATTCAGGATATCCTTAAGCAGCGGATCAGACGTGATACCGTTTAATTAAAATATGATCGGATTCAAAGTACCATTTATAAGAGTAAGTATAACAGAATCAAAGAATAATAGCAACTGCATAAATAAATTCAGCATAATAAGTGACAGCGAACAATTCAGGAAAAAGGCGTCTCCCCGGAAACAAGCCACGGGAGAAAATAGAACGGCCTGATATAAAAAGTCGGTATGGCGAAATAGATGTGTTCGCATTTTATAGATTAAGCCGATATATGCAAGGAGGAAAAAATGAAATCAAAGGCATGGAACTGGGAGAAAAACCAGTCGGATTACTGGCTCATCCCCTGTGTGGAGAGTCCCTATCTCGCGGAGCGGTGGCAGGCGAAGGGCTTCCTGCGCTTTCTGGACCTGGGCTGTGGCCTGGGGCGGCACGCGGTTTATATGGCGAAAAAGGGCTTTGAGGTCACCGCCGCCGACCTGTCTGCGTACGGCGTCGAGCACACCAGAAAATGGGCCGGGGAGGAGGGGATCCCCCTCACGGCCTGCGTGGCCGATATGCTGGACCTGCCTTTTGAGGACAACACCTTTGACTGCGCCATGGCCTACAATGTCATCTACCATACGGATATTCCGGGCTTTCAGGCCGCCCTGGCGGAAATCCGCCGGGTGTTAAAGCCTGGGGGCGAGCTGTTCCTCACGCTCATCTCCAAAAGCACCTACGGCTACCGGCAGGCAGACAGCCGCCGGCGCGTTGACGCCAACACCCTGCTCTCGGAAAAGAGCGATACGGAGACGGGCGTGCCCCACCTCTATGTGGACCTGGAAGACATCAAACATTTCTTTAAAGCCTGGTGCCTTGAGGACAGCCTGAAAGAATCCTGTGTCTATAACCCAGAGGAGCCGCAGTATTACAGCGCGCACTGGAGCCTTATCGTCCGAAAATAAATCGGTTCGATTGCATATTGACAAGTATAATAGAAGCAGGTATAATGATAAAAATTGAATAGCCTTTGAGGTGCTTAGCAATAAGAGAATAGGGAAACCGGTGCGAATCCGGTGCGAACCCATCACTGTAAACAGGGACAAAGCCTGAAAGCCACTGGAGCGATCCGGGAAGGCAGGCCGCGGACGAGCTGTAAGCCAGGAGACCTGCCTTAAAGAAGAAATGCGTGCAGGGGGATTATGCAGCGGCGTGTTTGAACAAACGAAATCTCGGAAAATGGGACCGATGAGCAGAGTGCTTATCGGTTTTTTTATTTGCCGAAAAGTCAGGGAGCCTGTTTTATGGAAAGATGTTGATATCCGCGAGGATTTGACATAAATTTTATTTTTAATGGAGGGAAAAATGAGAAAGAAAATCATTGCGCTTGTGTGCGCGCTGCTTCTGCTGGTTCCGGTATTTGCCGGCTGCAGCCAGAGCGGGGATTCAGCAAAGGCGGAGAGCATTACCGTCGTGGACGATACGGGCCGTGAGGTAACCATTCCCCAGCCCCTTGAAAAGGTGGTGGTGGCCAACCGCTACAATTCGGAGCTGATCCGAGGGATTGGCGCCATCGACAAGGTGGTGGCTGTGGATAAGAACACCGCTCAGGACCGTGTGTACTGGGGCCAGTTCGACCCGGATAATGTCATCGGCAAGGGCCAGAGCGAGCTGAACTATGAAAAGATCGCCGAGCTGGGCGCTCAGGTGCTCATTACTCCGGACAACGGAACCTGGGAGGAAGACATCAAAAAACTGGAGCCCTTCGGCATTCAGGTGGTGGTGGTATCTGGCTATAACAACGCTGAGCTGCCCAAGGAAATTGAGATTTTAGGCAAGCTGTTCGGCAAGGAAAAGGAAGCCGAAAAGCTCACCAAATTTTACCAGGATAACATGGACATGGTGGCCGAAAAAATTAAGGACGTCAAAGGCACTAAAAAGGTGTACTGGGAATACGGCGACCCGAATACCACCTGTATACCAGGGACCAGCAATGACGGCTGGAACAGCATGCTTTTAAATGCCGGGGCTGTGAATATTTTTGGCGACCCCACCATTACCGGCAAGACCATTGACCCGGAAAAGATTCTGATGGAGGACCCGGACCTCATCATCAAAACCTCCTCTGGCCCGGCGCTCAAGAATACCGGCGTCTACACGCCGCCGACAGCGGAGGACTACAGCACCATCTCCAGCGAAATGCTGAGCCGTGCAGGCTGGTCCGATTTAAAGGCGGTCCAGAATGACAACTTCTATGTGACCACTGGCTTCTGCGCCGGCGGACTGGGCAAAATGATCGGGACGGTTTATACCGCGAAATGGTTATACCCTGAACAGATGAAGGATGTTGACCCTGACGCCATCTTTGACGAATGGATGGAAATTCAGGGGGTCGATCCGGTAGAAGGGCATGTTTTCCAGGTTAAGCACCAATAGCGATGGAAAAGCAGCAGTCATTAAAGGCCTATCATAAAAAAAGAGCGGCGCTGATGCTGGCAGCAGTGATCCTTTTGATCATTGCTGCTTTTTCCAGCTGCTTTGTCGGCGTCGCCAACGTGACTGTAGGGCGGGTATTCGCGACCCTGCTGCCCGGCGGCCATTTTATGGGTGCGACGGCTCTGAACCAGACCGAGCTCACAGTGCTCATGCAGCTGCGCCTGCCGCGCATTACCATGGCGCTGGTTTCCGGTATCGGCCTGGGCATCAGCGGGCTGGTCATGCAGGCCATCACGGGCAATAAGATGGCGAGCCCCTTTACCACCGGGCTCTCGAACGCCGCGGCCTTTGGGGCTTCACTGGCCATTATTTTCGGGTTTATGCCCTTTGGCAGCAATCAGGTAGGCACTGTCGTGATGGCCTTTGTGTTCGCCTTTATCTGTGCCGCCATGGTGTACGGCATCGCCTCGGCCAAGGGCATGGGCAAGACCACGATCATCCTGATCGGCATTGCCCTCAACTATTTCTTTTCAGCCCTGAACGCCAGCATGCAGTATGTGGCCAACGAGCAGCAGCTGTCCGCCATTGTCCACTGGACCTTTGGCAGCCTTTCGGAGATCACCTGGGAGCAGATTATCGTGGTCTCGGTGATTCTGCTTTTGATTTTTCCGTTTATCGTCCGTTTTGCCTGGCATTACAACCTCTTGTCCACCGGGGACGAAAGTGCGGTGGCGCTGGGCGTGAATGTCATGCGGCTGCGGCTGTTTTCGGGCATTGCGGTCACGCTCATCTCATCGGCCATCGTCAGCTTTACAGGGGTGATCGGCTTTGTGGGGCTGGTGGCCCCGCATATCGCCAGGCTTCTAATCGGCGGCGACTACCGCGCGCTCATCCCGCTCACTGCCCTCTCCGGCGCCATTCTGCTTATCGCGGCGGATACCGTGGGCCGGGTGGTGGTTTCGCCGGTGATCATCCCGGTGGGCATTGTGGTCTCCTTTATTGGGGTGCCGGTGTTTATCTACTTAATTGTAAAAGAACAGAAAGAGCGGTTGGTCTGATGAAAATCACAATCAAAAATTTAAGCTTTGGCTATCGAAAAACTCCTATTTTAAAAGGCGTTAACATCGAGGTGGCGCCGGGAAAGCTGTGCGTGCTGCTGGGGGCGAACGGAGCGGGCAAAAGCACACTGATCAAGTGCGTCAACGGGATATTAAAGCCTGAAAAGGGCGAGATTTACCTGGATACTACCGATCTTCTCGGTCTGCCGCAAAAGGAAAAATCCAGGCGCATCGGCTATGTACCCCAGAGCACTGAGGTGGAGGACAGCGGCCTGAATGTTTTTGAGATGGTGCTGTCCGGGCGTGTGCCCCATATGAAGGGCAGGATGAAGGACGCCGATTATGAGATTGTCCGCTCGGTTCTTGAGAAGATGTCGCTCAGCGGCTACAGCACCAAGCTTTTAAACCAGCTGAGCGGCGGCGAACGGCAGCGGGTTTTTATCGCCCGCGCCCTGGCCCAAGAGCCGGTGGTCATGCTTCTGGACGAGCCCACCAGCAACCTGGACCTGCGCTACCAGCTGGAAACCATGGAGATTGTAAGAGGGCTCTGCCAGGATAAGGGCATGACGATTATGGCGGTGATCCACGACGTCAACACCGCGGTCACCTTTGCCGACCAGGTGGTACTCATGAAGGATGGAAACATTCACGCCGCCGGGCACCCCGACGAAATACTGAACACAGAAAGCCTGGAGCATATTTTCGACGTCCGCGTCGAATTCGCGGCCTATCAGGACAAACAGTATGTGATTCCCAGGCGGTGCACCGGTTAAAAAATTAAGGTAATACCAATATACCCGCCGGGCGGTCAATAAAAAACAGCCCGGCGGGTATATTTTTTAAAGAAAGGCTTTTAAATCCGGTGAAATTTATGCTATAATAGGCATGTAAAACGATTACTATCTTGTGCTAAAATAAATAATTGTAAATTCGGTGATTTTGCTTGATCTTTTCGCCACTTATATTACAATTATAAGGTAACGGCACAAATAGTGAAAACCAATGTTAAATTAATTATTTATCAGGAGGATAAAATATGAGTATTCGATTCGATTATTCCTATGCAGGACTGTCTCAGGAAGAATTTGACAACAAGGCGGCACAGATCAGCCTGGCAGACAAAATGCTGAAGGAAAAAACAGGCGCCGGCAGCGATTTCCTAGGCTGGTATGATTACCCGGTGGCTTATGATAAGGAAGAGTACGCCCGGATCAAGGCGGCTGCGGAAAAAATCAAGGGCTCCTGCGACGCGTTTATCGTCATCGGTATCGGCGGCTCTTACCTTGGCTCTAAGGCGGTAATCACCGCGCTTACCAGCACCTTCTTCAATGAAGAAACCGACCGAAAAGCGCCTAAAATTTATTTTGCCGGCGAAAATATCAGCGGCAAATATATGAAAGACCTCATCGACCTGGTCAAGGATCAGGACATCTGCGTCAATGTGATCTCCAAATCCGGCACGACCACCGAGCCGGCCATCGCCTTCCGCTTTTTCAAGGAAATGCTGGAAAAGAAATACGGAAAGGACGGCGCCAAGGACCGTATTTTTGCCACCACCGACAAGGAGCGGGGCGCCCTGAAGTTCTTAGCTGATCAGGAAGGCTATGAAACCTTTGTGATCCCGGACGATGTGGGCGGCCGTTACTCGGTTTACAGCGCTGTGGGCCTTTTGCCCATCGCCGTCGCAGGGATTGATATCGACGCTTTCATGGACGGGGCCAAATCCGGCTATGAGGAATACGGCGTGGATTCTGTTGCCGACAACGCCTGCTACCAGTATACCCTTTACAGAAGCTGCCTGTACAACCGTGGCAAGGCCATCGAGATTCTGGTGGATTACGAGCCCTCTCTGCGCTACTTCTCCGAGTGGTGGAAACAGCTTTACGGCGAGAGCGACGGCAAGGACGGCAAGGGCCTGTTCCCGGCGTCGGTCCATTTCTCAACCGACCTGCACTCTGTGGGACAGATTATCCAGGACGGCCACAAGAATATTTTTGAAACCATTCTGGCAGTGGACGAGCTGGACGGCGATATGACGGTTAAGCATGAGGAGGCAGACCTGGACGGCCTGAACTACCTCGAAAACCGCACCATGCAGGATGTCAACGAAAAGGCGTTTTTAGGAACGCTGCTGGCGCATGTGGACGGCGATGTGCCAAACGGCGTCATCTACCTGTCCAGGCTGGACGCTTTCCACATTGGCAAGCTGGTTTACTTCTTTGAAAAGGCCTGCGGCCTCGGCGGCTACCTCCTGGGCGTTAATCCCTTTAACCAGCCAGGGGTCGAAGCCTATAAGAAAAACATGTTTGCCCTGCTCCACAAGCCAGGCTATGAAGAGCTGACCGAAGCACTGGAAAAACGCCTTCCCAACAAATAAAAGTACGAACAGAGATCGGCGCAAAATTGTGCCGATCTCTTTTTCATGTTCGTAAAACTGACCATTGGCAGAATGGAAGGATTATGGTAAGATAAATAAATTGGAAGTTAAAGGAGGAATTATGGAAAAAAACGAAAATCAGAGTCCTGAGAGCAGGCATACCCATCAGAACGGCGGTTTTACCAACAGCCTGGGGTTTGTGCTGGCCTGCGTCGGCTCCGCAGTGGGACTCGGCAATATCTGGATGTTTCCCTACCGGGTAGGGCAGTACGGGGGCGGCGCGTTTTTAGTGCCTTATATTTTATTTATTGTTATTTTCGGCCTGGTGGGCCTCTCCGCAGAGTTCGCCATCGGCCGGCGCGCCAAAACCGGAACCCTGGGAGCCTATGAGTACTGCTTTAATAAAATCGGGAAAGGAAAGCTGGGGTACATTCTGGGCTGGATTCCGCTGCTGGGGTCTCTTGGGATTGCCATCGGTTACGCCATTATCGTGGGTTGGATCATCCGCGCTCTGGCCGGATCCGTCACTGGCGCGATCCTGAATACGGACGCGGCGGCTTATTTTGGTCAGGCAACAGGCAATTTCGGCAGTGTGCCCTGGCATGTGCTGGTCATTGTCATTGCGGCGGGCATTCTTATGTTCGGCGCTACAAAGGGGATCGAGAAGATCAACAAGATTTTAATGTCGTCCTTCTTCATTCTCTTTGCCATTCTGGCCATCCGTGTGGCCTTTCTGCCCGGTGCGGTCGAAGGCTACAAGTTTCTGTTTATGCCGGAGTGGAGCGACCTGCTGAAGGTGGACACCTGGGTCATGGCCATGGGCCAGGCGTTTTTTTCGCTGTCCATTACAGGTTCGGGCATGATCGTCTACGGCACTTACCTGAACAAATCCGAAGATATCCCCAAGGCCTCCATGCGCACGGCTATGTTCGATACTCTGGCGGCCATGCTGGCAGCCCTGGCCATTATGCCGGCTGTTTTTGCCTTTGGCATTGAGCCCAACGCGGGCCCGCCGCTGATCTTTATCACGCTGCCCAACATCTTTAAGCAGATGCCTTTCGGCCAGCTCTTTGCAGCGGTGTTCTTCCTGTCGGTGGCTTTTGCGGGCATTACCAGCCTCATCAATATGTTTGAAGCTGTGAGCGAATCGCTCCAGACCCGTTTTAAGCTGCCGCGCAAGGCCGCAGTTGCCCTGTGCGCGGGGGTGGCGCTGCTCGTGGGTATTTTCCTTGAGGCAGAGCCGAATGTCGGCTCCTGGATGGATTTCATCACCATCATTGTCGTGCCTTTCGGCGCAGTGCTGGGCGCGGTGTCCATCTACTATATCCTGGGCTACAAAGACATTCAGAAAGAACTGGAGCTGGGGAGAGAAAAGCCCCTGGGCGCTTATTTCGGCCCCCTTGCCAAATATGTTTACGTGCCGCTGGCTGTGGTGGTATTTATCCTCGGTCTGGTCTACGGCGGTATTGGCTGATCCTTTTAAAAGCCGGAGAAAAGTGAGCTTCTCCGGCTTTTATTTTTGAGAAATTATGCATAAACGTGAAAGAATATGCAAAACTGCTTTACTTTAATCAAGTTTTCTAATAAAATAAGTACATTAATATTTTTTTAAGGAAGCGAGGAGTTATGAGTACGATATTAAATCCTGAGTTTATTATTTTTGTGATCTATCTCATCATGCTGGTTGGCATAGGACTCTATTTCTACAAAAAGACCTCGAGTATTGAGGGGTTCCTTTTGGGAGACCGCGGTCTGGGCAGCTGGGTTACAGCCTTTTCTGCGCAGGCCAGCGACATGAGCGGCTGGCTGCTGATGGGATTGCCAGGCGCCATTTACCTGGGCGGTATGCCAGAGGTGTGGATCGGCATCGGCCTGTGTGTGGGAACCATTTTAAACTGGAAATTTGTGGCCGCGCGCCTGCGCACCTACACAGAAAAAACCGATTCCCTGACCCTGTCCACCTTTTTTGAAAGACGGTTTAAAGACCCAACCGGAGCGATTCGTGTGATTTCTGCACTGATCATTTTAATCTTTTTTACCATTTATTCATCCTCCGGTATGGTGGCCTCCGGCAAGCTGTTTCAGATGATGTTCGGCATTGACTACACCACCGCGGTGCTCATCGGCGCCCTGGTCATTGTGGCTTACACCTTCCTCGGCGGGTTTTTGGCCGTATGTTGGACCGACCTGATCCAGGGGATTCTGATGATTATCGCCATTGTAGTGGTGCCCATTCTGGCCATGAGCCACCTGGGCGGCATGCAGCCTACCCTGGACGCCATGGCGGCCCAGGGACTGAGCATGAACCTGCTGGGCGGGGGTATCTCGGTCATGGCTATTATCTCAGCGGCCTCCTGGGGCCTTGGTTACTTTGGGCAGCCCCATATCCTGGTCCGCTTTATGGGGATCAAGAGCATCAAGGAGCTGCCAAAATCCATGACCATTGCCATTATCTGGGTCATCATTGCCCTGACCGGCGCGATTTTTGTGGCGCTGTTGTCCATTCCGCTGTTTCCGGGCCTCACAGACGGCGCCCAGGAAACCGTGTTTATGCTCATGATCCGCAAGTTCTTCCCGCCGTGGATCGGGGGGATTTTCCTGGCGGCGATCATGGCGGCGATTATGTCCACCATCGATTCGCAGCTGCTGGTTTCCTCCTCAGCCCTCACCGAGGATCTGGCCCGCATTTTCTTTAAAAAGGAGCTGACGGAAAAACAGAGCGTGAATCTTGGCCGCCTGTCGGTTATCATCATCGCAGTCATTGCCCTGTTCATGGCGCTGGTGCCAAACTCCACGGTTATGGGGCTGGTCTCCTACGCCTGGGGCGGTTTTGGCGCGGCCTTTGGCCCGCTGGTGCTCTTTGGCCTGTACTCCAGAAAAACAAGCTGGAAAGCGGCCCTGTCGGGTATGATTGTCGGAACCCTCACCGTTATTATCTGGAAGCAGACCGGCCTCAGCAATACCCTGTACGAGATCGTGCCAGGATTTTTCTTAAATGTGATGACCATCCTCATCGTCAATGCTTTCTCTAAGCATGATGAAACAGCAGAAGCAGAATTCGACGAGGTGCTGGAGGAAATGAAAGCCATCAGGGCAGAATAAGATACGCATAGGACGGCTGTCAAGAGCAGCCGTCTTTTTTATGCCTTTAATTTATTTAAGGTACCTGTACAAAATCCTTGACACGTGCAACAGGTACCTGTATAATATAAAGCATAAGGTACCTGTTATAAATTAAAGGAGGTAACAAAATGGACGAAAAAGATATGGAATTATATGAGAAGCTGTCAAGACTCCAGTGGCTTATGCAGCGCAGCCACCTGAGAAATCATGTCAAAAACGGCCCGGTAGGCGATCCGACACGGGGACAGGGCAGAGTGCTGGCCATGCTTAAGATACAGCCTGAGATCAGCAGTAAGGATCTGGCCTATCTGCTTGGCATACGGCAGCAATCCCTCAACGAGCTTTTAAACAAGCTGGAAAAGAAGGGCTACGTGACCCGCATGCCCTCAGAGACAGACCGCAGGGTCATGCTTGTCCACCTGACCGAGCAGGGAAAGCAAGCTCAGGATGAAAACAGCGGAGCAGACGACGCAGGACTTTTTGACTGCCTGACGCCTGAGGAGCGGGACCAGTTTAACGCATACCTGGACAGGATGATCGCAGCCTTTGAGCAAAAGTGCGGAGACGGCATGGACGACGGCGCCAGAGAATGGATGCGCGGGGCCTGTGAACGCATGGGAAAGGACCAGTTTGAGCGGCTCATGAGCATGCGGATGGGCGGCCGCTCCTTTGGAAATCATTTTGGGCAGGGCGGCCCGGGCTTTGGGCCCTTTGGCGGCTTTGGCAGACCCGGTGATCCGGAGGACGAGTGATCCGGCAGCTCCGCGGGCGCAGCGGTGTTTTAAAGCCGAAAAGGAGGGATGTGTATGTTTTCAGCAATAGCCCTGTGTTTTTACGGCGTTTACCTGATCTGCGAAGCTTATAAAGCGGACAGAAGCCAGGTTCAGCAATAAGAATCCTGACGAAAAAGACGATATGCCAAAAGGACATGCTCCCAATAAAGCGGTATTGTCACAGCATACGGCGTAGCCAGTTTTGGCTATGCCGTTTTTCCGTTCAGCGCCTTGATTCCGGGACGATAGCGGGCGTAACAGAATAGACGAAATCAGCGGTTTATGATAGAATGTGGGCAGGACAGTAACCTGTTCCGGGCCAGCTTGTTTTTGGTGATTGTATGAAAAATAACGATTAGGAGGTGAGAACATGATCACAGGATACTACTGCACAAATATTTTTTCTGAGCAGGCAAAAGAACTGATTGCATTTTATGCACAAATGCTGGAAATACCTTTTATTAAAACCGATGATGACAATTCAAACGGGGTTTATCTCGGTTTTATCGAAAACGCGCCCACTCTTTGCATATGGGACTGCAAAAAATGCGGCGTAGAGCCGACCGGGCGTCAATCCTTTGTATTTCAAACAGAAACCCTTGATTTAACAATAAAAAGCTTGAAGAAAAAAGGGCTTTCACTGTCTGATGCCGTCCGATATGATTGGGGAACCTATGAGGTTCGCTTAAGTGATATTGACGGAAACGAGATCGTGATCGCTGAGTTTGTGTGATAGACGGACGATCAGTGAAAAGCTGGTTGCCCGCCTTTTATTTTACGCTTAAATGTGTTCGAAAATGCTTAAATACGATTGAATATGTTCTTTTTTGTTGACAAAACCCTGTAAACACGATATTATAAACAAAAGAAAGCATAAATGTTCGTATTTAAACAGAATGACCGGTTCCAATGCGACCGGATAAAGAGGAAAATCATGTTTCCAATAGAGAGAAGAGAAAAAATAATCGAAAACCTTGAACAAAACGGCAGCATCACCGTTGAGGCGCTGGCCCAGAAGCTCGAGGTCACACCCACAACCATCCGAAGGGATCTGAAATACCTGGAGGATAACGACCGCATTACCCGCACCTTTGGCGGGGCGGTGGTAAAAGAGGGGCTGGTGGAGGAAATCGCTGTCGCCAAAAAGGCCAGCGCCTACCAGGCTGAGAAAAAACGCATCGCCAGGGAAGCCGAAAAGCTGGTGGAGGACGGACAGACCATTGTGCTGGACGCCGGCACCACCAACATGGAGCTGGCCCTGCTGCTGGCCCGCGGCACGAAGCAGATCAGCGTGGTGACTGATGATATCCTCATTGCCGCCAGACTGCTGGAAGCGCCCCTTGTGGATGTCCACTGTACCGGCGGCCATGTCCAGAAGGATGTGGGTGTCTGTCTCGGCGGGCACGCCGAAGCCTTTTTTGAGGGTATTAACGCAGACATCGCCTTTTTGGGCGCCAGCGCTGTGGATGTGGAAAAGGGCGTGAGCTCGCCGTCCATGGAAAAGGCGGCGCTGAAGCAGCAGATTCTGGAATGTGCCAGAGAAAAGGTGCTGCTGTCCGACAGCTCAAAGTTTGGCCGGGTCAGCTTTGCCAAAATCTGCGGGATTGACCGCTTCGACCGGATCATAACCGACGCGGGGCTGGACCCCGAGACAGAAGCGCGGCTCTTAGAGACAGAGATCGAATGGATTAAAGCATAAGGGGGAGAGCAGATGACAAGGGCAGTAATCATCGCCGACGATTTAACTGGGGCCAATGTGACCGGGGCTTTGCTCAGGAAAAACGGCTACCGCTTCGCGACCTTTCGGCACGGCGCGGCTGTCGGGCCCGTGGTATTATCAGACTATGACGCTGTGGCGGTCAGCACAGACAGCCGGGGCATCGAGCCGGAGGCAGCCTACAGCAAGGTAAAAAGCACAGCGCAGGCCTTTTTGCTGCCCGCGGGCTGCTTTTATCAAAAGCGGATCGACAGCACTTTGAGGGGCAACATCGGTGCCGAAACCGACGGGCTGCTGGACGCCCTCGGCGGCGAAGCTGTCGCCCTTGTCTGCGCGGCTTATCCGGATGTCAAGAAGCTGGTGGCCGGGGGCTACCTTTTAATTGAGGGAAACCTGCTGGAGCGCACCGGGGTCGGCAAGGACCCCAAGTGTCCGGTAACCCTGTCATCGGTCCGGGCGATTCTGGAACAACAAACCCGCTACCCGGTCGGCACTGTTGGTATGGATGTCGTGTCCAGGGGAGCGGGAGCTATCCAAGGAGAAGCGGAAGCGCTTATCCGGCAGGGCACGCGGATCATCAGCTTTGATGCGGTGGCGGGAGAGGACATCACCGCCATTGCCCAGGCGGGCACATCTCTTGGCCGTCCCTTTATCACGGTGGACCCCGGGCCGCTGACACTGGCCTGCCTGAACGCGGGAAAAAAACAGCGCACCCGCAAACGCGTGCTCATGGTCATCGGCAGCGTGGTGCCCATTGTCAGGCAGCAGGCCGAAGCCTTTGAGGCCTTTTTCAAAACCGGGCTGGTGCAGGCCGATGTGCTGGCCCTGCTGGATGAAAACCGCAGCGCCGCCGAAAAACAGCGGATCTTCAGCGCTCTGGACGCGTGCGCGCAGCACAGCGATTTTGTGGGCGTAATGACCGCCAAAAGAGAAGAAGACGTGCTGGACTTAAGGGAAACTGCCGAGCGCTTCGGCTATAATGTCGAGACCCTGTCCGAACACATCGGGGCAGCCATCGCCGAGCTGGCCGCCGCTTATCTCGAGGCCCACAGCCGCGAGATACAGGCCCTTTATACCAGCGGCGGGGACATTACCCTGGGCGTGTGCGAAGCCCTGGAAAGCGCGGGTATCTGCGTGCTGGATGAGATCGAGCCCTTTACCATGTACGGAGAGCTGATCGGCGGCCCTTACAGCGGCCTGCCCATTGTGACAAAAGGCGGATTGGCCGGAAGGGTGGATACCCTGCGAAACGCCATGTCCTATTTACAGATAAAACTAGCCGAAAAGGAGTAAGAGTATGAAACCAATCATTGCAATACCTATGGGAGACGCGGCGGGCATCGGACCGGAGATTACCGTCCGTGCTCTGGCCGATAAGATGATACAGGAGATTGCCCGCTGCGTGGTCGTGGGCGATAAGGACGTGCTGGAGGACGCCATCCGTGTAAGCGGTGTGGACTTAAGGATTAACTGTATCGAGGAGCCAGAGGACGGCGACTATACGCCCGGTGTCCTAAACCTCATCGACCTTGACAACATCGATATGAACACCCTTAAAATCGGAGAAATCCAGGCCATGACCGGACAGGCGGCCTATGAGTATATCAAAAAAGCCACAGAGCTGTGCCTTGAGCATAAGGCGGACGTGCTGTCCACCACAGCCATCAACAAGGAGTCCCTGAAGCTGGCAGGGGTGCCCTATATCGGACACACCGAGATCGTGGGCGCGCTGACAGGGACAAAGAACCCGCTGACCATGTTCCAGGTCCGGAACCTGCGGGTGTTTTTCCTCACGCGCCACGTCTCGCTGAGAAAGGCCTGTGATTTGGTGACAAAGGACAGCCTGCTCACTTTTATTGACGACTGTGTGAAAGCGCTGGAGGTGCTGGGCGTTGATAATCCGAAAATCGCCGTGGCGGGCTTAAACCCCCACAGCGGTGAGCACGGCCTGTTCGGAACCGAAGAGGTAGACCATGTGATCCCCGCGGTTCGGGAGGCAAAGGCCAGGGGCATTGACATCGAGGGCCCCATCGGCGCCGATTCCGTCTTTTACCAGGCCTTAAACGGCCGCTACGACGCGGTGCTCTCCCTGTATCACGATCAGGGGCACATCGCCACAAAGATGGTGGATTTTGAGCGCACCATCTCCATCACCAACGGGATGCCGATCCTCAGAACCTCGGTGGACCACGGCACAGCCCTGGATATCGCGGGCAAGGGCATTGCCAGCCCGGTCAGCATGATTGAGGCCATCCGCCTGGCCGTCGAGTACGCGCCCAATTTTAAGCGCGAATCCCAGAGTTTGCAGGCAGTGTAAGCATTGCAAAAATATATTTAAATACGGGGGTATTTATGATGCAGAAGTTTGAAAAAGTGTTTGACATGTCACAGCCGGTATTTCACAATTGTCCGGGATGGCCCACCTATGAGCTCACAGAGGTGACCTATGAGGCCATTAACCCCAAGGACGGCTTTACGGCGGAAGTCTTTAAGATGAACGCCCACACCGCCACCCATCTGGACGCGCCCTTCCATTTTTTCCCGGAAGGCAAAAAGATTGATGAAATGCCCATTGAAGGCTTCCAGGGCGAAGCACTGATCATTGACCTTCGGGGCATTGCGCCGGATACAGGCATTACCAGCGAGCACCTCAAGCCCTACGCGGACAAGATTAAGGAAGGGGACATTGTCCTCATGAACACAGGCTGGTGCAAGAAGAGAGCCATGACAAAGGAATACTATTACCAATGGCCTTATCTCACAGGCGAAGGCGCGGAATGGCTGCATGAAAAAGGTGTAAAGGGCGTTGGCATTGACGGCCTGAGCATTGGCGGATGGGGACCGGATAAGGGGCCGCAGCCCCATGTGGTTCTGCTCTCAAAGGAAGTATGGCTCCTGGAAGAAATCGACTTCCCGGATGAAGTGATGGATTACGAACGGGTTTACTTCTGCTGCTTCCCGCTCAAGCTTCAGGGCTTTGGCGGCGCACCGGCAAGAGCCGTTGCCATGGTGTAAAACCGGAGATACAAAAAGATCGGCGCAAAATTGCGCCGATCTTTTTGTAATGTCTTATGCTTCAGGTGTTTCCATGGATTCCAGAATCGCGTCCACAAGTCTGTCAAGCTCTTTGGTTTTTTCGGGATGGAGAGCAGAGGCCATGGACAGGCGGTCATTGATGACGGTCATGTCCTTCAGTTCATTTTCGACAAATTCTTGCATCAGATCGCCGGAGCAGGGAGCCCAGGAGCCGTTTTCCACAATGGCCACGGTGCGGTTCTGCACGTTCAGGGCCTTCATATCCATGAGGAAGTTATGCATGGCCGGGTAGATGCCGAGGTTGTAGGTCGTAGAGGCCAGAACCAGGTGGCTGTACTTAAAGCTTTCGGAAATGAGCTGGGACACATGCGTGGAGGACACATCATACATGACCACATTGGTCATGCCCCTTTCACAGAGACGCACAGCCAGGGACTGGGCGGCGCTTTCCGTATTGCCGTACATCGACGCGTAGGCGATCATCACACCCTTTTCCTCCGGCACGTAGCGGCTCCACAGATCGTATTTTTCGATAAAATACATCAGGTTTTCGCGCCAGACTGGCCCGTGGAGCGGACAGATGAATTTGATCTTGTCCAGAATGCCGGCGGCCTTGCCCAGCAGCAGCTGCACATGGGGGCCATATTTTCCGACGATATTGGTCAGGTAGCGGCGGGCGTCGTCAAGCCAGTCACGGTCAAAATTCACTTCGTCAGCAAAAAGCTTGCCGTCCAGAGCGCCAAAGGTGCCAAAGGCGTCGGCGGAGAAAAGGGCGCCGTTTGTCACGTCAAAGGTAACCATGGCCTCGGGCCAGTGCACCATGGGCGCGAAAACAAAGGTGACGGTGTGCTTGCCGAAAGAGAAAGTATCGCCCTCCTCTACGACAATGCAGTCATGGTCGTCGACATGAAAGCCGAACTGGCGCATAAACAAAAATGCTTTTTCATTGCTGATAATCTTAATTCCCGGGTAGCGGATCAGGATTTCCTCAATGCTGGCCGCGTGGTCAGGCTCAAGATGGTTGATGACAAGGTAATCCAGGGATTCGCCGTCTAAAACAAACTCAAGGTTTTCTAAGAGCTGGCGGCAGGCCGACCAGTCCACTGTGTCAAAGAGTACATTTTTTTCATCGCGCAGAACATAAGCGTTGTAGCTGACGCCGCGCGGAATGGGATAAACATTTTCAAACAGGGCCAGGCGGTGGTCATTGGCCCCAACCCAGATCAGATCCTCGGTTACATTTCTAACTGCATACATTGATTAAGCCTCCTTTTTGGCGATAATAAATTCAGATTTTTCGGCGCCGCACAGCGGGCAGACCCAGTCTTCCGGAACATTTTCAAACAGTGTTCCAGGAGCGATGTCGTTTTCCGGATCGCCCAGATCGGGATTATATTCGTAGCCGCAGCCGCCGCAGATGTAGGTTGGGCCTACGGGCGTTGGTTTTGGAGCCTTTGGCCGTTTAATCTTGACCATTTCAGGGGCTGGTTTTTTCTCGCCGGTGCCCAGGGCTTTGGCCAAAACAGGCAGCACCTCGTTCACATCGCCCACAATGCCGTAGTCACAGTTTTTAAAGATGGGCGCATTGCCGTTACTGTTGATGGCCACAATGGTGGAAGCGTCCTTGATCCCTTTGAGATGCTGGATGGCGCCGGAGATACCGCAGGCGATATACAGGTTGCCTGAGAACTTCTGTCCCGACATTCCCACATAGCGGTTGAGGGGCACGTATTTTAAAGTCTCAGCCACTGGCCTGGAGGAGCCGATGGCAGCTCCCGCAGCCTTTGCCAGATCCTCGATGAGCTTCATGTTTTTCTTGTCGCCAATGCCAACGCCGGCCGAAACCACGCGCTCAGCGTCGACAATAGGGGTGTCCATGGGAATCCCCACAGAGAAATCATAGCCGTCCTTTTCAAGGGCTGCGACGAGGGCGTCGACCTTTGCCTGGATATCGCCGTCCTTCAGAATAATGTGCTTGCGAACGCCGGTGATGGGCGCGGGTTTTTTAGGCGCGCTGCCGGAGCCGCCGGCCTTTTTTGGGGGCTTTCCCAGAATGTGGGAGGCGATGACTACACGCTGAATTTCGTTGGTACCCTCATAGATGGTTGTGATCTTAGCGTCGCGGTACATCCGCTCAACCTCCATGCCCTTCAGGTAGCCGGTGCCGCCGAAAATCTGCAGGGCGTCGTTGGTGACTTCCAGAGCAATATCGGAGGCATACTGTTTAGCCATGGCGGATTCCATGCCGTAGGGCTCGTGGTGTTCCTTAAGCTCGGCAGCCTGGTAGACGAGCAGGCGGGCTGTCTGCAGCTTGGTGGCCATGTCCGCGATTTTAAAGGAGATGGCCTGCTGGAAGCCGATGGGCTTGCCAAACTGGACACGCTCTTTGGCGTAGGCCACTGCTTCCTCAAAAGCGCCCTGGGCGATTCCCAGCGCCTGGGAGGCAATACCGATCCGGCCGCCGTCCAGGGTTGCCATGGCAATTTTAAAGCCCTGGCCCTCCTCGCCTAAAAGGTTTTCCTTGGGAACCTTCACATCATTGAAAACCAGCTCGGCAGTGGAGGAGGAGCGGATCCCCAGCTTGTCGTAGTGATCCCCAAAGCTAAAGCCTTCCCAGCCCTTCTCTACAATAAAGGCGGAGATGCCGCGGGTCCCGATATCGGGTGTAGTGACCGCGAAAACAACATAGGTGTCGGCTTTTGGCGCGTTAGTGATGAAAATTTTATTGCCGTTTAGCAGGTAGTGGTCGCCCTTGTCGATGGCGGTGGTTTCAGTTCCGCCGGCATCGGAGCCCGCGTTTGGTTCTGTCAGGCCAAACGCGCCGATTTTTTCACCCTTACACAGAGGAATTAAATATTTCTGTTTCTGCGCTTCGTTTCCAAAAGCGGCGATGGGCCAGGTTCCCAGCGAAGTATGGGCCGACAGGATAACGCCGGTTCCGCCATCGACGCGGGAGAGCTCTTCAACCGCGATGGCATAGCTCAAAACATCAAGACCCTGTCCGCCGTATTCCTTTTCAAACGGGATACCCATGACGCCCATTTCGCCAAGCTGCCTGATGGCTTCGTCCGGAAACATATTTTCCTTGTCCATCATGAAAGCATGGGGCTTCACTTCTTTTTCAGCAAACTCACGAATTTTCTTGCGCAGGGCTTCATGCTGCTCGGTCGTTTTAAATAACATTATAGATCCTCCTTGAAATATAAATGAATCAATACCTTATATTGGATGATTTTTGTCCAATATTGCCGAAAAAACCATGCGGTCACCCGCATTTTAAAATTTCTTCTAAGCTGCTGGCCTTCAATCGGTCGTTGAGCTCTTCCTGGATAACCATGAGGTGATTATGAAAACAACAGCTGCCATGTTTTTCACACCATTCGCAGCGATACCCCGATTCCATACAGGGGGACAGAGAACAGCTTCCATCGATGGCGCACATCAGATCATACAGGGAGATGGTGCGGGTGGGCCTGTTAAGGCTGCATCCGCCTTCGCTGCCTCGGGCAATGCTCACCAGACCAGCGCGTTCCAGTTTCTTGATGATCTTGTAGGCAAAGGCTTTCGGAATCTGCTCCTCGTCAGAAAGCTGGCTCACAGAACGGCGTTCACCGTCGGCCAGGGAACGGACAAGCCTCAATGCATAATCGGTTTCTCTCGTAATCAGCACTAATGTAATCCTTTCAAATTTATAAACTCATTATAGCAATGTGGATAAAAATAGTCAAGTATAAAAAATTGTCATTTTCTTATCGAAAAGTGGGGTGGAGTAGAAGTGATATGAAGCGGCGCAGCCGAGACTGCGCCTTTTATCCAGATAAGAAAAAAGGGCCAGGCGCTTTGGGAAACGGCTGGGAATTTTGCCGCTTTAGTGGAACAGCCGGACACCAGCGAGATAAAATGCCGACTTTAGTGAGGAAGATATCATTGTGAGTGCAGTGCCCGCAGGCCGCTTTTTTCTTCCTTAGGTAAAAGACTCCGTCTCTTGGGATAGACAAATGGAGAATGGAATTCTACATTCTCCATTTAAAAATTACTTTCTAACAATTTATATCCATTCCAGGTTTATTTCAGTCATGCCAGCGGTGTGCAGGGGCAGGCGGTCAGCCGCTCATCGTCTGGCTCGATGGCCTCGCTCACGCTGATGGGGTTTTCAAAATGCAGGGCGCCGCCGCAGACGTCGGCATAAACGGTGAGCACGACCATGCCGTCGCCCTCGGGATGCCTGGTATCGTCGCAGATACCGCCCATACGGCAGCGGTCCGTCACGTTCAGCTTAAAGTTCTCCGGTATAATCACATTCACGCCGCCATTTCTCACCTCAATGTCCAGGTCATATTGCTTTTTATCGGCCTTCACCTGGGAGAGGTCAACGCTCATGCCGCCGCAGAACACGCCGATCTTCATATCCTGCATGGGCACGTCGCCCACAATTTTATTTTTACCGCCGCAGATCACGCACTGGTCCAGCGCGTTTCCGGTCTTATCCATGCTCTCCTCAAAATCATGGCCTTTTTTCAGAACACAGGCAAAAAAGGCTGTGGAGGCGGCAAAGGTAAAGGCCGCGGTGCCGAGTAACAGGTCCTTAAATTTCATGTTAAATCTCCTTGCATATGGTGTTATGATTAATGATAGCACCTTTTTCTTTAAATTAAAATAGGGGCGCGGGATTCTTAACCGATTTAAGCGAAGATGATGATGAAAACGTTGCTGTATACAATTTTTAATCTAAAATTAAAAAAGTGTGGTATAATAAGCTCAAAGCTTTATTCAGACAGAGTAAGCAAAATAATAAAGAATGTGAGATGCAAAACATTTGGAATACATTTATAAAAGAAAATACAGTGAAGAATTTTTAGAAATCGTAAGCGACATCATCGATCATCCGAAATTTCAGGAGCTGAGAGATATCGACCATCACGGCAACGGGCTTTACGCGCATTCGGTGGCGGTTGGTTACAACTCATACCTCATTGCCAAAAAGCTGGGCCTTGACTATGTCTCGGTGGCGCGGGGCGCGCTGCTGCACGACTTCTTTTTCCAGGACTGGCGCGATAATGAGAAGGACGGCAGAGGCCTTGACCGCATTCGCCAGATGCACGGCTTCAGCCACCCCAAGACGGCCCTTAAAAATGCAAGAAAATATTTTAACATCAATGATAAAGAAGCGGACATGATTGTCAAGCACATGTTCCCGCTTACCATTACCCCGCCCATGCACCGCGAGAGCTGGGTGGTCACGGCAGTGGACAAGGGCGTCGCCATTAAAGAGATGGTTTGCGAGCATACTCCGCGCAAGCTGTACTACAAGTTAAGATTTCAAGACTAGCCTGGCTTAGTTTTATAAATAAAATAGAGATTCTGGAGGAAGACATTGGGTTTGAAACATTTAGAAGAGATTGAAAAAGCAAAAGCACATTTTGGTAAAATTCTGGAAGAGCAGTTCGCGCGCATCGACCGCATGAAGGCCGAAAGCGAATTTGTCGACTACGCGTCTAAAGATCAGATCGTCATCGGGATTGTGGGCGGCGACGGCATCGGCCCTTTCATTACCGCGGAAGCCGAAAAGGTTCTGGCGTTTCTGCTAAAGGATGATGTGGAAAAGGGACGGGTTGTCTTTAAGGAAATCGACGGTCTGACCATCGAAAACCGCGCAGCCTGCGGCAAGGCCATTCCAAACGATGTCCTGGCAGAATTAAAGGAATGTGACGTTATTTTAAAAGGACCAACCACCACCCCGAGAGAAGGGGATAAATGGCCGAACATCGAGAGCGCCAACGTGGCCATGCGCCGCGAGCTGGACCTGTTCGCCAATGTGCGCCCGGTCTCAGTTCCCGAAAAGGGTATTGACTGGACCTTCTACCGTGAAAATACCGAGGGCGGCTACGCGGTCGGCAGCAAGGGTGTCCATGTCAACGGCGACCTGGCCATCGATTTTACCGTCACCACCCAGGAGGGCTCAGAGAGAATCATTCGCGCTGCCTTTGACTACGCGAAGAAATCCGGTAAGAATAAGGTGACAGTGGTCACCAAGGCCAATGTCATCAAAACAACCGACGGCAAGTTTTTAGATACCGCCAAGGCCATCGCGAAGGAGTACCCGGAGGTGGAAATGGACGACTGGTACATTGATATCATGACCGCCAAGCTGGTCGATGAAAAACGCCGTTCCCAGTTTAAGGTGATGGTGCTGCCAAACCTGTACGGCGATATTTTAACCGACGAGGCTGCCGAGTTCCAGGGCGGTGTTGGCACCGCGGGCTCTGCGAACATCGGCAAGCGCTACGCCATGTTTGAAGCCATCCACGGCTCAGCGCCGAGAATGGTCGACGAGGGCCGCGGCCAGTATGCAGACCCGTGCAGCATTATCCGCGCAGCTGGCATGCTGCTCGAACACATCGGCTACATGGACGAAGCCAGAAAGCTTCAGATGGCGCTGGACATCTGCGGCAATTTTGAGAAGAAGCTGGTCATCACCGGCCGGGATACCGGCGCAACCGGTGCAGAGTATGCCGAATACCTGATGAACACCCTTTCTCAGGATAATCTGGAAGAAGTATTTAACAGCTATCAAAAATAAAGCATCACTCGAGAAAAGACTTGTTTAGACGAACAGGTCTTTTTTAGTCGGTTTCATATAAAATTTAGATTGCCAGTGTATAATAGAAATGATCGTACAATAAAATCCAGATGAAGGAGCGATGCGTATGCTCGAAAAATTAAATCTTGATATCGAAATTGAAAAAGCGGTTTATAAGGAAGAAAAAGATGCCCTCTCCCTTAAGCTGGGCGCCCTGCAGCGCCGGATAAAGGAGCTGGGCATACCGGTGCTCATTATTTTTGAGGGCTGGGATGCTGCGGGCAAGGGGACGCTGATCAACGACCTGATGATCCCGCTGGACCCCAGAAGCTTTGTGGTATACAACGCCATCCGGCCCAACGATGATGAAATCAACCGGCCTCTGCTGTGGCGCTATTGGACCAAAACGCCGGAAAAGGGACGGATGGTCCTGTTTGACCGCAGCTATTACAGCGATCTGGTTCACCGGCCAAAGCTGGACAAGGGCGAGCTGAAGCGGCTTCTCCACCAGGCCAATGATTTTGAGCAGGTTCTGGCACAAAACGGGACCGTCATCATCAAGTTTTTTATCCACATCAGCCAGAAAGAACAGAAAAAGCGTTTTGAGAAACTGGAGGAAAACCCGTCCACCAGCTGGCGTGTGACCGAGGAGGACTGGCGTGAGAATAAAAACTACGATAAGCTTTATAAAAAGCTCAACCACGCGCTGGAGGCCACCGACACCGACTGCGGCCCGTGGACACTGGTAGAGGGACACAATAAGGATTACGCCTGCCTGAAAATTTACAATACCCTTGCGTTCCGGCTGGAAAAGGAAATCGAGAAAGTAGAGAACACGGAAAAGCCAGTGCTGCAGCCTCTTATCTCTGCCGGGGACGATCCTTACCGCACCCCGGTGCTGGAATCCGTGGACATGGACAAAAGCATGGACCGGGAGACTTACAGGGAAGAGCTGAAAAAATGCCAGAAAAAGCTGCGAGATCTCGAGTATCAGATCTACAGCCGCCGCATACCTGTTATTATCGGCTTTGAGGGCTGGGACGCCGGAGGCAAGGGCGGGGCCATCAAGCGCCTCTGTGAAAACCTGGACCCCAGAGGCTACCGCGTTTATCCCACTGCCGCGCCCACCAGCGAGGAGCTCTCCCACAACTGGCTCTGGCGCTTCTGGAAAACCGTGCCCAAGCGCGGGCATTTCAGTATCTATGACCGCACCTGGTACGGCAGGGTAATGGTCGAGCCCATCGAGGGTTTCTGCACAGCCGACGATTACAGAAGAGCCTTCCGGGAGATCAACGATTTTGAGCGGCAGCTCACAGACTTTGGGGCAGTGGCGCTCAAGTTCTGGATGAACATCAGCAAGGACGAGCAGGAAAAACGCTTCAAGGAAAGAGAAAACGACCCGGACAAGCAGTGGAAGATCACCGATGAGGACTGGCGCAACCGCGAAAAATGGGACGCCTATGTGGTGGCTGTGGACCGGATGCTGTTAAAAACCTCCACCGAAAACGCGCCATGGATCGTGGTGGAGGGCAATGACAAGTACTATGCCCGGATCAAGGTGCTGAAAACCGTCATCGGGGCCATCGAAAAGAAAATAGCAGAGCTGGATGCCTGAAAAGCGAAAAAAAGCGCTGTTTTAAGCGCGGAGTGAAAAGAATGGCGCTGAAAACCTGTTCAAAACAATGGAGAAGCGTCAAAATTTGTCAAAAAAATACCCGAAATCAAAATTTTACCTGTCAATTTTTTAACAGAGATTTCTGCACGAAAAACAGGACAAAAAATTATCCGAAAAGGTGTGTATACACCCTAATTGAATTGTGTTATAATCGATGAAGGTAAAAATTTGTTATACACAATTAATACATTTTTAAATGCTTAATTTCTAAGGAGGAATATCATGTCCAAAACAATGATGACAATGGATGGGAACCAGGCTGCTGCTCACGTGGCATATGCCTTTACTGAAGTAGCCGGCATCTTCCCAATCACCCCGTCTTCCCCAATGGCTGAACACGTTGATGCCTGGTCTGCACAGGGAAGAAAAAACATTTTTGGAGAAACCGTCAAAGTATCTGAAATGCAGTCTGAAGGGGGCGCCGCTGGTACAGTCCACGGTTCTTTGGCTGCCGGTGCTTTAACAACAACCTTTACAGCTTCTCAGGGTCTTTTATTAATGATCCCGAATATGTATAAAATCGCCGGTGAATTATTACCAGGCGTATTCCATGTATCTGCCCGTACTCTGGCTGCTCACGCTTTATCCATCTTCGGCGACCACGGCGACGTTATGGCTTGCCGCCAGACTGGTTTTGCCATGCTGGCCACCGGTTCTGTACAGGAAGTCATGGATTTAGGCGGCGTTGCGCATTTAGCTGCCATCAAATCAAGAATTCCGTTCTTACACTTCTTCGACGGCTTCAGAACCTCTCACGAAGTTCAGAAGGTTGAAGTCATGGATTATGAAGCTTACAAGAAAATGGTTGACTGGGATGCCATTCAGGCTTTCAGAGATCACGCTTTAAATCCGGAACACCCTGTAACAAGAGGAACCGCCCAGAACGGCGACGTCTTCTTCCAGGCGCGTGAAGCCTGCAACAAATTCTACGACGCTGTTCCAGACATCGTTGCAGAATACATGGACAAAATCTCCGCGGAAACCGGCAGAGAATACCATCCGTTCAACTACTACGGCGATCCGGATGCTGAAAACATCATTGTCGCAATGGGTTCTGTCACAGACTGTATCGAAGAAACCATTGACTACCTGGCAGCACAGGGCGAAAAGGTTGGTGTATTAAAAGTACACTTATTCAGACCTTTCTCTGAAAAATACTTCTTTGAAGCATTACCGAAAAATGTTAAACGCATCTGTGTCTTAGACAGAACAAAAGAACCTGGCGCACTCGGCGATCCTTTATACCAGGATGTCTGCACCATTTTCTACGGCAAGGAAAACGCTCCTTTAATCATCGCCGGCCGCTACGGCTTAAGCTCCAAGGATACCACTCCTGGCCAGATCAAGGCTGTTTACGACAACCTGAAATTAGACACACCGAAAGATAAATTCACCATCGGTATTGTCGATGATGTTACCTTCACAAGCCTTGAAGTAACAGATAACATCCACACTGTTCCAGAAGGAACCAAGGGCTGTAAATTCTGGGGTCTGGGTTCTGACGGTACCGTCGGCGCCAACAAAAACTCCATCAAAATTATCGGTGACCACACCGACTTATACGCTCAGGGCTACTTTGACTATGACTCCAAGAAATCCGGCGGTATCACCGTTTCCCACTTAAGATTCGGTAAACAGCCGATCAAGTCACCATACCTGATCGTTAACTCTGACTTTATCTCCTGCTCGACACAGGCCTATGTACACCAGTATGACCTGTTAAACGGGCTGAAAAAGGGCGGCACATTCTTGCTGAACACTGTTTGGTCAGTCGATGAGCTGGGCGAACGTCTGCCGGCAAGCATGAAACGCTACATGGCTGAAAATGATACACAGTTCTATATCATCAACGCCACCAAGGTTGCAGAAGAAATCGGTCTTGGCCGTAGAACCAACACCATCATGCAGGCAGCTTTCTTCAAATTGGCCGACATCATCCCAATTGACGACGCGGTTAAGTTCATGAAAGAAGGAATCATGAAATCCTACGGTAAGAAGGGTGACAAGATTGTAGGTATGAACTACGAAGCTGTTGACGCTGGTATCAACCCGGATATCTTAACCAAGGTAGAAATTCCTGCTGACTGGGCAAACGCACAGGACGAAGCCGTAGAAGTTAAAGACGAACCAAAATTCGTTAAGGAAATCCTGCGCCCGGTTAACCGTTTCGAAGGCAACAGCATCCCTGTTTCCGCTTTCGTCGACAATGAAGACGGTACTTACATGGCTGGTTCTTCCGCTTATGAAAAACGTGGTATCGCTGTAAATGTACCACAGTGGATTCCGGAAAACTGTATCCAGTGTAACCAGTGCTCTTTCGTATGCCCGCACGCTGCGATCCGCCCTGTATTAATGGACGAAGCTGAAAAAGCCGCTGCTCCAGAAGGCTTTGACAGCATTAAAGCCAACGGCAAACAGTTCGATGGCTTACAGTACAGAATCCAGGTGAGCGTATTAGACTGTACAGGCTGCGGCAACTGTGCCGACGCATGCCCGGCTAAGACAAAAGCTCTGGAAATGAAACCTCTTGAAACTCAGGAAAATCAGGTTGCCAACTGGGAATATGCAACAACGGTTCCAGTTAAAGACGACCGCATGAATAAATACACCGTTAAGGGCAGTCAGTTCTGCCAGCCGCTGCTTGAATTCTCCGGCGCCTGTGCTGGTTGTGGTGAAACGCCATACATCAAGGCTGTTACCCAGTTATACGGCGACCGCATGATGATCGCCAACGCGACTGGCTGTTCCTCAATCTGGGGTGCATCCACACCGTCCACACCATACTGCAAAAACGCTCAGGGCCAGGGTCCTGCATGGGCAAACTCCCTGTTCGAAGACAATGCAGAATATGGCTTCGGTATGTTACAGGCAAGCAACAAGATCAGAGAAACCATCGCGAACTATCTGACAGCCATCGCGGAAACTGCACCTGAAGCAGTAAAAGCTGCTGCGAACAAGTGGATCGAAAACAAAGACGACGCAGAAGGCTCTAAAGCAGCAGCAGCAGAATTAAAAGCCGCTCTGGAAGGCTACTCTGTAGATGACCAGGTACTGGCAGATAAACTGAAATTCGTTAAGGACAATGCAGATCACTATGTCAAGAAATCCGTATGGGTATTCGGTGGTGACGGCTGGGCTTACGATATCGGATACGGCGGTTTAGACCATGTATTAGCCTCCAAGGAAGACATCAATGTATTCGTTCTGGATACAGAAGTTTACTCCAACACTGGCGGCCAGGCTTCTAAATCTACTCCGACCGGCGCCGTTGCACAGTTCGCAGCGTCTGGCGAAAGAATCAAGAAGAAAGACCTTGGTATGATGGCAGCTACCTACGGCTATGTATATGTTGCCCAGGTTGCCATGGGTGCTGACAAGAACCAGTACATGAAGGTATTACAGGAAGCGGAAGCTTATCCGGGTCCATCCCTGATCATTGCTTACGCGCCATGTATCAACCACGGCATCAAGGGTGGTATGGGCCGTACCCAGTCTCATGAAGCAGATGCTGTTGCATGCGGCTACTGGCACTTATACCGTTACAACCCAATGCTGAAAGCCGAAGGCAAAAATCCATTCACACTGGATTCAAAAGAACCAGACTTCAGCAAATTCCAGGATTTCATTAACAGCGAAGTTCGTTACACCTCATTACGTTTAAGCTTCCCAGAAGTTGCAGACCAGTTATATGCAAAAGCTCAGGAAGAAGCCGAAGAACGCTATGCAGGTTACAAACGCATGGCTGCGCAGGAATTCTAATCCAGGCTAAAAGTACAAAGCCCTCGGACTCCATATGGAATCCGGGGGCTTTTTTATAGTTATTGTGGGTACAGATAAGGTTTTGCGTTTGTCCATTCTCCAAAAGGGTATCTTATAAGAAGAAATACCGAAAGGAGAGAGAAAATATGTTTTTTGACAGAATTTTTGATATAAATGATAAGGATGAACGCGTCTATAAGCGCTACCTGAATGGAGAATGGACAGGCGGCAATGATGAGGGCCAGACGCTTGCCATCAAATCGCCCATCGACGGTTCTCTGGTGGGCAGGATACCGGCCATGAGCAGAGATGAGGTGGACGAGGCCATTGCCAGCACAAAGGACAGCCTTCAGGCATGGGCCGAAATGCCCATCTATGAACGGGCCGAAATCTTTTATGCCGCCGCAGACCTGTTTGAAAAGCATCTGGATGAGATGGCAGAGGTGCTGGTGCGGGAAGTTGCAAAGGATCTGGCCTCAGCCCGCTCTGAAATTGAGCGTACCGCGGACTTTTTGAGATACACTGCCGACGTGGGAAAAAGCATGGCCGGCGAGGCCATCAGCGGCGATAATTTTCCCGGTGGCACCCGCAACAAGATTTCCTATGTAACGAGGGTGCCTCTTGGCACAGTTCTGGCCATTTCACCCTTTAACTATCCGGTAAATCTGGCCATGTCCAAAATTGCTCCGGCGCTTATCGGCGGCAACACGGTGATTTTAAAGCCCGCGACCCAGGGAGCCATCAGCTCGCTGCATCTGGTGGAAATCCTCAACCGGGCCGGCCTGCCAACCGGCGTGCTGAACACGGTAACCGGCCGAGGCAGTGAAATCGGGGATTATGTGGTCACGCACAAAGGGATCAATTTTATCAACTTTACGGGAAGCACCGAGGTGGGGCGCCATATCTCAAAAATATCCGAGATGGTGCCACTGCTTCTGGAGCTTGGCGGTAAGGACGCCGCAGTGGTTTTACCCGACGCGGATCTGGATTTTGCGGCCGATAACATTGTGTCCGGCGCCTTTTCCTATTCAGGACAGCGCTGTACGGCGGTCAAGCGGATTCTGGTACAGGAGGAAGTGGCAGACAAGCTGGCCGAAAAGCTGAAGGCGCGTGTCGAAAAGCTGAACGTCGGTGATCCCTGGAAAAACGCCGCGGTGGTTCCGCTTATTGATGATCAATCAGCGGATTTTGTCCAGGGACTAGTGGATGACGCGCTCGACAAAGGGGCAGAACTGCTGACCGGCAATAAACGTGAGAAAAACCTGTTTTACCCAACCCTTTTAGATCATGTGACTAAAGACATGGAAATTGCCTGGGAAGAGCCCTTTGGCCCTGTTTTACCCATTATTCGGCTAAAGAGTGTGGAGGAAGCCATCGAGATCGCAAACGCCTCAGAATACGGCCTTCAGTCCTCTGTTTTTACCAATAATATCAATCAGGCCTTCTACATTGCCAACCACCTGGAGGTGGGGACCGTACAGATTAATAATAAAACCGAGCGCGGCCCGGACCATTTCCCGTTTTTGGGTGTAAAAGCCTCAGGCATGGGCACCCAGGGTGTAAAATATTCCATCGAGGCCATGACAAGACCAAAGGCTATGGTGGTTAATATTCAGAAGATCGATTAAGAATTAAACAAAAAAATATCATTTAATATTGAAATTTTATCCGGATTTTGCTATAATAGCCTCAAGCAAAGCATACCAACGGAAGAATGCCCCGGGCAGACTGCTCCACCGCAACTGTGAAAGTCAGATACGTGTTTTGCCAGTTTCGCGTGGAAGCATCAAAGAGGTAAATTTTGAAGAACCTCCACCGAAAACAGGTGGAGGTTCTTTTTTTAGCCCTTCCGGCGGGCCGGAGCCGGGCTGTGAAAATATGAGATGATAGCAGGAGGTAAACATGGATTTTTACAAGGTAGTGACGGCCAATGACCGCAAGTCATTTGAAAAGCAGCTGAATGAAGCCCATGAGGAGGGCTACCATATCAATAAGGACGGCATACAGGTCAACACCAACGGGGTGGGTCTGAACCTGATCTATACGGCAGTCATGTGCCGGAAGTCCTGAGCGGGGATAAAATGAAGCGAGCCCGGCACAGTTTTGTGCCGGGCTCTGATTATGCGGGCTGGTTAAAAAAGCGTTTGAAGTTTTCGACAATCTCATCAATGTTTTTTTCAGTAATGATGAGCGGCGGGTAGATCATCACAAACTGAGGAACCGCCGCGAATTTTTTTACAAGAATTCCCTTTTCCTTCATAAACTGCACAAAGCTGTCTGCGACCGATTCCTTTTTAAAATCAATGAACAGGATCAGCCCTTTGCCCTTAATGCTGAACTTCCGGCCGCAATTGGCCTCAAGGGCCCGCAGCTTACCCTGGAATCGGGTACCCAGCGCCTGGATCTTTTTCGACAAATTTGAGGATTCCATGAAGCCGAGGACAACCTTCAGCATGATATAATTGGGCACATCCTCCAGAACCACCCGGGATTCCTGAATGGCGAAAAGCTTGTTGATCCGCTTTGTCATGGACACAAAGTGTACGGAGCGGTGATTGTACAGGCTGCCGTTATAGACAAGCACATCGGGCTGGATGTCGTAGAGCTTATAGGAAAAAATCGGCCCGGTCCGGTAAAAACCAGCGGTGGAATCATCCCAGATAATGGGAATGTTAAACTTGGCGAGCAGATCCAGGACCGGCTCCAGCAGGTCTTTTTTCGCGATGGAGGCGTCACTTGTAATAATGGGGTTGATGATACAGCCCGCCAGCGCGCTCCGGTGCTTTTTAAGAATAAGCTTGATGGTTTTGAGCTCCGGAAAGACCGTATTTTTGATACCGTCGATGTTGACCTTTGGGTCGTCGGCGATGAGCTCCTCGAATGAATAAATCTGTCCGGCAAACTCTTCAGGGAAAAGCCCGGGGAGTTTTTCAAGACAGAGAAATTCCGTCTTGCCGCGTTTGGAGGACAATGCCTTGAGCAGACGCGGGTAAGGATTCTCAGAGCTAAAATAGGTTACGGCCAGCTTTTTAGGCAGGTGCGGCTTAAGCTGCGCGTCCAGATCACTCAGCAGAGACTCCAGATCCACAGGTTTATTTTCCCGTTGATAGTCCTTAACCATGGCGTTAATATCCCGGTTAATGGTGGGGTTATTATAACCGCAGCTCCAGAGCAGACTGTCTGTGTAAAAGCTGAGGTACATATTTTCATCGGTGTCGGTCAGAGTTTGAAGGCTTCCCTTGGAAATATCAACAATCCCGTCGAAGGAATCCGTCAATTCCGCATTAAACATTTTTTTGGTTTCGTTTTTACTCATGTTTACCTCCCTCTAAATAGAACTAACCTTATTTTCCCTTAAAACTAAGAAAATGACAAGTGATTTTAATAAATTCCGGAATAACCTGAAATAAAAAAGCAACGTCCTTAAAAGAACGTCGCTTTTCTTAAGAATTAAATTATTTGGTCGCATCAACAGCGTTTAACGCGTCGTTAATGGAACGAACCATTGCTTCCGGGTCAATGCCGTGGGCAAGACATCCCTGTTCAATATTTTCAAAACGGGCAGCCATGCAGCCAAAGCAATGCATTCCGTATGCCTGGAAAACCGGCACAGAATCAGGATATTTTTCAACGGCTTCTAAGATGCCCATATCTTTTGTTACTTTATCCATATTGTTCACCTCCAAATGGTTATTATAATCATACTATACCCCTATTATATAGTTTGAAAAAGATTTTGGCAAGAGTATAAAGAAAAAAGAAAGCCAATTACTTGAAAAAAATAAGAGGCCGTTGTATAATAGACATGATAGGGGAATTTTCTATAAAGGGGTGTATAATGTGATAACCGACAAAGTAGTGGTACAAAACCGTGCTGGACTCCACGCAAAGCCAGCATCCTTATTTGTACAAACGGCCAATAAGTTCAAGAGCGAAATTTACATCAGTAAAGGCTCAACACGTGTAAACGCTAAAAGCATTATGGGTGTAATGATTTTAGCTGTTCAAAAGGGCGATGAGATCGTAATCGAAGCCTCGGGCGATGATGAAAAGCTCGCGGTCGAAAAGTTAATAGAACTCATTAATAATAAATTCGGTCTGCCCGATGAATCTTAACAAAATGTAAACTAAGAAAAGTATGGATGGGTTCATTCATACTTTTCTTTTGTTAACGCGGCGTTACCGCGCTTTTTTACGATCTTATGACAACAAAGGAGTTTTTATGCGCAAAATACTGATCGCCATTTCCTTTTTTACCCGCTTTCCCATAAAGCTGAAGGATGTGAGCGAGGAAGAATTTTATGATTCAATGATTTTTATGCCGCTTGTGGGCCTTCTGGTTGGAGCGATCCTGTTCGCGGTCTCCTGGGTGTTATCCTATATTCATGTCATCCAGCTGCAGGCCCTCTTTACCATGATCGTCTATATCTGGATTACCGGCGGTCTGCATCTCGACGGCTTTGCCGATACAGTGGACGCCCTGTTCTCATCCAGAGACCATAAGAAAATGATGGAGATCATGAAGGACAGCCGCCTGGGTTCTTTTGGGGCCATTGGCCTGATCCTGCTGTTTCTGACCATCTGGTCCTGCTATACGGTCATTTTGCCGGAAAACCTGCTGATTCTGATCCTCATGCCAGTTATCGGCCGATACTGCGCCATACAGACCTGCTGCTTTTCAACCTACGCTGAGGGCGGCGGCGGACTGGGACGCCGGATTGTTGAGATGACCAAGCCTTGGCATGTGCTGCTCTACCTGGTGCTGATCCTGCCCTTTGCCTGGTTTGCCATTGGGCCGGTGGCCTTCTTTGCAGCGCTGGGAACCATGGTCATCGATTTAGGGCTCATGTTTTATTTACAGCGTAAAATCGGTGGCATCACCGGCGATACCATCGGCCTGACCATCGAACTGACCCAGACCATTTTTCTGGTGGTTCTGGCGGTTATTCAGGCGAATTGGATGATTCTGGCAGCGTGATGACCATGAAAAATCAATGTTTACCGACCAACCGGCAGGAAATGTGTGACCACGGCTGGCAAGAGGTTGACTTTGTCCTGGTCACAGGGGACGGCTATGTGGATCACCCCTCCTTTGGGGCGGCGGTGATCTCACGGGTGCTGGAAAGCCATGGCTACCGGGTGGGCATTATCGCCCAGCCCGACTGGCACAGCGCCGGGGCCTTTGAGGTCTTTGGCCGCCCGCGCCTCGGCTTTATGGTGACAGCCGGAAACCTTGATTCCATGGTCAGCCACTATACCGTCAATAAAAAGAGGCGGAAAAAAGATGTGTATACGCCGGGAG
Organism: Eubacterium sp. AM05-23; assembly: GCF_003477535.1. Classification (NCBI taxonomy): domain Bacteria; kingdom Bacillati; phylum Bacillota; class Clostridia; order Eubacteriales; family Eubacteriaceae; genus Eubacterium; species Eubacterium sp. AM05-23. The sequence goes on from NZ_QUDF01000004.1 coordinate 274,024, forward strand.
GCGCTGCCGGAAAAAGGCCCGACCGGGCCACCATTGTCTACTGCGGCAAAATACGGGAGACCTATAAGGATGTTCCGATTATCATTGGCGGAATCGAGGCCAGCCTGCGGCGTTTTGCCCATTACGACTACTGGCAGAACAAGGTGCGGCGCTCAATTCTCTTTGACAGCCGGGCCGATCTTCTGGTCTACGGCATGGGCGAAAAGGCCATTGTCGAGATTGCGGACAGCCTCAATGCCGGCATTCCGGTATCCGAATTAAACTACATTAAAGGTACAGCCTGTATCATTAAAGAAATGCTTTCGGATTGTGTGGAATTGCCGGGCTGCGAAGCGGTGACCGAGGATAAAAAGGCTTATGCCGAAGCGGCAAAAGTCATTCATGGGAGCAATGATCCTTTTAACCCAAGGCCATTTATCCAGGCGACCGGCAACCGGTACCTGTGCCAGAATCCGCCGCAGATGCCGCTGACTGAGGCAGAGATGGATGAAATCTACGGACTGCCCTATACTTTCCGCCAGTGCGAAAGCTCGCTGGGGGACGGTGTAATTCCGGGAATCGAGGAAATAAAATTCAGTATTACAGCCAACAGGGGCTGTTTTGGAAATTGTCATTTCTGTGCCCTTGCCATTCATCAGGGGCGGTATATCCAAAAGCGGAGCAAGGCCTCCATTGTGGCCGAAGCAAAACGCATGATTAAAGATCCGGATTTTAAGGGCTATATCCATGATATCGGCGGTCCAACCGCTAATTTCAGAAATCCGGCCTGTGAAAAGCAGAAAACAAAAGGCGTCTGCCCGCACAGGGAGTGCCTGTTTCCCAAGCCCTGTGAGAATCTGGACACGGACGAAAGTGAATATCTGGAGGTGCTGCGGGCAGTAAGGCAGCTGCCGGGCGTCAAGAAGGTATTTGTCCGCTCTGGCATTCGTTACGACTTTCTGCTGAAAGACAAAAATAAAAGCTTTTTTAAAGAACTGGTGAAATACCATGTCAGCGGACAGCTGCGGGTAGCACCAGAGCATGTGGCGGGGTCTGTGCTCCGCAGCATGGGAAAACCGGACTTCTCGGTTTACGAACGTTTTCACCGGGAATTTGTCCAGTATGATAAACAGTTCAAGACCAATCAATTTGTGGTTCCTTATTTTATAACCGGCCATCCAGGGTGCACCCTGAGCGACGCCATCACCCTGAGTGAGTACATCCGGGACCATGGCGCTGTGCCCGAGCAGGTGCAGGATTTCTATCCGACGCCGGGCAGCATCGCCACAGCCATGTATTATACAGGCTATAATCCCTTTACCATGGAGTCCATGCATATTCCAAAGGATAGGGAAAAGCTGATGCAGCGCGCGTTGATCCAGTACAATCGGCCAGAGAACTATAAGCTGGTTCACGAGGCTTTGATAAAGGCCGGCCGGAGAGACCTGATCGGCAGTCACAAAGGGGCGCTGATCCCCGAAAAACCCCGCGGCGCAAAAATGGCCAAGGGAAAGGCCCCAGAGAAAAAGCCAGGAACCAGAGGTAAAAATAAAAGAAAAAATGGTGGTAAAAATGGAAATGGAAAAAAAACTAACCGAATCAATTGAAGACTATATTGAAACCATATATTTGGATTTTTCGCAGGATAACCGGGGCGTCCGCATCACCGACCTTGCCCAGGCCATGGGGGTGAGCAAGGCCAGCGCCAACGACGCTGTCAAAAAGCTGAAATCCCTGGGTTATGTAGAGCATGAGCGCTATGGCCAGATCTATCTGACCGACAGCGGCGAGGCCATGGGCATCAAAATCTATGAAAAACACTGTATTATTACCAAGTTTTTAAACCAGGTTCTGGATGTCAGCCCTAAGGTGGCAGAAAACGACGCCTGCTGTATCGAGCATATCATCAGCGATGAAACCTTTGAAAAGATGAAAGCTTATCTGAAGGATAACGAATAAAAAAGACCGTGCCGTTCACCGAGAGCGGCGCGGTTTTTTATATGACAGACCAGGCATTTTCTGTTACAATAATCCTAACCGAGAAAGGAAAAGAAACCATTGAAGATAAAAGAGAAAATCACCATGGTGTTAGAGGATATTACCCACAGCGGCGAGGGCGTCGGCCGGATCGACAATATGATCGTATTTGTGGACGGCGGCGTGCCGGGCGACACAGTGGAAATTGAGATAACCGCCATCAAGAAGACCTATATGACCGGAAAGATTTTAAAATTGATTGCTCCCTCCGGGACACGGCAGGAGCCGCCGTGTCCCTATTTTGGGCGCTGCGGCGGCTGTCAGCTCCTGCAGGTGCAGTACGATGCTCAGCTTGCCATCAAGCATAAAATCGTCACCGACGCACTGGAAAGAATCGGCGGGATTAAGGACGTTCCGGTAAACGCCGTGATCGGCATGGAGGTGCCGTACCGCTACCGCAATAAAGCTCAGTTTAAAATCAGCGGTAAAGGCGTGGGCTTTTTCGCCAAGAGAAGCCATCAGATTGTCCCCATCGAAGACTGCCTGACCCAGCCTGAAAGCTGTGTACAGGTCATAGAAACCTTTAACGCGCTGCTGAAAGATGGCTGCTTTGAGCTTTACGACGAGCAGCAGCATACAGGCTTTTTGAGAGGAATTGTCCAGAGAACCAACGAGCAGGGCGAAAATATGATTGTGATCGTGGGAAACGGAAAAAAACTCAAGCATAAAGATAAAATCCTGCAAGCCATTACCGAGAGAATTCCAGATGTGCGTTCCATCTACCTGAATGTCAATACCACCAGAGGGAATGCCGTGCTGGGCAGAGAAAACCATCTGCTGCTGGGCACACCGCAGATCGAGGAACGCATCGGCGACCTGAGCTTTCTTATCTCGCCCAATTCCTTTTTCCAGGTCAATACCCGCCAGACAAAGGTGCTGTATGATCTGGTGAAAAGGATGGTCGCCTTAACCGGCACCGAAACACTTTTCGACCTTTATTGCGGCACAGGCACCATCGGCCTGTACCTGGCCCGTGAAGCCGCCCAGGTCTATGGCATCGAGATCGTGGAAAACGCCGTCCTTGACGCCCAGGAGAACGCCGAGCGCAATCAGATCGAAAATATCCGCTTTATCCAGGGAAAATCCGAAACTGAAGCCCCAAAACTGGCAGAAGAAGGCGTCCACCCCGATGTCATTGTCCTCGACCCGCCCAGAAAAGGCTGCGACCCCGCGCTCCTGGAAATGATCAAAAACCTGGCCGTCCCCAAAGTCGTCTACGTTTCCTGCAACCCCTCCACCCTGGCTCGCGACCTGAAAATACTGCGTGAGTATGGGTATCAGGTGCAGGAAGTTCAGCCAGTGGATTTATTTCCTGGGACGGGGCACGTTGAGGTTTGTGTCGAATTATGTCGAAAGTGACTATCTATAGTAAAAAATTTTTTCGTATGGAAAATCCGAGAAGAAAAAGTTATTCTGTTTGGAATATCGTGTAAATAACGGACGAAGAGTGAGTGAAAACAAAATAAGTGTAAAAGATACGCTTTATATTTTATGGTATTACACAGTTTATAGTAATAACGGATAAATACATGAAATGAAGGCGAGGTATTATGGATATTGAAGAGGTTCTAGTTTTAATAAATAAAATTGAAAAAATCGTGGGCACCTGTTTTTACGATGAAGATGAAGTCAATGAAGATACTGACATACTTGAATTGCATTTCGATGAGTATGGGGAATTAGGATTTGAGATTGATAAAGGTACTGGATTAGTGTCCGTATTTATGTCATTTAGTTACTATGATTTTAATAAAGAAGAATTTGAGCGCGGCTACTACGATACAGAGGATGTTGAAATTGAGACAAGAACAAAACTTCTTGAAAGCAGTAGTATATTATACTTCAAAGCACATTCTGTAAACTATATAGTATCTGTGTGGGATGATGGTTGTTATATGTGCCCGGGGTATGTTTCTCGAGTCGGGTTTTGTCAAGAAGAATATTCAGATGAAATGATGCAGGAGTTCTTGAGGCTATTCCAAAACTATTCATCAACTATTGCTTGCTTAAGCGATTTACAATTAAGACGATTTATTTTTAAGTGTATCTGTCATAATCATAACATTAAAGTAACTGGAGATACAAGGCTAACTATTGGATCAGCGTCAGTAATACTTAGTGATAACTCATTTGCTGACGGTAACATAGAGCATTATTATTTGGGGAAAGAAAAGTTTTTGTTTTCAGTATCGGGACAGCATTATGCAGCAGAAGCATGTCCAATTGAAGTGTTCATAGAAGCACAGGATATGTGCGAATTGTTTGAGGATATTTCTTTCTTTTTTGATAATCCTCCGTTATATGGTGCACCTACGCTCCAAGCAATTGGCACTCACATGGTATTAAGTATCAAAGCACATGCTGATATGCATTGCTTGTATTCACAAATTGAGGAATCAGTGGCACTTATGAGTCACAGTAGTATTATTCCATTTGCATCAGAGACATTTAGAAAAATATATTCCGAGGAATATGGAGGATTATTAGAAGCTTTTACTGGTGAGAATCCTTTGATTATTACCGAGGGTTCCACCGATTGGAAACATATGAAAAAGTACTGGTCACAATATATCAAACAATTTTACAAGGTTGATTTTTTTGAGTATGAGCCAGGAAATTCATCTAAAAGTGGAATGATAAAACAAGAAATGGGCAGTGCAGCGCTACTTGAAATGTGTAGAGCTTTCAGTAAAATGAAATTGGGTAAGATTTTTATTTTTATTGCAGACCGCGATGAACCGAAGATTGTAAAAGAAATGGGCAATGAGCCAAATCCTTATAAATATTGGGAAAATGGGGTGTATTCTTTAGTTCTACCTATTCCAGAGCATCGTATTTCAACACCCGAAATCTGCATTGAGCATTATTACTCAGATGTTGAAATCAAGACCTTTTATGTATGCTCCGACAAAAAAGAACGGAGACTGTTTTTAGGAAACGATTTTGATAAATATGGAAGAGATATCGAGCATGGATTACTGTGTGTTAAGCGGAGTCTTTGTGGTGCTGATAGCATAAAAGTAATAGATGGCTCGAGCGATACAAGGGTGATATCTATGGCTGAAAATAATGACATCAATTATGCTTTGAGCAAGCAAGAGTTTGCAGCTCGGTCAACGATAATAAAAAGCTCACCATCTTACAATGCGTTCTGTAGGTTATTTGAAATTATTCAAGAAATCATTCAAGATTCAAAACGAAAAAAATAATATCAAATAGCCTTAAGAGCACTCAATATGTACCATGTGCAAGCAATGTTAAATCTCAAGCAAGATTCTTGTTTTTTTAGAATCATTTAAAAGGCTATGCCCTGTTAGTTATTGACTGTAGTAAAGTGCAGCGTTTTTTCCATTATTCTTCAATATTGATACGAATGCCAGACTTGAATGGTTACTTTACGGAAGAGTTACGCAGTAGCCTTTCGTTCATTAATAAAATAAAAAAAAGAACTGTAGTAATTGTGCCTCAGACTGTGGCACAATTAGAATCCGATTATGCCGAGCAACACGGGCAAGTAGTTCTCTATCTGGAGATGCTAAGCCCCAAAAAATCTATGATATAATCTAAAAGAAGGACAAAGCTAAGGCTTAGAAAAGTAGCTAGAAGATCATTTTTGTAGGAATTATGTTGTTTCCACCAAGGCCGGATTACGTCTTTCAGGAATCTTTTTCACACACTCAACGCACGTTGAGAGTGTTGTGTTGATGTCACGGGTCGAAAAATAAAAGCCAAGGAATGGCTTGAAATAAGGGAATTTCCGTGATTTGAAGTTCGGGTTTTGGCTCTTGTATAATTGCTGAAAAGACTTTCCGGGAACATAGCTACTGCTGAATAATGTAGGGTTGAGTTGACAAGATGAAAACGGATAGGGTTGTGGAGATAGGATTGTTACTGTAAATGAGTTGAGTAGATGATATAATCAAAACAGGATGATTATCATTCTTGAAATGCAGAGCAGCTAAAGAGTTGGATACTGCAAATACAGACAGTGACTTGATGATTTCTATTATTGAATCGCTTGCGCAGGCGGAGAATGAATCCCGTAGTGAAAACATTAAGTGGGGAATCAAGCAAAGTGCGGTTTCTGGAAGATCGAAGCTGTATGACAGAAAATGTTATGGATATAAGCATGATACGGAGAGGCATCTGGTTATTGACGAGGAAACATCGAAGAATGTGAAGTTGATATTTGATTTGTATCTTAGCGGGCAGAGCGTTCTGGGTATCATCAAGGATTTGGAAAGAAGAAAAATACCATCGCCAACTGGAAAAGAAAAGTGGTGTAAAAGAACAATTGATGTCATGCTGAGCAATGAGAAATATACCGGTGATGTTCGCCTTTTGAAATCGAGGGAAAGCGAAACAAAGTATTTGTCAACAGATAATAACCCAGCGATGATATCAAAGAAAATTTTTGAGGCGGTGCAAATTGAGAAAAGAAAACGTAGTAATGTGATTAGGATAGAGAGTGGTAACCAGCGCAAAGATAGAAAATACAGTTCAAAAATGAAACTATAAATGGAGAAATAATGAGGTCAGAAGCAATAATAGCTGCACTTATTGGTGCGGGAATTACATTAGTCACAACGATATGTACATCACTTCTAAACTATAGAATTAAAAGAAATAGAATTCGTTATGATTATGAAACCAAAAAACAAGAGACAAAAATAGATAAATTAAACGAAATATATACAAAATTGATTGGAATAATTAATCTCTATCCTGACATATCACCAAATGATGTGCTGAACAGCGTTGAATATGCACCTAATTATTCAATGGAATGGTTTGATGCTGTTTTGAAAAGTTTAGATTATCAGATTGAGGATTATAGAAAACAGTTGCAAAATGAAAATAATAGTTTGGGGCGGAAAAGTGATATTGAAACGCAGATATCAAATAGAGAGTATTCAAAAGAAAAAATATCATGGATTCGTGATCAGTATATTAAAGCCAAAGAAGAGTATGATTTATTTTATGAATCAGATAAAGCAGTATTTGATCTTTATGCAGGGCAGAATGTACGAAATTCTCTTGTGGAATTTGAAGTCGTTATTCATAATGTGTTTATATCTGGACGAAGAGCAGGAGAAGCTGGAGACCCAATCAAGAATATTATTCAAGTATCTCGCAGAAATATTGTAAATAGCATGCGCGACGATATTGGAATAAGTTAAAAACCAAGCAGGACTTAATGCTTTTACGATGTCCCCATCTAAATGGATAAACAATGTTTCAGCGATAGGAATGTATCGAAAGCAGGACGTTATGGCGGAACATATGCACATTCCGATATTACCTTTGAATTTGCATCATGGATATCACCTGAATTTAAGTTATATATCATTAAGGATTACCAGAGAATAAAAACAGATGAAAATAGTCGATTGTCATTAAAATGGAACCTTAATAAGGAAAGATCAAAATTAAATTATCGTATTCATACAGATGCTATTAAGGAGAATCTTATTCCACGGGAATTAACGAAAGAGCAGATTGCTTATACATACGCGAATGAAGCAGATTTACTGAATGTTGCTTTATTTGGAATAACAGCAAAGCAATGGAGAGAAATGAATCCTGACAAAAAAGGGAACATGCGTGATGATGCGAATCTTAATCAATTACTGGTATTGTCAAACATGGAAAGTTATAATGCTGTATTGATTGAATAAGGAAAAAAACAGTCAGAGCGATTGGCATCGCTGCGTGACTTGGCGATTAAGCAGATGAAAAACATGGAATCTTTGACGATGACAGGATTGGCTATGCTTACAAAAAATGAAGATGAATAACGACGTTATTATTGATAGAATGCCCTTGCAAGCGAAAATAGCCTAATCAAACTTAGCTGACAAGATTGTTTGAAAAGTGCTTAAACACAGGGAACATTCTATAAACGTGTAGAAAAGCCTATCAATCACATGTGAAGACGGTGGTCCAGTTGGTTAGAAAAAATCTGGACATATATTGAGGTTACGTTTGATATGAATGAACTCGATTTGACGGCTTTGGAAGTAAAAGGGACCTAAGAGGAAATTAAGGATTATATCATGGAAAAGTATGGTCTGAAAGTCTTTTCAACGTATATTGTATAGGTAAAAAGAAGTATGAGATTTTAAAAGAGAAAATTTATAGTATTTCTAATTCCAAAGAATGGCCCGGTAATGTCTGATGTGGAAAGAAAAACGATCCCTTTTTATAAAGAATCAATTTACAACATAGAGGCCCAGACTGTATCAATGGTTGCTGAGTGTACTACTTCATACGAAAAAGAATAATAGGGGAGATTGCCAAGATGGATGCGGCAAAAGGAAATATATATGCAATATTGAATGGAAACAAACAGTTTTTGATTCCTGTCTATCAGCGTTACTATAGTTGGGACCTAGAACAGTGCAAACGGCTGTGGGATGATATTGTAGAAATGCAAAAGAAGAACAAAGCAGGCCATTTTGTAGGTTCGATTGTTAATATTGCGGAACAGGCTATGCCTACTGGCGTTCAGAAGTTTATGATTATCGATGGACAGCAGCGAATGACGACGTTGGCTTTGCTGCTGATTTCTTTAAGAGATTATGCAATGGAACATCCAGAAGATACTACAATAAATTTTCGGCGCATTAATAGTATGTTGTTAAAAAACGAGTATGAAATTGGCGATGAGCAGTACAAATTGTTATTGACAGAGACTGACCGCGCTATGCTGATAGGTTTGGTAGAAAGAAATCTAATTCAAATCACAAGCTCATCACGGATATTGGAAAATTATCAATTCTTTTCAGATCGTATTGCAGATATGGAATTGAAACCGGCAGAAATTTATGAATCTATCGGAAAACTCCAGATTGTAAACATTACTCTTGATCGTGCGGTGGATGATGCACAGGCCATTTTCGAAAGCCTGAATTCCACAGGTAAAGAGCTGTCAGAGTCTGATTTGATTCGAAATTATGTTTTGATGGGATTGGAAACCAGTGAGCAGAATTATGTGTATACGCATCAGTGGAGGCCTATGGAGTTGCTTTTTGATTATGAAAAGCAGGATTCGATCATGGATAAATTTTTCCGTGATTATCTGACCATGAAATTAACACGCATTCCAAAGATTAACTGCGTCTATGAGGAATTTAAAGCATATCATTTAAATTGTGAGTTTGCCTCCGTTCGTGAATTGTGTGAGGATTTGCTGACTTATGCGAAATATTATACAGATATGATTTTTAGACGTAGTTTAAATCCGAATGTCAAAGCATTGTATACGGATATCCATGCTTTGAGAATGGATGTTGCATATCCATTTCTATTGAAAGTACATAGCGATTGTGCAGAAGGAGCCATTACTGAGGAGAACCTGATTGAAATCATGAAAATGTGCATCAGTTATGTTTTCCGCAGAAGTATTTGTGATATTCCGACCAATTCACTGAACAAGACCTTTGCAACTCTGCGCAATAAAATTCGTACAGATGATTATGTAAACTCTATTAAAGCATTCTTCATATTAAGGGACGATTACAAGGAGTTTCCTGATGACGACAAGTTTGGAAAAGCCTTTGTTACAAAGGATATTTATAATATGCGCTCCAGAAACTTTATCTTGAGTCATTTGGAGAATTTCGGGAACAAAGCTCCAATTATTATAGAAAATTATACAATCGAGCATATTATGCCGCAGAGTAATAATCTAAGGGATGATTGGAAAACAATGCTCGGACCAAACTGGCGTGAAATACAAAAAACTTATCTTCACACAATTGGTAATCTTACGCTCACCGCTTATAATTCCGAAATGAGCGATAGTCCGTTTATGATAAAAATGGAGATGGAGGGTGGATTTAAGGAGAGTGCGCTTCGTTTGAATGCTTATCTTGTTAAACTTACAGAGTGGAATGAACAGCGCATTAAAGAACGCGCAGCTTTATTAAATAATAAAGCGAAACAGATATGGCAATACCCAGATTTAAAACCAGAAGAATTAGCTCCATACCAGGTAGAAGAAAAGCCTACGCAGCGTTACACATTAGAATCCTACAACATTAACGCCTTTACAAAAATGCTATTTGAAATGCTTGACCGACGTATTATGAATTTGTCACCGGACGTAAAGAGAGAGTTTAAAAAGCTTTATATCGCCTATAAACTGGACACAAACTTTACAGATATCGTAGTGCAGAAACAGCGCTTGCGTATTTCGTTAAATATGAAATACCCAGAAATAATCGACCCTAAAGGAGTGTGCAGAGATATCACAGGTATTGGCCGGTGGGGCAATGGTGATGTTGAGTTATTTTTTGAACATACATCTGAAATAGATGATGTGATGGAATTAATTGAGCAGTCTTATCGAATGCAGGCTGATTAAAAGCAGAAAAAACAATTACAGTCAGATGAAATATTTAGGATATTATTTTGAGGTTCAGATAAATCAATGAAAGGACACCTCATGGAAAACTTAACACTCATCCCACCCACAAAAGCAAATAAAACTGCAATACTGGCGTTCAAAAATGAATTTTTTCAAGCCGGCGAAAGAGTCATCAACGGCAGCGCGCTTCTCGATCAGATGGATTATGAGGAGTGGCTGGAAAACATTAGAAGAAATAGAGATTTTCAAACAGTGCGGGAGGACTGGGTGGTGTCCTCGACGTTTTTGGCAGTCCGTGAACAAGATCAGCGGATTGTGGGGATTGTTGATCTTCGTCACAGCCTGGGTCAGCCCTTTCTTGCGGAATACGGGGGACATATTGGCTATGCTGTCCGCCCTTCGGAGCGCGGGAAAAGCTATGCGGTGCAGATTTTATCGCTGGTGCTTGAGGCGGCTCAGAAGCTGGGGCTTGAGGCAGTGATGCTGGGTTGCTACGCGGATAATATGGGATCAATCAAAACGATGCTGAAATGTGGTGGTGTATTAAAAGAGGAGAAGCCTTATATTGATGGAAAGCCCATGTGCATTTATTGGATTACCATCAAGGCGGGACCTATCCGCAGGCTCATACAAAAAGATACGGAACGTGCAGCGGAAATCGTCAACCATTGCTGGAAAACCACTTATGCGGGCTATGTGGACCCTGTGCAGCTCGATGAAGTGTGGTGCGGCAAACGCAGTGAGGCCATTAAAGACGAATTCCGGACAAACCGACTGGAGAATTACGTGTTCGATGAAAAAGGAGTGAAAGGCGTACTCTCCTGCGGTAAAAGCGCAGATGCGGATAAGCTCGAGGCCTTTGAGCTCTGGCGGATTTATGTTGATCCAGCGTTTCAGGCGCAGGGGATTGGCAGTAAGCTGCTGGCGTTTGGAGAAGCGCTGGCAAGAGAACGGAATTATCAGGAAATGGTTATCTGGGCCTTCGAAAAAAATGAAAATGCCTGTGCGTTTTATAAAAAGCATGGCTACAAACCAGATATTACGCAGCATCTGGGTGAAAACTTTAATGCTGAGGGTCTCAGATTTATAAAATCATTATAAAAAATCCCCTGTCGATAAAGGCAGGGGATTTTTGCTTTGACCAGTTAATTAATTTTCAGCTTTAACGGCTTCCAGCACTTCAGCGATGCCGGTTGCGCCCCATTTTACACAGTATGGAATCGAAAAAGATTCATCATGAAACGCATTGAGTGCGTCCAGCGTTTCCGGGGACAGCTTGGACATAATGGCTTCTAGGGCTTCAAAATGTTCATTTATTTCTTTAAGACGGACAGTGTCATTTTCTTTGATTTTCACAAAGTTACCTCCTGAAAGTGTTTAGCGATACTTTTCTTTTCTTTATTTTAACACGGTCTGCCTAAAACCTCAATGGCAGGCGGCCCTAAAATTTTTCAGAATATTTTCAGAATTTGTATGATAGAATGTTGTTTCAAAAAGGTATATACTATTAAAGAAAAAAGAATCCAAAAGAATGAATCAAAAGCGCGATTTAACAGAAAAGGGATGAATAAATGAATAAAAATAGGACGTATAGTAAGTGGAGCATTCTGTTCACTGTGCTGATTATGACTTTTATGGTAACGCTGGACGGGAGCATTGTGAACGTGGCGCTTCCGGTTATGTCGAGTGAATTGAATGCGAGTATGGGTGATATCGAATGGGTAGCCAGTATCTATCTTGTGGTCACCTGTGCCACGATTTTGATTTTTGGCCGATTGGGCGATATGATCGGCAAGGTTCGGATTTTTCAAATCGGGGTCATTCTCTTTACCATTGGCTCGCTGCTGTGCAGTATTTCCGGTACACTCCCGCTCTTAATTGGCGCAAGGGTGGTGCAGGGGCTGGGCAGCGCGGCAGCCCTCGCCAACAATCAGGGAATCATTACAGAGTCTTTTCCGCCCGATGAGCGGGGAAAAGCCCTTGGGTTTGTCAGTACCTTTGTGGCGCTTGGGAGCATGACCGGCCCAACCCTTGGCGGGATGATCCTCACAGTGCTTCCTTGGACTTATATTTTTTTGATTAACATACCGGTTGGCGTGCTCTCCTTTTTAATCGGCCTGAGAACGCTGCCGAATAAAAAACCGGCAAAGCCAGGACGTCTGGACGCAAAGGGCTCGGTTTTGCTGCTGCTTTCAATACTGTTGCTGTTCGGCTCGTTTACCTTGCTTCAGAATGGCGTCAGCCTGCCGATTATCATCGGCATTATTGCCGGTGCGGTTTTTCTGGTATTATTTATTGTGGTTGAAAAGCGGATGGATGATCCGCTAGTACCCATCGGTATTTTTAAAAACAAAATGTTTTCCCTGAATCTTTTTACCATGCTGACAGCATTTGTCGCCATTGGGGCAAACAATATTATCATGCCCTTTTATCTCCAGGACGCCCGGCAGTTCAGCCCTGGAATGGCGGGACTTTTGATGACAGTTATCCCGCTGATCACAGCGGTCATGGGCCCCATCAGCGGCACCATGTCTGACCATATCGGCAGTGAGCTGCCAACCATGATCGGCCTTATCTTCACGACGATTGGTCTGGCACTGATGACAATGCTCGGCATTGATACCACCATAGCGGTGATCATTCTCTTTCTCGCGGTTATCGCGGTGGGAAGCGCCTTGTTCCAGTCTCCCAACAATTCTCTGGTTATGGGCAGTGTCTCCAGGGATGAGCTTGGTCTGGTAGGCAGTCTGGCAGGCCTGGTGAGGAATATGGGCATGTCAGTGGGAATCACGGCCGGTACATCTCTGCTGTACAGCCGGATGAGTGATATGGCGGGCTACCGGGTCACGAATTATATTCCTGGCCACCCGGATATCTTTTTATACGGCCTGCGGTCGGTTTACATCATGCTAGCGGTTGTTGTCTTCGTCGGGGCTTTGTTAACCGTTATCCGCTTTGTCTATGCAAGAAAGCAGGAGAGAAAACAAGTTGCTCAACAGGAAAAATAAAACAGAAAACCGGTGAATACAGGTAATTGGATGTATTCACCGGTTTTATTGATGCTTTCAGGATAAAAGATCGATAAGGCTGATTTGTTTGCCTTCATTTGGATTCTGGGGTTTCCCTGCGGATTGGCGTTTCAGCATAGCCTCTGGCAATTCGTTTAGAAACGGCGAAGGCTCTGACGAAGTTGTGAGGATCAGCTCATCTTTGGCCCGGGTCATCCCGACAAAGAACAGCCGGCGTTCCTCCTGAATATCCGAAGATAGCTTGCCAACCTCCAGAGGCATCATGCCTTTTTTTGCGCCGTAGAGGAATACGATGGGGAATTCCAGCCCTTTGGAACCGTGGAGGGTCATAAGGGTAACCGCGTCTGAGGTATAGGTTTTATTCGCACTTCTTTTCAGATCGCCTTCTTCTCCAAAGGTCAGTGTATCCATGAACTCAGCCAGCGTTTTGTAGAAAACGGTCATATCCAGAAATTTTGCAAAAGACTTGTTTTCATTCAAGCCGAGCTCGGCAGCCCAGTCTTCTAATAGCTTTTGCGGTTTTGCGCGCTTTACTTTGGGCAGATATTTTTCCTTCAGATAGACATAGGGGCAGCGGCTGGTGTCAATCTGATCCGGTGTGTTAATCAGGATTTCTGCTGTTTCTTCCGGGAGATCCCAGAGAAGCTTCAGGCACATTCTGAGAGAAAGCTGGTCTTTGGGGTCAAGAAGTGTCCGGAAGAAGCAGACGGTTCCCCGGACATTGCGATCTGTGAGAAAATCATCTCTGCCAGTGATAACATAGGGAATCCCCTCTTTTTTAAGGCAGGTTTCGAGCATTTCGGCCTGTCTGTGCGTACGGTAGAGCACAGCAATATCTGAAAAGCTGCGCATGGTCTGGCTGTCCTGCCGGTTATCGGCGGTTTCGGTGTCCAGCATGTCGATCCCCCCAATGAGCCGGTTGATTTCACGGGCGACAAAAATCCCCTCCGACAGCTCGCTGGGAGCGCTCACCAGTTTGAGTGGTGTTCCCTTTGACTGGAAAGGCTGTATCTCACGCTGGGCGCCCTCGTTGTGATTGATGACCTGACAGGCTGAGGTGACAATTTCCGGAGTGGAACGGTAATTGTGCACAAGCCGGATGGTCTGGAGCTCAGGGTAATCTGCACTCAGGCGCTCAAAGCATCGGGCGTCTGAGCCGCGAAAGCCATAGATGGACTGGTCGGGATCACCGATAACAAAAAGCTCTCGGCCATCGCGGTTCCATGATTTGATAAGCTCATATTGGATGGGACTGATGTCTTGAAACTCATCGACTAATAAAAAGCTGTAGTGGTTTTTACGGATGCTGTTTTTATCTTCGGATTCCAGCATTGCCAGCGTTTCGGTGAGAAGATCGTCAAAATCCAGGACAGACAGTGCTTTGAGCTGCTGGCCGTAATAATCGAAGGTAGCTTCTGAGAGGACGTTTGATTCCCTTGACAGGCCGGTTTTCAAAAGAGAGACTTCCTTCAGAAACTGCTTTGCGGAAAGGGTCAGGCCAAAATGGCGAATGGTTTCTTCTGCGGTTTCAAGGGTTTCAAAGGCGTCGGCCAGCGTAAAACTTTCGCGGTGCTCCTTTAAGATTTTATTGCACAGGCTGTGGAAGGTTCCGATGTTTACCTGTCTGGCAGCGCGTTTTCCCAGCTCTTTCTCGAGCCGCTCACGCATTTCGGCGGCGGCTTTGTTCGTAAAGGTGACGGCAGTGATCTCCGTTGGCTTAACGCGCCGTTCATTGAGTAAATGAAGGATACGGGAAACCAGGGTTTTTGTTTTTCCGGTTCCCGGACCTGCGATGACGGCGAGGGCTCTCCGCGCGGTTATAACAGCTTCCAGCTGCTCTGCGTTTAGCGATTCTGTCATAATGGGATGCGGAGGCTGGGCTGCTTCGGGTTCTTCGGGTTTGCCTGCGGCAGGCAGTTGCTTTGCGGCCTTTTCTTTCCGGGGCATCTGCGCCAGTTCTGAAGACGCAAAGAGGCTGACCTGACCGTCAAGGGCATTTAGCTCGGAATCGTCAATAAGTTTGACCTTTCCGTATTCGCCGTCATAGCCAGGTGTCCGTTCGACTTCGCCTTTTCTGAGGCGGTTAATGCCTTCTGAAATGAGAAAACCCGCTGCTTTTTTGATATCTTCGATGGGCGCTTCGCGAAGAATTGAAAACTCTGCCCCCAGCTTTTGCAGCATTTCCATGTAATCTTTTTGCACTTTCACACTGGCTGCCGAGCGTCCTGTGGAGGCGGCGATGACCTCGGGCAGAGGCACCAGGCTTTCATAAGGCCGGGCATTTTCAAGCTGATAGCCATCCTCCCGGTCCGAGAGCTGTTCGACACGGTGAGAGACGCCGATGGTCAGTTTTCTGCCGCAGACCGGGCATTTTCCATTATAGGGCTCCGCTTCCTTTGGGCTTAAACACAAATGGCATTTCCGGTGTCCGTCGTAATGATACTTGCCTTCTTCAGGAAAAAACTCAATGGTTCCTGCCAGTCCCTTACCCTCCTGGATCGCGCCGGAGAGCCCTTCATAGCTGAGCTCTATATCCATTAAATTGGCTTCCCGTCCCAGCTTGGCAGGGGAGTGGGCGTCGGAATTCGAGATGAGCTGATAGCCGTCGAGGGCGGAAAGCCGCCAATTCATGGGAGGATCGGAGGATAAGCCAGTTTCCAGCGCGTGGATATGAGGCGTCAGGTCCTCAAAGCATTCTTCGATGGTATCAAAACCTGAGAAAGCGCCAAAAAGCGAAAAATGCGGCGTCCAGATATGGGCGGGAATATAGATTGCCTCTGGGCAGGTTTCGAGCATGATCTCCAAAAGGTCGTGACAGTCAAGCCCTAGTATGGGCCGTCCGTCGGAGTAGATATTGCCGATAGCTTCCAGCTTTTTGGAAAAGAGCTCGGCAGATTCAAGGCCTGGCAGCAGAATGACGCTGTGCACCTTGCGCACCCTGCCGTTTTTTTTGTAGATTGAACTGATCTCGCCCGTGATGACAAAACGCGGGTCGGCCTTGACGCCTGCGGTATCGTCCTTTAAGCGAAAATCTTTTTTTAAAGTATAGAGGCCTGATTCGGCGGGCTCGAGTTTTTCCTTTAATTCTTCCCGCCACGCCGGATGGGTGAAATCTCCGGTTCCGAGAATATCAATTCCTTTTCTTCTCGACCAGAGATCCAGATGTTCTGGAGTACACTCCTTGCTGGTGGCTCTTGAGTAACGGGAATGTATATGTAAATCTGAAATAAACAAAATGATCACCTGCTTCTAATTAAGATATGCTTAATTATAGCCTTTTTCCCCTGAATGTACAAGGGAGTAGAGACTGACAGCCTATAGCTTTTTTATTTTGTCAGCTTTTATTCTTTCTTAGTAAATGTTATAATAGAATTAATTTAATTGTAAACAATTAAAACAGAGGATGAAGATAAATAAGGATGTGAATCCAATGGACAAACGACAAAAATATAAAGAACGTTTATTACAAATTGATCAGGATTTATTTGAGCTTAAGCCTTTATTAATCGATAATAAAACCCTAAAGGAAAACACTGATTATCTGGCAGATTTTTTAAAGCGTTATCTGCCCATAAACCAGCTGGCGCTAGTGCAGATAACCAGTGAAGGCGGTATAAGGGAAAGGGCTTTCTGGAAAAACGACCGGAATGAGGATTTTTGGCTGTCTGTTATTCATGATTGTATGGATAAGTGGCAGAATGAAAAAGACAGCCTGTCTGATTTTGATAAAATGGAGTCAGGTATCGAGAAAGCCTCTGTCTATGCTTTGTTTCCAGTGGCCTGTGAGGACAGGCTGGCAGGTGCTCTGCTGGTGCAGAAGCCTGAGCAGACAGGCATGTGGAAGGAAGAGGAGATTGCCCTTCTGGAATTAATGGCCTCCACGGTCAGCGTGACGCTGATTAACCGTGCCCGTTACGAGGAGTATGCCCTTCAGGGGTATGTTTTCAATGAGCTGATGGACAATACCAGCACAAATATCTATGTCACAGATGTTGAGACCAATAAAATACTTTTTATGAACAAGGCAATGCAGAAATCTTTTGGAATCGAGAAGCCAGAGGGAAAAATCTGCTGGCAGGTTCTTCAGAAAGGGATGGACGGGCCCTGTCATTTCTGTCCAGTGCCGGGGCTTTTGAAAGAAGAGGACGAGCACCCCTCAGTTGTATGGGAGGAAGAAAACACACGAACCGGCATTACCTACAAAAATTATGACAGCTTTATGCAGTGGACAGACGGGCGCACTGTTCACTTCCAGCAATCCGTTGACAACACAATAACCAGGCAGCTTGAAAAGGCTGCCGCCACCGACGAGCTGACCGGGCTGCTGAACCGGAGGGCTGGAAAGCTGGCGCTGGACCATACACTCAGCCAGGCAAAGCGGGATAAGCTCCGGGTGATTGTGGGCATGTATGATGTCAATGACCTTAAGCAAGTCAACGATACCTACGGGCACGCAGAGGGCGATGTTTTACTGAGAACTATTTCCGGGAATATTAAGGAATGCCTGGCGCCGCAGGATTACATATTCCGGCTGAGCGGCGATGAGTTTATCATTGTTTTCAAAGATACCGATCTCGCGGCCTCCAAGGAAAAGGTCTCTCAGGCCAGAGAGCAGATACAGCTTTTTAAGGAAAACAATCAGAAACCCTATGAGATGAGTTTCTGCTGTGGTTATGAGGAGGTTGAGCCCGAAGACCACCGAACCATTACTGAGATTCTGACCAGCGTCGATGAGAAAATGTATGAGAAAAAAAGGCTGTTTCACATTCAAAAGGCAGAAGAAAAATACCGGAAGGATGGCGAGAAGCAAAGCCGGACAAAGACCTTCAGCTATGATAAGGAGCACCTTTACGATGCCCTGGTCCAGAGCACCGATGATTACATCTATGTGTGCAATATGAAGACAAACACCTTTCGTTACCCCAAGGCCATGGTGGAGGAGTTCGATCTTCCCGGCGAGGTAATCGAGAACGCCGCGGCCGTTTGGGGAGCCCGTGTTCATGATCTGGATAAAAAAGCCTTTCTTGAATCAAATCAGGAAATAACAGATGGCCGGACAGACTGCCACAGCGTCGAATATCGCGCCAGGAACCGCAAGGGTGAGTGGGTCTGGATGCGGTGCCGAGGACATCTGGAACGCGACGAAGCCGGAGAGCCGACACTTTTTGCCGGCATTATCACAAATCTGGGCAAGAAAAATAAAATAGACCATCTGACCGGGCTTTTTAACAAGTTTGAATTTGAGGAAGAAATCGAGCGGTTGATCAGCACAAAGCCGGATCAGCCCATTGGAATAATGGTTCTGGGAATGGATGAGTTTAAGCGTATTAATGACCTTTATAACCGGAGCTTTGGCGACGAAGTCATACGGATCACCTCCCAGAAGATACAGACCTTTCTGCCGCCGGATGCCACCGTCTACCGGATGGATGGTGACGAGTTCGGCATTATTCTCAGAAATGGTACGGCGCATGGCCTGGAAAACATTTATGCGAAAATATACCAGGCGCTTAACCATCAGCAGGAGTTCAACGGTAAAAAGTTTTACTGTACGCTTTCTGCCGGATGCTCGCTTTACCCGTCAGACGGCAGAACTTATCTCGATTTGATTAAATATGCAGGGTATTCCCTGGAGTACGCTAAAAATAAAGGTAAAAACCAGATTGCCTTTTTCTCGGAAAAAATCCTGATTGGAAAGACCCGCCAGCTGGATTTGACAGAGCTGCTGCGCGAGAGCGTGGAGCGTGGCTTTAAAGATTTTGAGGTTTATTACCAGATGCAGGTCAATGCTGATACCAGAGAAATAAAAGGGGCGGAGGCGCTGGCGCGCTGGAAATGTGAAAAATACGGGCAGATACCGCCAGACCAGTTTATACCGATTCTGGAGGAAAGCGGCCTTATTATGCCGGTTGGCAGATGGATTTTTGAACAGGCGCTGGACGCCTGCGCCCATTGGATAAAAAAAGACCCGGATTTTGTCATCAGCGTTAACCTGTCCTACGTCCAGCTTGAGGACGCCGGGTTTATCGATTTTATGGAGCAGGCCGTGCTGAACAGCGGCGTTCCCCCGGCTAACGTGGTAGTAGAGATGACAGAAAGCTACATTGCCTCTAATATTAACCGGGTCGAGGGGATTTTTGACCGAATTCGCAGCTTCGGCATGAAAATCGCCATGGATGATTTTGGAACCGGTTATTCCTCGCTGGGTATCCTGAAGAAGATTCCGGCAGATATTGTGAAGATTGACCGGATATTTGTAAGGGATGTTCAGACAAGCCATTTTGATCTGACCTTTATAAAATTCATTGTGGAGCTGTGCCATGATGTGGGTATTGAGGTCTGTCTGGAGGGGGTGGAGACAGAGGACGAATACGAGGCTGTAAAGCCTCATGACGTTGATTTTATTCAGGGATACCTTTTTGGAAAACCTGTGCCGGAAAATACTTTTGAAGAACAAAATTTTAGTTAGGGAGTGGAAAAATGGATGATCAGGAAAAAAAGGATCAGATTTTCAGTTATGCGGTTGAGAATTTTAAAAACGGATTAAACTGCGCGGAGTGCGTTTATGACGCGTTGATCAGGGCAGATGTGCTGGAGGCTGCGCCCGAAACAAGAGCGATGTGCACAGGCTTTGGCGGCGGCATCGGGCTCAGCGGTTATACCTGCGGAGCGCTTTCCGGAGCGGTCATGGCAAACAGCGCCATATATGGCCGGCCTGATCCATGGGCAGTGCCGGATGAGGAAAGAGGCCATGAGGTGGCGGCTAAGTATTACAGGCGCTATAATAAAATGGTGCACGATTTTGAGGCGGCGAACGGAGGCGTGCTCTGCCGGGATATCTGCTCAAAATACGAGGACTGGCACAGCAAAGACCGGAAAAAGGCATGTCTCAAGCTTATCGGCGCCGCAGCGGTGATGGCTTATGAATATTTACAGATGCCGCAGGAAGAAGCCTTTGAATTACCTTACGGTGAAAACATGGGAGAAATGAAGTAAAAAAATAATTGCCCTGTCTTAAATTCTTGAAGAAGTCTTGAAGAAATGACAGGGCAGTTTTATTGTATAATGGATTTTATAAACTTATTATTAAGGGGAGCATTATGCATACATTAAAGAATGTCGCGCCAGTGGTCTGGATCATCATCGCTGTTTTGGTTTTGTGCGGGGGCGTGGTCCTTATTTTTAATACGACTCTGGCTTGGAGTATCATCGAATGGAGTGTTGCCGCGCTGATTCTGGCGGTAGGATTGATTTACCTGTTTTCGGTTTTTATTAAGACAGCTGAGCATAGACTAAAAGCCCTTGGTCTTGGGGCACTCTGTGTTTTGGGCGGCGCCGCGCTGTTTGCCATGCCGCGTTTAATCGGCGGCACCTTTGGTCTGGTATCTGCGGTTCTGGCCATTATTATTGGCCTGCTGGTGCTGCTGAACGCCTTTAAGCTTCGAAAAGACGGAGCAGGCTGGGTAGGCACGCTGATTACGGCGGCCGCTTATCTTGCCATTGGCTTTGCCATGTTTTTTGCGGAATCAGGAGGACGCTTGTTCAGCGTGCTGCTGGGCCTGTATTTCGTGGTTTTTTCCTTTAATATTTTTGGGGACGCGTTGGTTTCCCTGATGGGAAATAACACTGCGGCTCAGAAATATAAAAGAAAGGTCCGCGTTCCGCTGCCGACTTTTATCGCAGCTTTTTTGCCGATGAAAATGCTGAGGACGGTCAATCATCTGGTTGAGGAAGCCCCTGACGAGCTGCTGCTGGTCGAGCAGCCTGAGCAGCGGCATGAACCAGATATGGAAATCTATATTCATACGCGGGAAGGGTTAATCCCGGGTATGGGACACGTGGATATCGCTGTCGGTGATCGGGTATATACCTATGGAAATTATGATGACGCCACCTGGAAAATGGGAGGCTTCTTTGCCGATGGCGTAATGGTTGAAATGGACCGCGAGACACATATACGCATGTCGCTGGAGGTTGAGAAAAAAGTCCTGATGGTGTATGGCCTTGCCCTGAAACCAGAGCAAAAGAAAGCTATTTTGGAGCGTATCGAAGCGTTAAAGGCAGATATGATTCCCTGGGAGCCACTGGCCCAGCGGGCAGAAAAGGGTGAAATCAAAGGAAATCCAGAGGACTACCAGGATGTTGCCAGCCAGACCTACCAAAACTCCAGAGGATGTTTTTACAAATTTAAAAGGGGGAACCCTTTTAAAACCTATTACGCGGTTGGTACAAATTGCGTAAAGCTTGCAGACAGTATTGTCGGCCAATCGGGGATTGATTTGCTAAGGGTAAACGGGATCATCACTCCTGGCACCTACCTCGATTATCTCGACAGCCTGTACGAACGTGGGGACTCCATTGTGGTCACCCGAAAGCTCTATCGTCCGGAAAACAGCGCCGGCAAATAGAGAATAAAGCAAAATTCAAGGTTTCAGACTGTTTCCGGATCTGGGTTTTGATTTATTTTCTTTTATACGTTATAATAGCACTATTATAATGTTAAGTGGGGAATAAAAATGCAGTGGACTGAGAAGGATTATCGAAAGATGGACACTGCCATCAAAAAAGGATATGAGTTTTTTTCAGAGAGCCCTGAAAAATCCGTTAACTACTGGTGGCAGGTTTGGACTAAAATTAATAACTATAACCAGAA
The DNA here is from genome assembly GCF_003477535.1 of Eubacterium sp. AM05-23. Classification (NCBI taxonomy): domain Bacteria; kingdom Bacillati; phylum Bacillota; class Clostridia; order Eubacteriales; family Eubacteriaceae; genus Eubacterium; species Eubacterium sp. AM05-23. The sequence goes on from NZ_QUDF01000004.1 coordinate 296,093, forward strand.
AAACGGCAGCCGCAGCTTTTATAATGCGCTGGACGGCTGGTCTGGCTGGGATACGTCGCCCCTTACGTGGATGACTGATTTTGAGGATGCTTTTGTCAATTATGGCCGGCTGGATCAGCGGATTACCTACTGTGAGACCATGCTTCAAAATTATGACGATATCAGCAATGTCAGCCGGCGGATTATCAATAATACGCTTGCCTCTGCTTATCTGGAAAAGGGAGACCTTAAAAAGGGCGACGCCTTTTACAGAGAGCTGATGAAAAATCCGGAGAGTGACCTGACAGTGTGGGTCGATTATGCCAAAACCTTTACGAGCGGGGTAAGACAGGAGAATGATTTTGGGAAGGCGGCACGCATTCTGGAGGAAGGCGAAAAGCGCTTGAAAAACCATGAGGTCAGCCCAATTGGCAGCAATGACCTTTACAGCGCTTTGGCGGATGCCTACGAGAAACTGGATATGCCGGACAGGGCTGATGCCACCCGGTCAAAAATAAAGGGCGATGCAGCTAAAAAAGAATCCTTTTTTACAAGGCTCTTTAAAAAGAAAAAATAGGAGAACTAAAATGACAGAAGAACGATTCAAAGAGATATTAGATGCCTTTTTAGGCGATCCTGATTTAATGGCGAATGTAAATGTAGCGCCGACCTTTGAAGCCGGCTATGAACTGGTTGCGGAAAAGCTGCCGGGATTAGGCCTGGAGGAATTTACAGAAGCCATGAACATGCTCCGTCAGGTAATGCTGGCAAACGCAGGAAATACCAATGTTCAGTAATTTTTGAAAGATCAGGAGGCCTTCGCTTGTGAACGAAGGTCTTTTTTATTTAGAAGAAAGATGAAGAGAGGAAAAAATTGTACGAAAAAATAATGAATTTTGTCCGGCAAAAGCCTGAGGCTTACGCGCCGTGTACCTCAAAGTTTTGGGATGACCCGCACATTTCCAAACAAATGCTTAAAGCCCATCTGGAGCCGGAGATCGATTCGGCCTCCAGAAAGCACAGCTTTATAAAAAAATCTGCCGAATGGATCGCGGAGTTGAAAGAGCCTAGGGAAAGCAAGCTCCTGGATCTTGGCTGTGGGCCTGGCCTGTACACGGATTTGTTTGACGCAAGCGGCTTCACCGTTACAGGGATTGACATTTCACAGCGCTCCATTGAATATGCCAAATCCCAGGCGGCTTTAAAAAAGAAGCGCATTGAGTATCGATGCCAGAATTATCTGGAGATCGACTATCTGGAGGCTTTTGATGTGGTTACTCTGATTTACTGTGATTACGGCGTTTTATGCCCTGCCGACCGAGAGCGGCTGTTGAAGAAGATAATGAGAGCGCTGAAGCCAGGAGGGCTCTTTATATTAGATGGCTTCACAGAAAAATTCTGGCAGGATGTCCCGGTGAAGCAGGAGATTTCATATCACGAGAGCGGCTTCTGGTCACCAGACGCTTATGTATGCCTGAGCAGGAATGCGCATTACTCCGAAACCAAAAACACGCTGGAGCAGAGCATTATCATCACAGCGGATGAGTGTCGGTGCTTTAATATCTGGAACCAGATCTTTACAAAAACTTCGATGAACCAGGAATTAAGCGGCGCTGGATTTGATACAATCACGTTCTTTGACGATGTGTGCGGAAAGCCTTTGTCAGAGGACAGTAAGACAATCTGCGCAGTAGCCGGGAAAGCGCAGGCTTTTAAGAGATGAGATAAGGATCTTGTCTCTTTTTTATTACATAAAAGTAGATATAAAGAAAACTTTAGGTCGATGGGGTTTTCGCGTCACGGGTAAAATGTTATAATCGAGAGCAGTGAGTTCAAGAATAAAGGAGACAGTAGGATGAAGACAGAATTAAATAAAAAAGTGCCCTTTGGGGGATGCTCGTTAAAGGATTTTGGCATGATCGCAGTCGGATCATTTTTACTATCCCTGGGGATCAGCTGGTTTGCGGACCCGGCCGGACTGGTCGTTGGGGGCATCAGCGGCCTCGCCATTGTTGTGAAAGCGATCACCGAGAGCTGGTTTGGCTTTGCGGTGCCTCTTGCGGTTACGAACCTTGTCCTCAATGTGCCGCTGTATCTCATCAGCCTGAAGCAAAGAGGGTTTGGGTTTATACAAAAATCTATCTACGCGGTTTTATTGATGACACTGTTTTTGTGGGTGGTCGAGTACATTCCCAATATTTTTGATTTCAAGGATGATCTATTGCTGGCGGCGCTGGCGTGCGGTGTGTTATCCGGCGTCGGTATCGGTATGGTCATGCGCGTCAATGGAACCACTGGCGGCACGGAAATGCTGGCGGCCATCGTCAAGTACATCCACCCTCATTTTCCCATTGCCAAACTGATTTTTTTTATTGATGCGGCAATCATTGCTCTTGGCTTTTTCATTTTTGGGCCGGAGCGGACTGTCTATGCGGTCATCAGTGTTTATGTATGCTCTAAAATTATTGACGGCATGCTGGAGGGCGTCCATTTCGCCAAGGAGGCTTTGATTATCAGCGATAAGAGCAAGGAAATATCTGAAGCGATTTTTGAGTATTTGGATCGCGGCAACACGGGCATCCCAATCAAAGGGATGTATACCGAGGAGCAAAGGGAAATGCTGATGGTGATTGTTTCGCAGAAGGAAGTCGTTCAGCTGCGCCAGATTGTGACAGCCATTGATCCCAGAGCTTTTTTGATTATCGGAGATGTCCACGAGGTGCTGGGTGAAGGTTTTAATGAAGACTACGATGAGCTGAGCCTGAGCTAGGAGGGCGCTATGAAGAGGAAATACATTAAACCGGCCGGACTGCTGATGGCTGTCTGTATAGCGGTCACAGGACTGGCGGGCTGCGGGAAAGAAAAAGTGGCAACCCGTACCGATTTTGCGCTGGATACAGTCATCACCATCGCGGCCTATGGTCAGTCGGATGAAGGAATTTTAAAGGAGCCTTTTAACCGGATACGTGAGCTTGACGGCAAGCTCAATGCATTTTCAGAGGACAGTGAGATTTCTAAAATTAATGCGGCCGCTGGTCTGGAGCCGGTGGCAGTGTCGGAGGATACCTTTAACGCGGTGAAAAAGGGGCTGGAGTACAGTGAGAAGACAGGCGGCGCTTTTGACATCACCATTGGCCCGCTGGTGGATTTGTGGAAGATTGAAGCGCCGGGAGAAGGGGTTGTGCCTGAGCAGTCTGATATTGACGCGGCCAGAGCGCTTGTGGATTACCGGAAGGTGGTTTTGGATGAAGCGGCTCATTCGGTGTTTTTGAAAGATCCGGGAATGAAGATAAACCTTGGAGCCATCGCAAAAGGCTACATCGGTGACGCGGTAAAGTCTGTACTGCAGTCGGAGGGGGTAGAACGGGCCATTATTAATCTTGGCGGCAACGTGGTGCTGCTTGGCGGAAAGTCAAACCGCGAGCCCTTTACGGTGAGTCTGGAAAACCCTGAAGACCCATTGAGTAACGGCAGTATCAGTGATGCGTCGACCCTTGGGGTTTTAAGAGAGAGGGATAATTCAATTGTTACCTCAGGGGATTATGAGCGCTACTTTATTGGGCCGGACGGTAAAAGATACCACCATATTCTGGACCCCAAAACAGGATATCCTGCGGAGTCAGGCCTGCACCAGGTCACGGTGATAACGGACGTATCGGCCGATGCTGATGCGCTGTCGACCTCTTTCTTCGTGATGGGTCTGGATCAGGCTATGGCTTATATCGGCGAAACGGAAGGCGTCGAGGCAGTTTTTGTGACGACAGATAACCGCATTGTGGCGACAAAAGGGATGGAGGATGCCTTTATCTTTGATGAGCAGAATTATGGGAATCAGTATACTCTGGAATTTACAGAACCTTGATTCTTAATACGCATTTATTAACAGAACCTTTATGAGCTTTTGAATATAATAAGAGCTGAAAAGAGAAGCCACAGGATGTGGTGGAAAAGAGGGAAAAAATGAATGCAGAATTTACAGAAAAAGCGGTTACAAAAAAGATAAGCAAGTGGCAGACAGCCTGCCAGGCTTTTGCCGGAACACAACCGGAGGAGCTGGCGGCTATAGCGGCGCTGTGCTATAAAAATGATGACACCGAAAGGGGGCAGGCAGTCTATAGACAAGTATGCCGGTATTACCCCAATGCGGAAGGCTTTTTTCAAAACGTCGAATACAGGCGGATCGGCTATAATGAAAAAACTGGCCTGAGCGGCATAAATTTTGATGGAAACATCATAAGAAAAGGCAGTGTGGACGCTGTGCAGAACTATTTTCTGGCTTTTGGCCATGCGTTTCCGGATGCCTGCATACTGGCAGAAAAAACCGCTGGTATACCCGGGCATAAAATAGAAGTGATCTGCAAAAATGGTGAAGTTATCGGGATGGTCACTCTGGTGCTGGAGCAATCCGTTATTTCTGAAAACAATATAAAAGAGGCCGCCTTAACAGCCTAAAAGGGAGATGAAAAGAGTGATTTTCATCTCTCTTTTTTATATAGCAGGGAGATCGTAACGAAACATTAATGGCATTATATACTTTCTTTACACTATCTTTATTTCGGTGCGGGTATAATGCTAATACCGAAAGGGGTGGAGAAGTATTATGGAAATAATAACGATCGCTACAGGTATTCTTGGGTTGGGATTAATGGGGTATCTGTTTTATGTTTTATTCAAAGGTGAGAATTTATGAGCAGCGCGATCATTCAGGATATTATCTTTCTCGTCTGTGTCATTGGGCTTGGGGCTCCTATAGGAAAACTGGCTTATAAAATTATGGAAGGTGGAAAGATAAAGTTTTTAGGTTTTTTAAGACCTGTAGAGCTTTGTGTGTACAGAGCGATGGGTGTCGACGAAAACAGAGGAATGAGCGGCAAACAATACGCCACTGCCGCCCTCCTGTTCAGTCTTTTTGGTTTGATCTTTTTAATCGCTCTGCTGATGTGCCAGGGGTTCCTTCCCTTTAACCCTGAAGGACTGCCGGGATTGAGCTGGGATCTGGCCTATAACACTGCGGCAAGCTTTGTGAGCAATACAAACTGGCAGGCATACAGTGGTGAGACAACTCTTTCCTATCTGTCGCAGTTTCTTGGACTAACGGTTCAGAACTTTGTGTCCGCGGCAACAGGCATTGCGGTTTTGTTTGCCCTGATCAGGGGGTTTATCCTCAAAAAATCAAAAACTATCGGGAACTTCTGGTGTGATCTTGTAAGAACGGTTCTGTATCTGTTGCTGCCACTGTCCTTGATTGTTGCCATCATCCTGATGTCTCAGGGCGTTGTACAGACACTGGCGCCATACGCTCAGGCCGCGCTGCTGGAGGGCGGCGGTTCTCAGGTAGTCCCTCTGGGGCCGGCGGCCAGCCAGATTGCCATCAAACAGCTTGGCACAAATGGCGGCGGTTTCTTTGGCGTTAACTCAGCCTTTCCGCTGGAAAACCCAACGGCTATTTCTAACTTTGTAGAATGCTGGGCGATCATCGTCATTCCGGCGGCTTTATGCTTTACTTTTGGAAAAGCCGTAAAGGACAGTAAGCAGGGCCGGAGCATTTTGACCGCCATGACGCTGGTGTTTATTATCGCGCTCACCTTGGCCACCATGAGTGAATACAATCTTGGTCCGCAGTTCAATAATGTGGCCGCTTCTGCCAGCATCGAAGGAAAGGAGGTCCGGTTTGGCGCAGGCGGTTCAGCGCTTTGGGGAGTGACCACCACAGCGGCCTCCAATGGATCGGTGAACGCAATGCACGACAGCTTTACACCGCTTGGCGGTATGTTTCTTATGTTTATGATGCAGTTGGGAGAAATTATCTTTGGCGGCGTCGGATCTGGGCTTTATGCGATGCTGGCCTTTGCCGTCCTTGCGATTTTCATCGCGGGGCTGATGGTTGGGCGTACACCGGAATACCTTGGCAAAAAGATAGAGCCTTTTGATATGAAAATGACCTGTACGATTATTCTGGTCCCGCCGCTGCTCATATTGGGTGGTACGGCCATTGCCACCATGATGCCGCAGGCATCTGACTGGCTGACAAACAGCGGTGCACATGGATTTTCAGAAATCCTTTATGCCTATACCTCTGGCGGGGCAAACAATGGGAGCGCTTTTGCGGGCTATGCGGCCAACAACGTGTTTAACAATGTGATGATCGGCTCAGAAATGCTGCTGGTACGCTTTATTCCAATGGTTGCTGTGGTTCGCCTTGGCGCAAATCTGGCGTCAAAGAAGGCAGTGCCCAAAAGCGACGGTACACTCAGTACCACTGGCCCCATGTTTGTGGGACTGCTGATCGGCGTTTTTCTGATCATCGGCGCGCTTAGCTTCTTACCGGCACTGGCCCTTGGACCAATTGCGGACTATTTTACCATGCTATGATGTGAAAAGGTGAGAAAATGAAGAAAAAAAGTATGTTTAGCAAAGACATCATGAAGGATTCACTCGTCCAGTCTTTAAATAAATTAACGCCGCGCGTGCAGATCAAAAATCCGGTCATGTTTGTGGTATACCTTGGAGCCATCCTCACATCGGTTTTATTTGTTCTGTCATTGTTTGGCATCAGCGATGCACAAAGCGGTTACACCCTCGCCATTGCCATTATTTTGTGGCTGACAGTTCTTTTCGCCAATTTTGCCGAAGCGCTGGCGGAGGGCAGGGGACGCGCCCAGGCAGAAAGCCTGAGGAGCAGCCGGAAGGATGTAATGGCGAGAAAGCTAAAAACAGCGGATGTTAATGCTGATTATGTGGAGGTTAAAGCTTCTGAACTAAAGAAAGGCGACATCTTTCTGGTAAAAGCCGGAGAACAGATTCCTATGGATGGTGAGGTTATCATTGGCGCGGCGTCAGTAGACGAGAGTGCCATTACCGGGGAATCGGCCCCGGTAATCCGTGAGTCAGGCGGTGACAGAAGCGCTGTCACGGGCGGTACCTCGCTGGCCTCTGACTGGCTGGTGGTTCGTGTAACGGCCGAATCGGGAGAGACCTTTCTGGACAAAATGATCGCCATGGTAGAAGGCGCTTCCAGAAAGAAAACACCCAATGAGGTTGCCCTTCAGATTTTGCTGGTAACCTTAACCATTATATTTTTAGCCATCACGATTACGCTGTTTCCTTTTTCAGGATTTGCCGCGGCACAGACCGGGCAGGGCGAAGCGGTCACAATTACCAACCTTGTCGCTTTGCTGGTCTGTCTGGCGCCAACCACCATCGGGGCGCTGCTTTCCTGTATTGGGATTGCGGGAATGAGCCGGTTAAACCAGGCTAACGTGTTGGCCATGAGCGGCCGTGCCATTGAAGCCGCAGGCGATGTGGATGTTCTTCTTTTAGATAAAACAGGCACCATCACCTTCGGCAACCGCCAGGCCAGTGAATTTTTGCCGGTAAAAGGTGTAAGTGAGGAGGCGCTGGCCGACGCGGCGCAGCTGGCATCCCTGGCAGATGAAACACCTGAGGGCCGCAGTATTGTGATTCTGGCTAAGAAAAAATTTAATATCCGCGGGCGGGATATGGAAAAGCTCAACGCGGATTTTGTGGAATTTACAGCCAAAACCCGTATGAGCGGGATCAACTATAACGGTAATGTCATTCGGAAAGGCGCGGCAGACGCCATAAAAGAGTATGTGATGATAAAGGGCTACCCATATCCGGATGAATGTGAAAAGATTGTCGAGAATGTCGCCAATCAGGGAGGGACGCCGCTGGTAGTGGCTAAAAACGGCCGCGTGCTGGGGGTTGTCCACCTGAAGGATATTATTAAAAACGGCGTTAAGGAAAGGTTTGACGACCTGAGAAAAATGGGGATTAAAACCATTATGATCACTGGAGATAATCCCATGACAGCTGCGGCCATCGCAGCTGAAGCGGGTGTGGATGATTTCCTAGCAGAGGCAACCCCGGAAACCAAGCTAGATTTAATCAGGGATTACCAGTCCAGGGGTTATCTGGTTGCCATGACCGGTGACGGCACCAACGACGCCCCGGCGCTTGCCCAGGCGGATGTGGCCGTCGCCATGAACACTGGTACACAGGCCGCCAAGGAAGCCGGAAATATGGTGGATCTGGACTCCAGCCCCACCAAACTGATTGAAGTCGTACAGATCGGCAAACAGCTGCTGATGACCCGGGGTTCATTGACGACCTTCAGCATTGCCAACGATGTGGCCAAATACTTTGCCATTATCCCGGTCCTGTTCTTTGCTATTTATCCCCAGCTTTCAGCTTTGAATTTTATGGGGCTGACCAGCGGCACCAGCGCCATGCTCTCAGCCATTATTTATAACGCGCTGATCATCGTTGCGCTGATTCCTCTGGCCCTGAGAGGGATCAAGTATCAGGAACAGCCGGCAGGAAAGCTGCTGCGCCGCAATATGCTGGTCTATGGCCTGGGAGGGCTCATCGCGCCCTTTATAGCCATCAAGCTGATTGATATTATCCTAACCGCCTGCGGATTAGTGTGAGGTGAGTGAAATGACTGAAAATAAATCGGTAGTGCGACCGGCCATCGTTGGGTTTTTGATACTGGCACTTATTACAGGCGTGATCTATACCTTTGTGTGCACAGGTATCGGTCAGCTTCTGTTTAACCATAAGGTAAATGGGAGCATCATCAGCGGGACGGCCAATGGGCAGGAGGTATCGTACGGTTCTGAGTTTTTAGCGCAGCCTTTTACAACCCCTGAATATCTGATTGGCAGGCCCTGGAATGACGGAGCCCCCACGAATTTAAACCCGGTAGGTAACGAGCAGGCGGCGCTGGTCCAGGAAAGAATCGACTGGTGGCATGAGCTGGACCCGCAGAATAGAGCAGATATTCCAATGGAACTTGTTACTGTGAGCGGCAGCGGCTATGACCCCGAAATCACACCGGCCGGGGCTGAGTACCAGGTGGCGCGTATCGCGAGAGAGCGCCGTATCAGTGAGGAAAGGGTAAGAGAAATCATCAGCGCCAATACAAAGGATCGAGCTTTTGGCGTGTTGGGCGAGCCAACGGTTAATGTACTAAAAGTAAATTTAGCACTTGATGGTATTGAAACAGAATAATCGTCTATGATAGTATTAAGGGATAGAGGAAGCTCTATCCCTTGAGATACGTTGAGCGATAACAGAGATAAGGTCATAGTGGAGGTAAAACATGGATTTTCGGGATGAACGTCCAAATCCGGAACGTTTACTGGAAGAAATAAACGAGGAAGAACGGCGCAGCAGAGAAGATGAAGAGGGTATCGGGCATCTGAAAATCTTTTTTGGTTATTGCGCTGGTGTAGGCAAAACCTATACAATGCTGGAAGAGGCGCAGCAGCTTTATAAGAAGGGTGTGAATGTACTGGTAGGTTATGTGGAGCCCCATACCCGTCCCGAGACTATGGCAATGCTTGAGGGACTGCCTGCAATCCCGCCTCAGGTGGTGGACTATAAAGGCATCACCCTCAGAGATTTTGATCTGGACAAGGCGCTTGAGCAAAAGCCAGAGGTCATTATCGTCGATGAGTTTGCCCACACCAATCCGGAGGGCTTTCGCAATAAAAAGCGGTATCAGGATATCGAGGAGCTGCTGAACGCGGGCATTGACGTGTATACCACTGTCAATGTCCAGCATATTGAGAGCCTGAATGATGTAGTCAGCAGCATTACCGGGATCATTGTCCATGAACGTGTGCCGGATTACATTTTTGATAAAGCGGATAAAATTAAGCTGGTGGACATTGATCCCGAGGAACTTCTGAAGCGTTTTGAGGAGGGAAAGGTCTACGCGCCGGAAAAGGCAGATCTGGCGAAAAGGCGGTTTTTTACCGTTGAGAACCTGAACGCCCTGCGTGAAATCGCTATGCGTAAGGCGGCAGACCGCATTGTCAGCGGCGCCGGCACGAAAAAGAAGAAGGTGCCCTTTTCTAAAATGCTGGTATGCGTGGGGCCGTCGCCTTCGTCGTCACATTGCATACGGACCACAGCCAGGATAGCCGACGCTTTCCACATTCCGTGGGTCGCATTGTATGTTAAAACCTCAGACCGAACCTATGCGGATATCAGCGAGCGCAAAAACCTGCAAGATAACATGAACCTGGCCGAGCAGCTGGGTGCGGAGATTGTCACCATGCAGGGCGATGATATGGCCATGGTAATATCCGAGTACATCAAGCAGTCTGGGATTACCAATGTTGTAATCGGCAAAGGGAGAAACAAGCCAAATCCTTTTAAAGAGGATCTGGAAGATCAGCTTTTAAGCATGAACCCTGGCATTGAGATACACATTGTGCCGGACAGCCAGGCCGAAAAAAATGGCGGCAGTATTCCCAAAAAGCGGCTGAGCTGGCTGAGTAAGCGCATATTGAGCCTGCATTTTTCATTGAAGGATTTTGGGAAAACCGTTTTGATGCTATTGCTGGCAACGGTGGTCTCGTTTGGACTCAGGGACCTTAATCTGGGTGACCAAAACATTATCATGGTTTATATTCTTTCGATTCTGGTGATTTCCAGATTAACCGTTGGATATTTATATGGTGTATGCGCCTCTGTTTTCGGCGTACTGCTTTTTAACTTTTTCTTTACAGAGCCTTACTTCACCTTTAACGCCACCAATCCGACCTACCCGGTAACTTTTATCGTGATGCTCTTGGTAGCATTGATGACGAGTGCGCTGACCAATGGGATTAAGGTTCAGGCCAAAATGGCAGTGATGAATGAAAGACGCACTGAGATTCTTTATGAGCTGAGCAAAAAGCTGCTGATTACCCGCGGCCTTGAGAATATTGTCACGCTCACAAATGAATCTCTGACCTCAATTTTTGAGCGTTCTGTTATTTTTTATACGCAGAATCCAGATGAAAAGAACCGTGGAACCTTTATGCAGGGGCCGGAGCACACAAGCGGCAGTTTCATGCAGTTCAAGGAAGAGGAAGCAGTGGCTCACTGGGTATTTCAAAACAAGAAAGCGGCCGGAAACGGCACAGACACGCTGGTGGGCGCAAAGGGATTTTATATGCCGGTTGTCTCACAGGACAGGGTCTTAGGCGTTATTGGCGTTTCCTGCGTCGAGGAGATGCTTCCGCCAAAGCGGCGGGCATTTTTAAAAATGATCGTGTCACAGGTTGCCATGGCTCTTGAACGGCAGCGGCTTTCTGATGAACAGGGAAAGGCGCGTCTGGAAACAGAAAAGGAAAAGATGCGGAGCAATTTTCTCAGAGCCATTTCCCATGACCTGCGGACACCGCTGACCGGCATCCTGGGCTCCAGTTCGGCGCTGCTCGAAAATATCGGAGAACTGGATATCCCGACGCAGAAAAAGCTTTTGCGTGATATCAAGGATGATTCTGAATGGATTATCCGCATGGTTGAGAACCTGCTTTCCGTGACGCGCATCGGAGAGGGAAAGGTTGATTTGAAGAAGCATCCCGAGGCGGTAGAGGAGATTGTCGGCGAGGCTGTCGCCATTATCCGCAAACGCTTTGATCATACGGACATTAAGGTTGAGGTGCCGGATACCCTTTTGATGGTATCCATGGACGGCACGCTGATTGAACAGGTCATGATCAACCTGATGGAAAACGCCATAAAGTACGCGGGTTCTCATCCCGTTTTAGATGTAAAGGTGCAGAATTTAGGGACAAAAGCCCGCTTTATCGTGGGTGATAATGGAGAGGGAATCTCCGAGACCATGCTGCCGCATATTTTTGAAGGCTACATGGGTGATGATGAAAAGAGCAGCGATTCACGCCGCGGCATGGGAATTGGTCTGACCATTTGCAAATCCATTGTTGATGCCCACGGCGGTACATTGAAAGCTAGAAATAAACAAGAAGGCGGGGCAGAGTTCAGTTTTGAACTGCCCGTAGAGGAGGATGACAATAATGAGTCATAAAGCGTTAGTACTCTTAGTTGAAGATGAAAAAGGAATAAGGAATTTTATCTCCACAGTTCTCGATGTCAATAATTACCGCGTGGTGGAGGCGAGAGACGGAAAGGAAGCCCTTGAGCTTTTTACTTCGCGGTGCCCGGATTTAATCCTGCTGGATCTTGGACTTCCGGATATGGACGGCATAGAGGTTTTAAAAACCATCCGGGGTTGGTCTGGCATACCGATTATCGTTGTCTCGGCAAGGGGCCATGAGCGAGAAAAAGTCGAGGCGCTCGACCTTGGAGCAGATGATTACATCACCAAACCGTTCGGGACTTCGGAGCTGCTGGCCCGTATCCGCACAGCCATGCGCCATCAGCAGGTGACAGTGGAGGTGCCGGAGAGAACAATCTTTTCTGTGGGGGACCTGACCATTGATTTTGATAAAAGGCTGGTGACCCTGAATGATAATCCAGTCCATTTTACGCCCATCGAGTACAAAATACTTGAGATTTTGACTCAGTATCCTGGCAAGGTGGTCACCTATGATCAGATTATTAAAGACATATGGGGGCCATATACCAATGAGAATCAGACGCTTCGGGTAAATATGGCAAACATCCGGCGGAAAATTGAGAAAAACCCTGCGGAGCCCAAGTATATTTTGACAGAGGTGGGCGTAGGATACCGGTTTGTAGATGAGATATAGGCTTTGAAGAAGCCATTGAGAAACTTCAGAATGCGCTGCGGCGCTCTGAAGTTTTTTTTATTATGAGAGCGGCCATACTGCTTTTACCATCGCCTGTTCTTGCGCCAGCTTGTAAAAACAGATATAATATTACACTACAGACCATTGACAAATAAAGGGCTAGCATGGCATCAGCTTTTCCCTTTGCCAGCACAAAAGTCATATTGTCGCAATGGGCTGAAAAAGAAAACAGGTGAATGATCATGAAAAAAAATATGGAGGACCTCATTATTATCGGCGGCGGGGCTGCTGGTCTGGCCGCGGCGGTTACGGCCAAACGTGCCGCGCCGTCTATGCGGGTCACAGTGCTTGAAAAAAAAGATAAACCAGGCAGAAAGCTCAGGGCCACTGGAAATGGCCGATGTAATATCACGAATACAGCCCTGGCGACAGCCCCATCGACCATTGCTTTTTTTGAGTCGCTGGGAATCCCCGCGCGGGAGGACAGCGAGGGAAGGGTTTATCCCTTTTCAGAAAGTGCACCGCGGGTGGCAGATGTTTTTACAGAGCATCTGAAAGCCCTTGGCGTGAATCTGTGGACTAATGCTCCGGTCAGGGGCCTTTTGGTTGAGAAGGGCTGTTTTACTGTGGATGTTGAAAAGGAACAGCTTTTTGGAAAAGCAGTTATTCTGGCCACTGGTGGAAAGGCGGGGCCCTCCTATGGGTGTAGCGGCGATGGATATGCTCTGGCAAAGGCCCTGGGGCATAATGTGACCAAAACACTGCCGGTTTTGACGGGAATTTGCTGTGCGGAGATGCCGGAAGCCTTAAAGGGGATCCGGGTAAAGGGAAAGCTGAGCCTGAACTGCCGCGATCAGGTGGTCTTTTCGGAGCAAGGGGAAATCCAGTTTACCGACTATGGCATTTCGGGTATCTGTGTTTTTAATCTGAGCCGTTATCTAAAATATCTGGGAGAGGAAAAGCTTGAGCCCTATACAATATATCTCGACCTTGCGCCGGAAAGGAGCTTTGTTTCAATGCTTTTTTCATGGCGTCAGGACAGTGTGCTCGGAGGGAAGACCTGCACAGATGTCGTATCCGGAATGATCAAGCCGCCACTGGCGGCGTTGCTGCTTAAGCAGACAGGTATCAATGAGAAAAGGAAGCTTTCAGAGCTTTCGGAGTCTGAAATATCCATGCTGGATGAACATTTGCACCTTCTGAGTTTTAAGCCGGTTTCCACCATGGGCTTTAAGATGGCCCAATGCACGGCAGGCGGTATTAAGGCCAATGAGGTAGATGAAAAAACACTGGCGTCAAGAATAGTGCCAGGTCTCTATTTTGCCGGGGAAATTCTGGATTACGACGGCCCTTGCGGCGGTTATAATCTGGATCATGCTTTCAATACAGGGCGCCGCGCCGCTGAGGCCGCAGCGGCCGCATTCCTGCAGGGAGACCATCATGTATAATTATCGAATCACCAATATTCGTCTGGAACTGAACCAGGGCTGGAACGCGCTGCCTGAAAAGGTGGAGAAAGCCTGCGGCCTCAGCGCTGGAACCCTTGCCGAATCGGACATTGCGGTCCGCAAAGAATCGCTGGATGCCCGGAAGAAAAAGGATATCCACCGGGTGCTCACCCTTGATTTCAAGTATTGTGGAAAGCTTCCTGCGCGTGGTCGGAAGAGGGTGTCAGCTGCGCCAGATCTGAGGCCAAGAGCCATTGCGCCAGGAGAAAAGCCGCTGGCAGGCCGTCCCCTGGTAGTCGGCTTTGGTCCATGCGGTATTTTTGCAGCGCTCTCATTGGCTGAAGCGGGCTATGCGCCCATTGTTGTGGAACGGGGGCGCCCCATGGAACAGCGTGTGGCCGATGTGGATGCTTTCTGGCAAGAGGGAAAGCTCGATCCTGAATCCAATGTGCTGTTTGGAGAGGGCGGCGCCGGAACTTTTTCCGACGGCAAGCTGACCACGGGAATCAAGGATCCCCATATTCATCAGGTGCTTACTTCCTTTGTGGATGCCGGGGCGCCGGAGGATATCGCCTACGCTCAAAAGCCACATATCGGGACAGACATTCTCCGTAAAGTTGTGGTAGCGTTGAGAAAACGCATTGAGGCAGCAGGCGGAGAAATCCATTTTAACACACAGATGACAGGCTTTGAGCAAAATGAGAATGGCGAACTGGTTTCAGTAGAGCTGAAAACCGGAGAAGAGAAATGGAAACACAGCACAAACGCTGTTGTACTGGCCTTAGGGCACTCCGCGAGGGATACGTTCCGCGCTTTAAAGGATATGGGCATCCCGATGGCGCAGAAACCGCTGTCCATCGGGGTGCGTCTGGAACATCCCCAGCGCATTATCGACCAGGCCCAGTACGGCGGTCAGACCGGCCTTCCTCCGGCGAGCTACAAGCTTTCCTGCCGCGCGCAGAATGGACGGGGCGTTTACTCCTTCTGCATGTGTCCGGGCGGTGAGGTGGTGACAGCTTCCACGCAACCGGGCATGGTCTGTGTCAATGGTATGAGCAACCGAAACCGCGACAGCGGTACTGCCAACGCCGGAATTTTAGTAGATGTCCGGACAACGGATTTTCCGTCAACGGATGTTCTGGCAGGCATTGAATTCCAGGAATACTGGGAGCGGCGTACCTTTGAATATGGAGGCGGCCGGTTTGCGCCGCCAAGATGCAGTTTTGCAGAGTTTCGCGATAATACCGGAAGGGGGCCGGAGGTTGCAGCGTGCCTGCCGGATTTTGCAGCGGAGGCTCTGAGAGAAGCCATACCGGTATTCGGTAAGCGGATCAGGGGCTTTGACTCGGACAAGGCGCGTGTTACAGCTGTGGAAACCCGGAGCTCATCACCGGTGCGTATTCTCAGAAACGATGATTACGAAAGCGCGCTTAAAGGGCTCTACCCTGCCGGTGAGGGGGCGGGATACGCTGGAGGGATCACCAGCGCTGCCTGCGATGGCCTCCGCGTGGCTGAAGCGATTGTCAGAAGGTTTGCGCCCTTTCTGGATAAAGTGGAGCCTTGAAAACATGAATATGAGCCGATAGATAAAAAAAACACATAAGTCGCTTACTTACCGCTTCAGATATGTTGAAAACAAGTATTTTACTTGCTTGGCGCTAGAAAGGGAGGTTTGAAGAAAAAATAAAAGGACGAAGAAAGTTTAAAAAAGAGGAATTTAGTTTGCCAATAAATGGAAAATAAACAGAAAAATCTATAAAATCCTAACCATCAACTGTTTATTTTATATCATAAAAAGAACTTTAAAATTTGTAGATTAGCTTTTTATCCAAAGAGTTAATCTACTTTTTTATTGGAAAGGAGCATGAAATGTACGGTGATGATCAAATCACCTTCGCCAATCAAATCAGCATCCTCGACTATTCCCAAGCGGTAGGCCTAGAACTGGATTACCGGCCAAAACATGTTTTGGTCAAAGGGATCGATAGCCTTGAACTGACTCTTGACGGCAGAGAATGGCATTACCATTACGACGGTATCGGCGGCGGGATTGTCCAGTTCGTCACCTGGCTCCATGATATCAGCTGGAAGGAAGCTATGCAGCGACTCTTGGATTATGGATGTTATGGCACGCCTGAGCAAATACCGATACCAGCGGGTCGGATAGTATCCGAGCCGGGTACAAAAGAAAAAGAAGCGCCGGTTCCATTTGTGCTTCCTGAAAAAAAGAAACCCTATCGGAACCTCTTTGCCTACCTCATCAAAACCCGTAAGATCAGCCAGCCCGTTGTTCAGTATTTTATTGAGCAGAAGAAGCTCTACATGGACAAACACAACAACTGCGTTTTTCTAAGTTACAATGAAAAAGGTCAGCCAGTCTCCGCTTTTCTGCGCGGCACCTGTGATCGTGAAGGAAAAGCCCCCTTTAAATTCATTGTGCCGGGAAGCGATGAGCGGTATGGCTTTACCAAAGAAGGTAGCAATCACCGGCTCCTGATCTTTGAAGCCTGCATTGATCTCATGTCCTATATCACCATTCAAAGCATGAAAAATCCTTTATACCTCCATAACACCGAAGATCATTTTATTTCGACCAACGGGCACAAATATGAACCGATTCGGACCTACCTGAGTGAACATCCCGAGATTGACCAGATCGTATTCTGCGTGGATAACGATGCGCGCAATGCCATGGGCGTAATCCCGTCCGAGAAATTTATGGAAAGGGCAAAAGCTGTTCT
Organism: Eubacterium sp. AM05-23; assembly: GCF_003477535.1. Lineage (NCBI taxonomy): Bacteria > Bacillati > Bacillota > Clostridia > Eubacteriales > Eubacteriaceae > Eubacterium > Eubacterium sp. AM05-23. Next base: position 312,794 of record NZ_QUDF01000004.1, read on the forward strand.
TCAGGATACTTTCCCAGAGCGCTTCCAGGACGGGGCGCATTTCTATAAACATTTACCAAACCTCAAAGATTGGAATGACGACCTGAAGCACCTTGTGGAAAATCGGGAAAAAAGAATACAAGAAAAAAATAAGAGCGTTCGATGCCGCTGATCAGCAGCTTTCAATCAAAATATTGAAGGCTGCTTTTTTATATTCTGGGGGCAAAAGTTTGGCCTGTGCAAATCAGGTAGCCCCCCCCTCGTTATTTCTTTTCAAGTATTGGGGTCAATTCAAGAAAATCGGTCCCAATGACCAACAACAAACGCCTTTTGGCGGTTTACATAGATAATACACATGAAGGAGGTCAAAAGTGAAAACAAATTTAAAAAGGAGGAAGGAACCCAATGAGCCTAAAATTTAAAAAAGTAACCGTTGTTTTAGTGGCTCTGTTGATGCTGTTTTACGGCACTGGTTTTACGGTAGAAGATTCAGTAAAAGCCGAAGAACAAAGCCGTCGTTCGATAGAAACTGAAGCTGCAGAGGTTGAGGCAGAAAGTAAAACAGAGACCGCAATCACACCAACACCCCTGACGCCCGAGGAAGAAACCGTCCTTGAAACCAACGGGATACAGGCCACTGAGGATACCGGCAAAAGAGATGCTTCCGGCAACTACATTCTCGGAGAAACAAAAACCGGCGGGATCGTGACTTGTTCCACCAGCCTGCGAACCCTGGCCAGTAAGTCCTTTGGGGATGAACCCTACTATAAGAAATTCCAGCGGGCCGCGGGCTGGGACGATGGCGTGATCTACAGCAGCGATTTTGCCAGCCCAGACGGCTCTGATATTATCACGACAACCAGCCCGATTATTCGAATATCCGACAATGGTGTGGATCAGATCGCCTATTGCGCCGATCCTTCACTCAATATTCCGAGTGAAGTTGTCGGCCCGGGAAATCTGATCACCTATATTCGCGACACTAATAACGTCCAGAGCTGGCGCATCCGAAACGTTATGCACTGGGGCTACCATGATGGAAACAGCGGGGAATATTATGTTCAGACATGGGCAGCGATCCGTGTGATCGCCGGGATATCCAGCTACGTGGATTATTATCTGACCGATCCCGTTGTCGCCGATCTGGTCTACAATAAGAGCTATCAAAACCCCAATAACTGGGAGGCCAGTTGGTCCATTGTCCCCGAACGTGAGGAAGCCGTCTGGAACCAGAACACCAAACGCCAGGAAACAGGATGGTTTCAAACCTACTGTAACAATATTCAAGACCATGGAAATTATACGGTCAACCTGCCCGATGGTGTCCATGCCATTGCCCGAAATACCGCAGGCCAAAGTTACGGCGATTATACCGGCTCCATGACCATTTATGACGATGATGACTTTATGTTGTGGGCTGACGGGGCATATCAAGGTCAGATTTCTGCAACCATTACGCCAACCACCACCAAGACCCACAGCTCTGACGCCGGGAATCCTGACGCCTGTGTGATCTACTATCCCGATGTACCCGACACCCAGCGGATGTTTGTATCTTTGGCCGTTGGCAGAAGTCCCTTAAACGGAGCCTTCCGTGCAAGCTTTTCCGGAGCCACCGGGGATGCGCAGCTTCAAAAGACCGACAACCGTACCAAGGAAAAGCTTGCCGGTGCGACCTTCGGGCTCTACGATGCCAAAGATAACCTGATCAAACAGGGCGTCACCGATGAAAACGGGCAGTGGAACGTGACCGATTTAGTCTTTGGAGATTACTATTTCAAGGAAATTGCAGCACCAAAAGGCTATGAACTGGATCAGACAAAATTACCTTTCACCATTGACGGCATCCGGGACGTAGTGACGGTCTCCACGGTCAATGAGCCGAAGAAAGTCCCTTTTCAGTTTATTAAAAGGGATGTCGAAACCAAAGATCCCCTTAAGGGCGTGACCTTTGTGCTGTATGGCTGTAATGAAAAACATACGCATAACAATCTACAGGATGACAAGATTAAATCCTGCTGGCAGACCGTTGTCGGCACCCGGATCAGCGGCACAGACGGGAAAATTGACTTTGGTAATCTCTATGCCGGAGAATATCAGCTCGTGGAAACCAAGACCGTCAGCGGATACGCCAAGCCCATGGGACAGTGGCGCGTGACCGTTGACCCCGAAGCGTCTGAAACCGTGAAGATCACCACCAAAGGAACCGCCCCGGCATTTATAAAAGATGGCGGTGTTCTGAAAGTCGATAACCAGAAAAATTATAAACTGCCCTTCACAGGCGGCAGTGGTGACCACCGCGACGCATTGATACTTGCCGGGATTGTTTTATTGATTGCGACGGGCATTTTAGCCCTTGTCCTCAAAAAGAGAAACAGCAGAAATTCAAAAGGAAAAAGGAAGGATAAACAAAATGAAATTGAAGAATAACCCATTGTTAAAGAAATTAGGCGGCATTGCCCTGTCATTCGCCGTTTTATGCACAAGCTGCACACCATCATTCGCAGCTACCGGATCGCCCGATACGTCAGTTGAGCGGAGCCTGACCATCCATAAGTACCACATGGAAGACATGAGCCATTCGACCACCGAAGGCACCGGCCAGCAGACTGATGTGGTTCCGGCAGACGCCATCCCACTTCCAGGTATCCAGTTCAAAGTGACCAAGATGCAGGATACGGACCATACCAAGGTGGACAGCACCTGGAACATCCAAACGGTCACTACCGGCGCCGACGGCTCCGTGACCATCCGCGGCAACAGCAACCTGCCCATGGGCGTCTACAAAGTGGAAGAACAAACCAATCCGGCGGTAGCCGTCAAGGCCGACCCGTGTCTGGTATCTGTGCCCCTCACCAACCCCACCGGCGACGGGTGGATCTACAACGTCCATGTATTCCCGAAAAATAAAATTAAACCGGGGCCAGAAATTGACAAGTTTGTGACCGAACTGGAAAACAAACATGATACCGCGGACATCAGCGAGAGCGTGAAGTGGATTATCGAAACCACGCTGCCGGATGATGTGGCAACCTGTAAAGACTACACGGTCACTGATACCATCGACACCCGGTTGGATTATGTTCCCGGGAGCCTAAAGGTTTACCGCGTGGACACCAGCAAAAACCGCGTGCTCATGACACCAGATTGCTACACCGTGACAGAACCAAACACCGCCAACAGCCGGACACTCACCGTCCAGCTGACCGCCATCGGTAAGCAGACCGCTGCCAAATCACTGCCAAACAAGGAAGATGTATCCGCGACACTGAATCTTGAGTTCAACACCCTGGTGAACAAAACCGCCGAGGGGAGCCTGGGACAGCCCATTCCAAACGGTGCAACCATCCATTACACGAACAACCTGGACATCGTTTTTGAACCGCAGTCCGTCAAGGAAAAACCCGAAGTCCATACCGGCGGCGTCAATCTGCTGAAGGTCGATTCCGAGGACAACACCGTCAAGCTCCAGGGTGCTAAGTTTAAAGTCTACCGCACCGAAGCCGATGCCAAGAAAAACATCAACGCGGTCAAGGACCCGGCCAACAACAGCGTTGACTGGGAAGTGACCACAGACACCAACGGTATTGCCCACTTCTGGGGACTGGCCTATGGGAAAAAAGGCCAAGATGCCTATTATGGAGACAGCACCAATTATTGGGTGGTAGAAACACAGTCTCCAGTCGATACAAATGGCAAGCCTTATAACCTGCTCAAATACCCAGTGAAAGTGACCGTCAATTCAAACAGCCATAATGATGCAAACAGGATCGTCATTGAGAATATTAAACATTATGATCTGCCTTACACTGGTGGCGTGGGAAATATGACACCACTTTATATCGGAGCAGTATTGATTTTACTTGCTGGTGGAGCGACCGTTATCTTAGTTCGTAGACACCTACAGGAAAAAAAGCGATAAAAAACTTAAAAAGGAGGCCAGAAAATGAAACGGGTTTTAACCACACTGTTAATCGCCACTTTGTTTCTAGCAGGGATCGGCTGTCTCTTTTTCACCGACATCGTCTATTTTCTGGCCTCCCAAAGACAGGGAAAGGTCATCGAGGATTATCAGCTAAGTGCCGAAGCAATGAACGCACAGCGGCTGGAGGCCGAGTATCAAAGGGCTGTCAGTTACAATTTACAGCTTAGTACCGGCGTCATTGAAGATCCCTTTTCCGAGGAACAACCAGAGCATACCGATGCGTACAATGAAATTTTAAACATCAATGACACCATGGGAACCCTGGAAATCCCAAAGATACAAGTCAACCTGCCCATCTATCACGGGACTGGCGACATCGCTCTGTCCGAAGGCGTTGGCCATTTGAAAGGCACCTCCCTTCCAGTGGGCGGAGCCGGTACCCATGCTGTTTTGACCGGCCACCGCGGTTATTCCGGGGCAAAGCTTTTTACCGATCTGGACAAACTTGCAATGGGGGATCGTTTCTATTTGCATGTTTTAGACCAGACTTTGACTTATGAGGTGGACCAGATGCGGACCGTCGAGCCGAACCAGACCGAAGCCTTAAGGATCGAACCCGACCAGGACTATGTGACCCTGCTAACCTGCACGCCGTACCGGATCAACAGCCATCGGCTGCTGGTTCGTGGAAAACGGGCGGAAGAAGGCCCCGCAGAAGTGAAGCTTGATACGATGGAAGAACCGATACCTGTTAAGGAATTGTTTTTTTCCTTTGTATCTTTAGTGGGGATTGCAATGGGCATCTGGTATTTGAAAAGGAGAAAGAAGCATGGATGAATGGAATTTAGGTGCAATGCTGACACTAAGCAGATTGGGAGGAAATGTATAATGATAACTTTAACCATAATGAATATAACACAATTATGCAGGAGGCGGGGTTAAATCGCTTTGTTATGTCTGTAAAGCAATGGGTGAAGAGAACAAATTTTATTGGAATTGTAGCAAAAGCCGGACGCTATGGCGGCACATATGCATACTAAGATATTGCATTTGAATTTGCAAGCTGGGTTTCTCCACAGTTCAAATTATATCTTATTAAAGAATTTGAACGTCTGAAAAAAGTAGAACAGGCGCAAATAGGATGGAACGCTAAAAGAGAATTAGCAAAAATCAATTATCAGATTCATACAGATGTAATCAAGGAAAACTTGATACCAAAAAAATTAACATCAAAACAAATTTCCATTGTTTATGCGTCTGAAGCCGATGTGTTAAACATGGCACTTTTTGGAATGACCGCAAAACAGTGGAGAGAAAAAAATCCAGATAAAAAGGGAAATATGCGGGACTATGCGAATATAAACGAATTAATATGTCTGTCTAACATGGAAAATATTAATGCAGTGCTGATCGAAGATGGGCTACCTCAGAGTGAACGTTTATTAAAATTAAATAATATCGCGATTCATCAGATGTTAATATTGGAAAACCAGAAAGAGTCTCTTTATTTAAAATGACAATGAAACTTCTAATTCCCTCGAATTCGGGGGAATTAGAAGCAGGTAATGGCAAAATAATAAATAAGCTTGTCAACAAGCATTTATAACGGGAATACTTAAACGAGTATTCTCTTTTTTATTACGGTCCGCCGCTCAAAAAACATTGAGCGGCTTTTTGTATTTAGGAGGTGTCAGTCATGGCAAAAACTAAAGTAATAACAATCTCCAACCAAAAAGATGGCATTGAAAAAACAGGGGTTCGTATTAATCTTGGAGTTGGGCTTGTAGATCAAGGTCAAAAAAGGAGGAAAATTTAAAATGGAAGCGTGGCTTCAACTATTGTTTAACCACTTAATTGAGATCACAACACTAGTCTTGATGATCTGTATGGGAACATGTCTGTTTATTATCCGGATCTATCTGCAATGGAAAAGAACCAAAAAGTGCTACCCGCCAGCCTTTGTAGGACAACTGATCATTCTTTTTATCGGTTGTATTGCTTTGCCGGTACACCTGGCCGTAAAGAACGATCTGTCATTACTGCTGATTCTTTGTTTAGCTTTTTTAGTGCTAGCACTACTCTTTGCCTTACATGGTATTGGCGTGGCAGTGTACCGGCATTATTATCATTGGGTTGGGAGAGAGCATGCGCGAGAAAGCGCTTATGGCAATGGGGGTGAATAAATAAGTTGTTGCATTTAGAGAGAAACGGTATAATAATGTTACAATGATAAATCGGAATTAGGTGGAGGATAAAATCATGTCAAAATATAGGGTTATTTTTGAGGGTAAAGTTGAGGATAGATTGTACGGCACTTATGAGGAGGCAGAAGAGGCTGCGCTTTATTTATGCAGTTGTTCAGGAGAAGGCGCAGAAACTCTTCATATATCAAATTCAGGAGATTACGATTATGATGAAGATGAGGAATGTGAGTATGTAATTGAAGAAATTGATTAATATCCAGTGTTAAAATGGAGAGTTAGAAAAAATGTTAGTTCTTGGAATTAATAAGATTTTGAAATGGTGTCAGATTACTTCAGGTGGCAGAACATACACATGTCCAACAAAAGTTATAGATGGAGAGATATTTTTTCATTTTAAAAAAGAAGGGCATAAAGCAGCACAGTTTGCATCTGAACATATGGTGGAACTGGTTCAAGAAGATGGAAATATTTTTTCAAGACCATTTAAAAAATAATATTCATTTTTGATTCTTGTTTTTGAACAGAAAGCTTAATTGAAATTTTATCTATACAAGATGAAGGGATAAATTTCAGTTTGTTCAAGAGCTTACATGTAAAAAACATCAGATAATCAATGGCATTCCGTACCGATAAAAGAGAAACAGTATAGCGAAAATATAAAATTTAATGCATTATTAATAAAAATGAAAACAGAGGTAATAAACAATTGAACACCAAAGGTGAAGTTCTTATCTATCAATCCGAAGATGGATTAACACACATAGAAGTGAAAATGGAAGATGAGACTGTCTGGTTGACACAACAGCAGATGGCAGAACTATTTCAAACTTCAAGAACAAACGTTGTAGAGCATATTCAACATATATACGAAGAGGGTGAATTGGATGAAGATTCAACCTGTCGGAATTTCCGACAGGTTCGTCTTGAAGGGAAACGAAAAGTTTCGCGCGAGCTTCCCTTTTATAATTTAGATATGATTATCTCATTGGGGTATCGGGTTAAGTCAAAAATCGCCACCAATTTTCGTAAATGGGCGACAGAGCGTCTAAAAGAATATATGATCAAAGGCTTTACCATAAATGACAATCAATTAAAACAATTAGGAGGCGGAAATTACTGGCATGAGCTTCTTGATCGTATCCGAGATATTCGCTCGTCTGAAAAAGTAATGTATCGACAAGTGCTTGATCTGTATGCAACCAGTGTCGACTATGATCCTAAAAGTGATGAGTCTATCCGCTTTTTCAAAATGGTGCAAAACAAATTGCATTACGCAGCACACGGGCACACAGCAGCGGAAGTGATCTATGAACGTGCAGATGCAGAAAAACCATTCATGGGGCTTTCATCTTTTACAGGCAATGTGCCAACATCAAAAGACATTGTGGTCGCAAAAAATTATTTAAAAGAGGATGAACTGAAAGTTTTAAATAATTTAGTATCCGGATATTTTGACTTTGCGGAAATTCAGGCAATGCGCAAAAAACCCATGTATATGAGTGATTATGTGAAGCATTTAGACAGTATTCTTTCTTCTACAGGAGAACAGCTGCTTACAAATGCTGGCAGTGTAAGCCATGAGAAGGCGATAAAAAAGGCAAAAGACGAGTATCGAAAATATCAGATTAATACCGTTACCCCGGTAGAACAAGCCTATTTAGAGACGATTAAAAATATGGAAAAAACAGCGAAAAGGAAAACGAAAGATTAAGGCAGTTTTTAAGTCCTATGCATTGTTGAATAAACAGATAGTATTTTTAGAGAGACACAGTGTTTAGAGTAGAATACTCTGTTGCATTTGAAGTGGTATAATAAGTAGGAATGGTAAATGGAATTTAAAAAGGGGAATCACAATGGACAGAGCGCAGTTAATACGGTTCATCGCAGAACAGTATAACACACATGAAGAAAATCCATGGAAGAAGTATCCAAATCATTCTGTATTCAGACATAAAGAAAATCAAAAATGGTTTGCCCTTATGATGAATATTTCTAAAAGTAAGCTAGGCTTGACTAATAATGGGATGATCGATGTTCTGAACGTTAAGTGTGATCCCATACTCATCTATACGCTCAGAAATGAAAAGGGAGTCTATCCCGCATATCATATGAACAAAGAAAACTGGTTGACACTGACTTTAGATGGCAGTATCAAGGATGATCAGTTAAAATGGTTACTCGATCAGAGCTTTGAGTTAACAGCGTCAAAGAAAAAACAGAAGTAAACTTTGGACCCACGCACTATCAATGAACGACGGCTAAAAAGAATGTTTGTGATTTAAGGGGGAGACATGGAAAACATACGGCTCTTTGAGTATGATACAATCCGCACCGCATGGGATGAAGAAAAAGAAGCGTGGTACTTCTCAATTATTGATGTTATTACAGTTTTAACAGAGGCCGAAAATCCCAGACGTTATTGGAGTGACTTAAAAAAAAGCTGAAATCAGAAGGGGCGATTCAACTGTACGAAAATATCGTACAGTTGAAAATGAAGGCCAACGACGGAAAAATGCGGCAGACCGATGCAGCGGATACCGAACAGCTGCTCCGAATTATTCAGTCCATTCCATCCCCAAAAGCAGACCCCTTTAAAGCCTGGCTGGCGCGTGTGGGTAGTGAGCGGATTGAAGAAACCATCGATCCCGAGCTGACTATTGATCGTGCACTTGAAACCTACCTTAAAAAGGGCTATAGCCGGGAATGGATCAATCAGCGTTTGCAGGCCATACAAGTCCGCTTTTCAATATTATCTGTAGTACAATGCGAATGTAGATTAGTCGAATAATGTGTCATATAAAAGATATAGAATACGAAGGAGAGTAGACTTGGAGTTTGATGTTATGGCAAGTGAAGCAGAAAAAGTGATAAATAAAAACGGTGTAGATGAGGGTGTCGCGTTTGCTCTGTTTACAAATAAAGGGAATTTATATATTCCTTTTTGTGCTGACACCTGTTGTGGCTATGGAAAAAAGTTTTGTGAAAACCACGACCTCTTAAGTGATATGATTGCCGCTGACGATACCAGAATAATAAAAATCGCTTGTGCTTTCAAACAAACTGAACTGGCAAAACAAACAGGTATTGATATCCCTTGCGCATGGATTCTGCAATTCATTTACAGTATGAACAAAGAGAATGCTAATGCTGAAATTCTTATGCCATCAGGTGCCACCAAAACACTTATGTTTTGTTGTCCGCCAAATTTGGAGAGAATATGTCAAAAAAATTAAAAATATACACCATAGTGCAGGAAGAAGGAGTCCCGAAAATAAATTATAGAGATAGTTTTATTCACAGAAAGAGGTCTATCCAGAAGTTGAACGTCAAGTGTGATTCAATGCTTACTTTGGATGGCAGTGTCAAGGACGATCAATGAACGACGGCTAAAAAGAATGTTTGTGATTTAAGAGGGAGACATGGAAAATATACGGCTCTTTGAGTATGATACAATCCGCATCGCATGAGATGAAGAAAAAGAAGAATGGTTTTTCAGTTATTGATGTGTGGCGGTTTTGACCAAAGCAAAGATGCCGGAGCATACTGGCGAAAGCATAAACAACGGCTAATAGCCGAAGGAAACTAAACCGTGACAAATTATCACAGTTTGAAAATGACAGCGGCCGATGGCAAAAAAGAAAGACCGATTTGAAGAAACCATTCAGGAGGAATCCGATGTCAAGAAAAAACCATCAGAAGATTGATGGCCGGTTGCTCCGAACCGATAAGCGCATCGGCCATTTAAAACAAAAGCAGATCGAAAAGATCAATGCCTGGCTTTATGAAGCTTACCGAATGCAGTATCAAACCCTCAACCGGCCACCGGACAAGCGCCACAATCAGGCGATTGTCAATGCAGTCTATGATAAAATCGAAGCAGCGGATATCTGGATACCCTATGGAGAAATCTGGAAGTATTATTTAAAAAAGAAAAGTAAGTTCGAAAAGCGAATAAAAAAAGAAGAAAACAGAATATTGGAAGAAACAGATTAGGAATACACGAAAGGTATTCCTTTTTTTATTCCCTACGGACAGCCGCTCATTCGTTGAGCGGCTATTTTAATGAGAGAATCGAAAGGATCAAAAAATGAAAGAAGCAAAAGTTTTTTCGCTGTGCAACCAAAAGGGCGGGGTTGCTTATGGAAAGAAGCATATTATGGAAAGAAAAAAGGAAAACATCGGATAGATACAGACATTTTCCTCAAATAACTTTACATAAAAAGATTGTTAGTCCAGTGATTTTAACCAGTCGAGAAGTTCTGGGTCATTTTTCCAGGATGGTATTTTTTCTGGTGAAGGACTTTCGTAAGCGGCTTCCAACGCAGCCCGTTTCATTTTTTCGTCAGCTTGTGCATAAACTTCGGTTGTTTTAACGTCAACGTGCCCAAGAAGATCCCGGATATAAATAAGATTAATCCCAGACTGTAGTAAATGCATGGCTTTACTGTGGCGCAAACAGTGTGGCGAAAGTTTGTCTGGAAAGCCTAAAGTGCCCTGTGCTTTTGCTTGATTCACATATTTATTCAGAATATAGGCAACGCCTGCGCGTGTTAGCTTTTTTCCTGAACGATTACAGAAAAGCGGATACTCGCCATAAGCGGCATGACACAAACCATATTCTTCAAGATATTGCTTTACCAATCGGCTCGTTGCTGTCATGACTGGAACCAAACGTGATTTACGTCCTTTTCCCGTAAGCTTAACGACCATGGGGTCAGTGACACGAATATCGGAAACTTTAAGATCGACTAATTCCTGAACTCGGGCGCCTGTGTCATAGAGTAAACTCAATAAAACAACATCGCGTCGTCCCGAGAGTTTTGTGGTATCTGGCTGTGTCAATAAGCTTTGTACACATTCTAAAGAAAGATAGTTCATGGATGCAGCGACACCACGTTTCATTGGAATGGCCAAAATTTTTTGATAGGATGCTAAGTTCTGTGGCTGTTCATATTGCAGGAAACGAAAGAACGCGTGTAAAGCGGCCAAACGTTGGTTTCTCGTTGAGACGCTGTTTTTGCGCTCGCTTTCTAGCCAATCTAAAAAATCATTGATAAAAGGGGCATCAATCATGTCTAAGGATAGTTTTTCAACAGCAATCTTTTTGTGATCTCGACTAAAACGCAAAAACAATGAAAAACTATCACGATAAGAGAGAATGGTATTTTTACTTGCCCCAACGTAGTTTGGCAGATAAACAGATAAAAACTGTGTTAAATGATAGGCAAAATCCGTTGGCTGCACCATTAATCACCACTTGGAATGACGGTGCTACAGGTCTTTTCGACCGTCTTTATCACATCAGGGTATACTTCCGCGGTTAATCGCAGGTAATCGGAGGTTGCACCTAAAGATTTATGCCCAAGATATGTCGATAAGATGGGAAGCAGTGCCATTAAGTCATTACCATTCTTAATCCATTTCTGAAGCACATGAACCGAAAAGGTGTGTCTTAAATCGTGTAGACGCGGTCCGTGATTTTTACCACCATGAGAAATACCTGCCACTTCTAAATAGCGTCGAAAGCGCTGATAAATGGTGTTTGGACTAATCATCGTCCGGTCTGGCGCCATAAAGAAAAAATCATTATCGCGTTGCCACAAGATATTTTTGCTGTATGCAATACAGGCATCCGTAACGGATGCCGCCATTGGGATGTAACGATCTTTTCCAAATTTTGCATCCCGGATCGTCAATACACCATCGGTCAGATTGACGTCCTGAAGCCGAAGTTTTAAAACTTCTGAAACACGAAGACCACAGCCATAGAGTATTCGAAAAATCACAGGTAATGCTAAGTGCATATCTCTGGATTGCTCACAAGGAGATGTTTCATCGACAGCCTTTAACAAGTTTGTGATTTCCTGGTGTGTAAAAATATAAGGCGTAAAATCTTTTTTCAAATTCTCCTTTTGAGGTGGTAAGTGATAAACCTCAAAGCCCAGATCTTTAAGATATTGCCCAAATTGGCGAATACAACTTATTCGATGAGCGCGGCTTTTAGCCGCTTCTTCCGGACGTGGTTTGATCCATGCTTCAACAAACGCTTTCGGTAATGCAATTTCTAAAAGTTTCCACGTTTCAGCAAAATGACACAGTCGGGAAAGAACCTTTTCTTCACTACTGTACTTATATCCCTGGGCACGTTTATAATCGATGAACGCCGCAGCCTGTTCACCTAAAATGCCATTAAGTTCTGGACGTTTATGCTGAGTGATCATCGTACCACCTCCAATGCACACTGTCTGAGTTGCTCGATATCGATTTTTAAATAAATCATGGTTGTATTGCTGTCTGCATGCCCAAGAATTTCAGAAATAATTGGAAGAGGCATTTTGTTTTCTAAAAGCCGACTGGCCAAACTATGTCGAAGCGCATGCGGTCCGCTTTTTCGTTTTTCGATATTAATCCCTGATTTTAGCATATAACGATGGACTAAGGCATACATGTTTCTTGAACTGAACACGCGTATTGGCGGTTGATGTCTTACAAAGACATTGGAAGCATCACAGACTGGACGGCCATATTTTAAATAATCAATGATCGCTTGTCCAACATCTTCCAAAAGTGGCAGACTAATGGGATTCTTTGTTTTATGTTGTACAAAATAGATCTTTTCATTTTCCCAGTCAAGATTTTCAAATTTTAAATTTTGGATATCTCCACTTCGAATTCCGAGGCGCGTTAATAACAGGAGTATGGCGTAATCGCGCTTTCCCAGAGGGCTGCCACGATCAACAGATGATAAAATGCGTTCAACTTCCTGCTTTGAATAGCTTGATGGAATGGTTGAAGACTTGTCGTAATGAATACGCGGAACCTGTTCTGATAAATCGTATGGATGATAATGCTGCTCATAACAATGCTTCATAAAAAAACGTACCGTACGAAGCATTGCAGCCCTTGTTTGTTTACTAAAACCTAAAAGACTCTTCGTAAAGCCATGAATATCTACAACCGAAATGTCTGTGATCCTATCAATGTTTTGCCCCGTTAAATAGTTAAAATAACGTTCTAAATAAAGTTGGCTTACCTGAATACTTGTGGCAATAATCCCAATACGCTGCCGTTCCTGAATAAAAGATTCAGCGATTTCTTTAAAACACGCAGGAAATTGATAGAACCTTCTCTTTCTACCTCGAGTCATAACGGTTCCCGTCATTTGAATTTCAGCGAGTTTTTGCATACATCGAATTGGTGGCAGTGCCTTTTCACTCAAGGGATATTCCAAAAGAATTCCATAGTGTTCTTTCAAGAAGCCCGTTCCAACATCTGTGTCAAAATAATGAATGTTCTGTTGTTGAGCATACTGAAGCAATTGATTCGTTACACTCTTAAAATAACGACAGGTACTCTGAGCATACTGTGCATTTGCGAGCCATTCTCGCGCCTTTTCAACCAATTCTTGAATGGGCAATCTTTGTTGTTCCATTTAAAAACCTCCATAAATTTTATTTTATAAATTTATTCTGGAGGATTATGTAAAGTTAATCAATACAATTGAAGGAGATTATATGAATATTAGTAATCAACTTTCCATAATAACTTTCTTTTCATTACCGACGTTATGTGAAGCTTCACATAACGTTGCTAAGACCAACACAACCGTCAACCTGGGTATTGGCCTGGTAAATCAAGGGAAGAAAGTTCTGGCAATTGATTCAGATGCCCAAAGCGATTTGACCATTTCCCTGGGCTGGCGTGACCCTGAGCAATTAAATATTACATTGGCGACTTTAATGAAAGAGGCCATCATGGACGAACCCATTCACACAAAAGAAGCCATATTACATCACCCGGAAGGCATCGACCTCCTACCCGCAGACCTTGAGCTCTCAGCCATGGAAATGTCCTTGGTGACCACCATGAGCCGGGAGTATGTCCTGAAACGCGTCATACAGGATTTAAAACAGGATTATGACTACATCTTGATTGACACCGCCCCAAGCCTTGGGATGATCACCATCAACGCCTTAGCCGCTGCCGATGGTACGATAATCCCCGTCCAAGCCCAATTTCTGTCCGCTAAAGGGATGACAGAACTCGTTAAAACCATTGGAAAAATCAAGCGTCAGATTAACCCGTCACTGGAGATTGAAGGGATTATACTGACCATGGCCGATGTCCGCACCAACATGACCAAAACCGTCGCCGAAACCATAAGAGAGCAGTACGGCAGTGCTTTGAAAATATACCGGAACGTCATCCCCTTTGCCATCGCCGCCGCTGAAACCAGCGCGGAGGGAAAAAGCATCTACACCCATGCCAAGGGCAGCAAAGTCGCCAAAGCCTACGAAGCATTCACAAAGGAGGTGTTATTAAATGCCGAAAAGCAAAGAACTCAAGCTCGATCTGCCCAGTGTCGATGAGCTGTTTACCACCGAAGAGGAGCGGCTAGACGCAAACCGTGAAAAGGTACAAGAAATCCCGATCGACCAGATTGAGGATTTTTCAAACCATCCATTCAAAATTAAGGAGGATGAAGCCATGATAGAAATGGCTGAGAGCATCAGGGAGTACGGCGTTTTGGTGCCCGCACTGGTTCGGCAGAAAGCGGATGGCCGCTATGAGATGGTGGCCGGACACCGGAGAAAGTGCGCAAGCCGGTTAGCCGGGATGAAAGAAATCCCCTGTATTGTTCGGCATCTTTCGGATGATGAGGCCATCATCATTATGATTGACAGCAACCTGCAAAGGGAGAAAATACTTCCATCTGAAAAAGCGTTTGCCTATAAGATGAAACTCGAAGCCATGAAAAGGCAAGGGAAAAGGCCAGATTTAACTTCTCGCCCATTGGGCGAGAAGTCGGTAAGCGTCAATGAATTAAGTATGGAAATGCCTGATAGTGCTAGACAAATACATCGTTTTATCCGCCTGACAGAACTCATCGAACCACTTTTAGACCTCGTTGATGAAAACAAAATCGCATTCCGTCCAGCCGTTGAACTCTCTTATTTAAACAGAGACGAACAGGCAAAACTCCTGGATGCCATGCAGTATGAGGATTGTACGCCATCACTGGCTCAGGCAACAAAAATCAAGCAGTTTTCTCAGGAAAATAAGCTGAGTGAAGCCGTCATGCTTTCCATTTTGCAGGAAGAGAAACCAAACCAGGTGGAGAAAATCAAAATTCCCAAGGAGCGGATCAGCAAATTCTTTCCCAAGGGGACACCCGAAAAGAAAATCGAAGAAACCATTGTGAAAGCTTTAGAGCTTTACCAAAAGCGCGAACGGCAGAAGCAATCGGCAAGGTAAAACCAAAGCGGCAGAAATGCCGCTTTTGCCGTTACAAAAGAAAAAAGGAGGCTTGTGATGGATGATGAAAAAATGAAATGCGGTGATTATGAGATCACAAAAGAGCTGCATATCGGTGATAAAACCATTGTTTTCGGGGAGAAGCCTGGTGATTATGGGCCCGACCAGTACCTGTGCGCCAATCGGCAGATCATTCTCTTTTACGCAAGGTATTCAGAAATCGAAACCGGCTCCTATCTGGACATGATGGACGTATTTACCACGCGTGTGCAAGCGCAGATCGAACAAGCCCGGGAAACCCTGAGTCAGATCACGGTCCCCATGGAGGTGATTACCCCGGAGATGTGCTACCCAGATGATCCGGCTGAGAAAATTGAGGGAAAAGTCATTGCCATCAAGCCAGAAGTTTTGCGGCCAGAGTGCCAACACGCTGCGAATCAGCTGGGCTATGTAGTTGGCGGTTTCGGAGCCCGTGGCAATACCCGGGGGAACGCCGTCTTTGTCAAAAAGCTCTACGGCCAGGAAGAAACCCGCTTTGAACGTGATGACGTCCAGGGCGTCGTGAAGCCCGAATGTCTGCCGGAATGGGCAAAGCAAAACCTCGAGCAGATCAAACAAAGACAAAAGAAAGAACAAAACCGAAAAGGAGAGGCACGATGATGAAAGCGAAAACGACATTGCCCGATTTTTGCTATACCACCTTGTTTTCAACCGGCGAGATTGTCCGGATACGGAAAGGGGCGCTCACCTATGAAAAAACCGAGCTCTCCACTCCCGACCGGGCAATGAACCGTCTGATCGCAGAGCGTGCCAATACGGTGATGGGCATCACCAAAGCCCAGAGAGAAGCCATGCTCGGCGGAATGCTTTTAGGCTGGGAGCGGCCAGCCGCGGACCCCAACCGGTATGACCTGAGCGGCAACTTTATTCTGATCGAAGACATGAAAAAATAACGTGTTACAAAAGAAAAAAGGAGGAATTAACAGTGAAAGACGAAATCAATCAAGGCTATGTGATCACAGACCGCATACAGGTCGATCCAGATCATGCCTTTGTTTTGGGCTATAATCCGAAAGCCCCGCAGCCCTTTGTCACCTGGAAATGCGGCCAAAATGATTACTATTATTATGGACACTATTATAATGATCAGGACAAAGCCATCAGAGATTTGTGCGCACGGGTTATTGAGGAACTCGACTATAAAAAAGAGAGAATGACCCTGGCTGAGCCCGTTATCGGAGACAATGGCACCGGTTCAAACAACGAAAAGTCTGAGTATTGTTCGAGTACACCACAAGAAAATGGTCGATTCAAAAAAAGTAAACACAAGGATTTTGAGAGGTGATACCATGGCAAAAAACACAAGAGGACTCCGGATTTTAACGCGCCTGATCGACGCCGGGTACGACACCGAAAAAGCCATTGCCGGGATGACCCTCGACGATATTATCAAACTTGAAATTGTGAACAGGAATGATATGGCCGTGCTGAATGGACTCATTAAAAGCGTAAAGGCCAACCGCGTGGTGACCTTTTTAGCTTCCGGTTCAGAGCCTGAGCAAAAGGGGACAGCACTACAAAATTTAACGACAGATAAAGGGGAAGAAAACAATGAAGAAAATCAATCCAATCCATCACCACATGATCTCGTTTGTTGACATCCACGCATTGGATCTGTTTGAAATTCCCGACGGTGAAAGCATCACCATTATCCCCATGACCGGCTGTCCGGTGACTTATCCCTGTTACTTCATCGACCGCAGACACTTTAAGCTGCGGGATACCGTTTGGCACCCCATTGACTTTGCTAGACAAATGGCCCGTTTGGGGAACCTTTACCGGCCCGAAACCCCTGGGCCTTCCGATGTGCTGGACTATTATGAAGTCTACCAGATTCCAGACCGGCAGAACACCGATTATGGCTTTGGACCCCTTAATCAATTCCTTACCCGGTTTAAACGGGAAGATTATGTTTTGTGCTACCAGGGCATGTTAGCGCCGGTGACCGAACTGCTCGACCTGTACAAATTTCTCAACCGAAACGACCGACCATTCCAGGATAAGATGCACCCTTTGTGCATGGGCGATATTCTTGTCACCCATCGGGAAGAAAAAGTTCAGGCTTTTTACGTGGACGCCGAGGGTTTTCCAGAAGTGCCGGAATTTTTAAACACCGCTGATACCACTGATAAGGAGAAAGTGCGGTAAGCCCATGGCCATGAAATACCAAAGCGTTGTCGCACTTTACAACGCCACGATTCAGGAGGTGACCGCCCGCCCAGAAAACTGGATGGCCTTTTTAAAAACCGCCAGCACCAACTTTCGTCTGCCCTTCGATGAGCAGCTCCTGGTCCATGCCCAGCGCCCGGATGTGACCGCCGTGCTCACTACGGAGCGCTGGAACCGGCGCTTTGGACGGTGGGTGAAGCCGGGCAGCAAGGGGATCGCCGTCTTTGACAAGCAGAGTGACCGTCTCCACCTAAAACACTATTTTGACCTTTCCGATACCAAAGAAGGCTGGAATAAGCATCGTGTCCGGCCCGTTCCCCTCTGGCAGGTCCAGGAGACCCATCACCCAGCCATCGTTGAAACCCTTGAGGATACCTTCGGAACACTCGAAGCCCGAGACAACCTGATGCAGGCCATCATCAGCGTCAGTGTCAACGCCGGTGAAGACAATCTGACCGACTATCTGGAAGATCTGAAACAAAGTGTGGCAGGCAGCTTCCTCGATGGTCTGGACGACCGGAACCTCGGCAAACGCCTGCGGGACCTGATGGTGAACAGCATGACCTACATGCTCATGCTGCGCTGCGGCCTGGATACTGAGGCCCTTTTTGAAGCCGATGATTTCAGGGAGATCACCGCCTTTAACACACCCCAGACGATTAACATCATCGGCAGTGCCACCTGTGAAATCACGGCAATGGCCCTCAGTGCCATTGCGAGGACCGTTCGCAGGCTGCAACGGGAGGAACAAAATGATCCAGGTATGTTTGCAAAACTTGAAAAACCAGCCTACAATGAGAAACAAGAGAAACAACCATTCAATGAAAGGAGTGCTGAAAATGAACATCACCTACAGCCAACAGGGCGATTACCTGCTGCCGGATCTGACCGTACCGGAGGAAATGCCCATGCCCCAGGGCAAGTACGCGAGCCTGCGGAAGACCTATCTGATGCAGTACCACTACGGCTTGTACCTGAACCTGCTCACCCAGGGGAAACTCAACGCCCACTTAACCGAGATACAGGAAACGGCCAGCAGAAGGATGGTGCAGATCACCCGCCAGATGATGGAAACCGAGGACGTGAGCGAAACCCTGAAAGCCAACGATCCAATGAAATGGACCGGACTGGTGAACAACATCCAGAGGCGCGTGGAAGAGCAAATTCTTCAGGAACTGATTTACAATTAAATCAAGAAACACCAGTACCGATACCATCCCAGGAGATCCTTGAAGAAATCCTGATCACAACCCCGCATCTGCGAGACCCGAAAAAAACGATTCAGGCGGTTTTTGAAAAACAGACCGAACCCGAGCGCCGTGCCCGCTACCTGCACCGCATTTTCAACAAAGAAGCGACGGAGGTGACTTTAAAAAAAGGCGCGTCCGTCTTTTATGAAGCCACGGAAGACGCCCTGAATTTTTGGAGCGGTACGTCTGAAACCCGAACAGCCGAAAACCGTGTGAGCTGGCAATCCATGGCCGACAGCCTTGACCGGATGATTCGTACAAACCGTTTCACAGACGATTACCGCCCCATCCCAAGCGCCTTGGAGCAGCAGCGTCTTTTAGATGGAAAAGCAGAGGAGAAAACCCCCTCTGCTTTTTTGTTGGCGCAGGAACCTGAGCTCAAGGCGGGTGATGCCATCACCTTAGGGACAACCGCATACCGCATCCTTCGCATGGACGATCAGCAGGTGGAACTGCAAAACCAAGCCTATCCGCTTTTAACAGAAACGTTGGACCGGGAAGCTTTTGATCAAAGCGTTAAGGAAACGTCCGTCCATATTCTGCAACCCGCGCCAGTAAAGCAGACCCCGGACAAAGCAACAGAAGATACTCCGGCCCCAAAAACGGCTGGGGAAACCGTTGAGTCGGATACAAAAGAAAAAAGCCTCCAGTCACCATTACCCGAGATACCCGAGGACATCCCTGGCTATAAACTTGGCTATGGCCTGCTTGGAAATGGGGTGACTGTGTGGAACAGCCTGGTGGAAGAACACGGCGATTACCAGACCATCGCGCATATTTCACCAGAAGGGGAGGTTACATTCTACCAGGACGATCTGCCAGATGCAGTGATTCAGCGTATCCAAAACCAAGCAGAGTGTGAAAAACAGGCATATCTGGAGAGAACCAAAGCTGAAAAGCCAGCAGAGACGATTACGGTTGGGATGAAAATAGCGGTTGAGGGGCGGGAATACCGGATCTTTTCCATTGACGACGAACGTCAGGAAGTATCCTTAAAGGACATTACGTTTGATCAAAGCAGCGGCTTTCCGATTTTTCGGCATGAACCGCTTTCTTTTGTCATCCGTTACCTTGACACACAGACCGCAGGACCCGAAGCACCTCGGGCGATCGAAAGCGTTAAAACACGAGAAAGCGCCAACGCTCTGAACCGGGATGGAGCCATTCGAACCGCGTCCTTGGAACAACACCAATACCGTATTACCGAGGATACCCTTGGAACCGGCGGCCCAAAAGAGAAATTCAAAGCCAACATCGCCGCCATCAAGACCCTGAAGCAATGCGAAGCCGAAGGGCGTCTGGCTACACCAGAAGAACAGTCTGTTCTTGCGGGATATGTTGGCTGGGGCGGCCTTCCCGATGCGTTTGACTCTGCCAAAGACAGTTGGCGCACCGAGTATCAACAACTGAAAGCCCTTCTCACCGAAGCAGAATACAAAGCCGCCAGAGCCTCCACCCTGACGGCTTTTTACACGCCGCCGGTGGTCATCAAGGCCATGTACCAGGCCCTTGAACGCATGGGCTTTCGTCAGGGGAATCTCCTGGACCCGGCCTGTGGAACCGGCCATTTTTTCGGCCTGCTGCCTGAAAGCATGGCAGGCTCTCAGCTCTATGGTGTTGAGCTGGACCCGCTTACCGCCGGCATTGCGAAGCAGCTTTATCCGGGCAGCAGCATTGTGAACAGCGGTTTTGAGGATTTCAAGCCCCCCGACGGCTTCTTTGACGTCGCTGTCGGCAATGTCCCCTACGGACAGTTTAAAGTCAATGATGCAGCGTACAATCGGGAAAACTTTTTAATCCACGATTACTTTTTTGCCAAAGCATTGGATACGGTAAGACCCGGCGGCATCGTAGCCTTTATCACCTCCAAAGGCACCCTGGACAAGCAAAATTCGTCCGTGCGGGAATACCTCGCAAGACGCGCAGAGCTCATGGGCGCGATCCGCCTGCCCGACAATACCTTTACCGCCAATGCCGGTACTCGTGTGACTGCGGATATTCTCTTTCTGAAACGCCGCGATTTTTTAGCCCCAGAGAAAGAAGAACTGCCAGCCTGGACGGCATTGAATATGGACGATGCGGGCATAGAGATGAACGACTACTTCGTAGACCATCCTGAAATGATTCTGGGAAAAATGGTGGTTGAGAGCGGCCCCTTTGGTCCTGAAACCCGGTGTAAGGCCGTAGAAAGTGAAAGTTTGGCGGAGCGGCTCCATGAAGCCATCCACCACCTGCCGTCCGATATTTTCGAATACAACTTTGGCCCCGAGGAGGACATGGAGGGGGAAGAAACCGAGACCATTCCGGCAGACTTTTCCGTCCGGAACTTCTCCTTTACCCTTAAAAACAACAAAATCTACTACCGTGAAAACAGCCAGATGCTCCGGATCACCACCAACAAGACCGCGGAAAACCGTATCCAGGGCATGATTGACCTTCGTGAGATCACCAGAAAACTCATTGACCTGCAGCTGGAGGACTACCCGGATCAGGACATCACGCTTGAGCAAATGCGTCTGAACCAGGTTTATGACGCCTATGTGAAGCACTATGGCCGCCTCAATGCCCAGGCCAACCGGCTTGTTTTCCGGGATGACCACAGCTACCCGCTGCTCTGTTCACTGGAAATTCTGGACCCCATGGGCGGCTTTGTCCGTAAGGCGGATATGTTCACCAAGCGCACCATTCTGCCGCGCGTTGAGATCACCCACGTCGATACCGCAGCGGAAGCCCTGGCCGTGTCCTTAGCCGAGCGCGCGAAGGTCGATTTGCTCTACATGGCCGGATTACTTTACACACCCGAGCAGGAGCCTGGGCTGTTTGACCCCCAAATCGAAACGGAAGGCCCTTTGATCCCGCTCGATGAGACACCCTTTCGCGAGATGGTTGAAAGCCTGAGAAACGTTATTTTCAAAACCCCGGAGAGCGGGCCCTTTGATTTTTCCGGAAATTGGGCCGAGGGCTGGCAGACTGCCGATGAATACTTAAGCGGCAATGTGCGTCAAAAGCTCTCGGTCGCAAAGCTTGCCGCCGCCACCTGTCCAGAGTTCGGCATCAATGTTGAAGCCCTGGAAAAAGTCCAGCCCCAGGACCTGGACGCGTCCGAGATTGCGGTGCGCTTAGGCACCACCTGGATTCCCCAGGAGGACATCCAGGACTTTGCCTTCGAGACCTTTGAGACCTCCGACTACTATCAGCGTAAGATAAAAATCCGACAGTTTCCCCACAACCTGGAGTGGCGCATTGAGGGAAAGAAGCTGGACCGGGAGAGTGTGCTGGTCCATGAAACCTTTGGGACCACCCGGAAAAACGCCTATGAGATTTTGGAAACCACCCTCAACTTAAAGGACGCCAAGGTTTACGACTACGTGCTGGATGACAACGGCAATCAAAAACCCGTGCTGAATCAGAAGGAAACCACCCTGGCCCTTGAGAAACAGGAGCAGATGAAGCAGGCCTTTCAGGACTGGATTTGGTCCGATGCCGGGCGCCGGGACCGCTTAACCAAGTATTATAATGAAAATTTTAACGCCACAAGGCTGCGAACCTATGACGGCTCACACCTGAAATTCTATGGGATGAATCCCGAGTACACCCTGAGACCCCATCAGGTAAACGGTGTTGCCCGGACCATTTACGGCGGCAACACCCTGCTGGCCCACGTGGTGGGCAGCGGCAAAACCTTTACCATGATTGCATCGGCAATGGAACAAAAACGTCTGGGCCTCTGCCGGAAAAGCATGTTTGTGGTGCCCAACCATATCGTCGGACAGTTTGCCTCTGAATGGCTGCAGCTTTATCCGTCTGCGAATCTCTTAGTCACCACCAAAAGAGATTTTGAACGCCAGAACCGGCGGCATTTTTGCGCCAAAATCGCCACCGGGGATTGGGACGGGGTTTTGATTGCCCACTCTCAGTTTGAGAAAATCCCTCTGAGCAATGCACGGCAGATCGCCTATTACCAGGCTCAGGTCGATGAGATTCTCGGCTATCTTGAGGAACTTAAGTATCAGCAGGGAGAGCGTATGACCGTCAAACAGCTTGAGAGCAGCCGGAAAAACATTGAAAAAAAGATTGAAACCCTGATGCGGCAAAAGGACAAGGACGATGTCATTACCTTTGAAGAGTTGGGGGTCGACCGGCTCTTTATAGATGAAGCCGACGAGTTTAAAAACCTCTTTGCCTATACCAAAATGCGCAACGTCGGCGGTATCAGCCAGACCGAAGCCCAGAAGTCCACGGACATGTTCTTAAAAACCCGCTACATGGACGAGCTGACCGGCGGAAAAGGCGTCATCTTTGCCACCGGTACCCCCATTTCCAACAGCATGGTTGAAATGTACACCCTCATGCGCTATCTACAATACAGTACCCTCACAAGACTGAAACTGACCATGTTCGACGCCTGGGCGAGCACCTTCGGAGAGACCATTACCGCCCTGGAGCTGGCACCCGAAGGCAGCACCTACCGCATGAAAACCCGGTTCGCGCGCTTCCATAACCTGCCGGAGCTCATGACCCTGTTCAGGGAGGTGGCCGACATCCAGACCGCCGACATGCTGGAGCTTCCGGTACCCAAGGCCGAGTACCGTGTCATCGAAACCGAGCCCAGTGACTTTCAGAAAGAAATGCTCGAAGGTCTGGTGGAACGGGCCCAAAAGGTGCGCAGCCGGCAGGTGGACCCGAGCGAGGACAACATGCTCTGCATCACCAACGATGGTCGTAAGCTGGCCCTGGACCAGCGGCTTTTAAATCCCCTGTTGCCCGACGATCCCGGCAGCAAGGTCAACGCACTGGTTCAGGAAACCTACAACCTGTGGAAGGAAAATGAAGAAAAGCGCTTAACCCAGCTCATTTTTTGTGACCTTTCGACCCCGAAAAAGGACAGTGAATTCAATGTTTATGATGATATTAAAAAGAAACTGGTGGCAAAAGGTGTGCCTGATGTAGAAGTGGCCTATATCCATGAAGCCGATACCGAAGCCAAAAAGAAGGCCATGTTTGCCAAGGTGCGGACCGGCGCCATCCGCATTGAGCTGGGCAGCACCGCCAAAATGGGGGCCGGAACCAACGTACGTGCGTCCGTAAGGATAGCATAATACCGCCTCATAGCAGGCAATAAATTAAAGAGAAATTTATATGGTCAGCAGACTTACTTGCGGTCGAAAGGCTTAGCGAGGAACACAGCACGTCTGAAAAGCATTTACGTTTTGAAGTTTAGTTATAAGCGGGAAATGCAAGGCCAAGTGCAATATGGTTAAAGCTAAACTGCCTTAATTCCAGTTTCTTTGCTTTAATGGTGCAAGGTGAACACACACTAAACTTACGTGTTCTCAGAGGATGTATATATAGGTATCTGGACGTTGCCTATATACTCTTTTACAACCTCTCAGCGTGTGGTAAACACGTTAAAGAAACGAACGGAAAACCTAAGTTGTGCGCATGTATTATGTTTTCTAAACGGAGATTGCCTAAGTCGGAATGCCATTCAGGCTATGTGTAATGCCCAAAAGGGTGATAAATTTCAAGGGAAACCAAGAAAGAGGACACTGAATATCCGATATGGCAACGGAGCTGTCATAGTAGTCCGAGCAAGGGAAAGCCTTGTACATGGCGAAGGACAGCAGGTTATTTATTGATAAAAGAATGGAGGTATGCGAAATGCAGAAAGCTAATGTAATTTTATCAATGGTGAATCAAAAATCCAGACGAAATAAAGACTTCGAATTTTCAAGGATTTACCGCAATTTATACAATACGGATTTCTATCTCAATGCCTATGCAAAAATGTATTCCAAAGAAGGCAACATGACACAAGGCGTTGACGGCAAAACAATTGATGGCTTTAACATGGGTAAGGTTGAAAAGCTCATTACCCTACTCAAAAATGAACGTTATTATCCAAAACCAACCAGAAGAGTATACATTCCCAAAAAGAACGGCAAAATGCGCCCATTGGGAATTCCCTGCTTTGAGGATAAATTGGTACAAGAAGTAATGAGACAGATACTGGAAGCTATTTACGAACCGTTATTCAGTGAGAATTCTCATGGATTTAGACCGGGAAAAAGTCCACACACCGCCCTGAAACACATACAAAAAGTGTGTAAATCAGCGGCTTGGATGATTGAGGGAGACATCACAAAATGTTTTGAGAACATTGACCATGAAATTTTACTAAGGATTCTAAGTAAAAAAATTGACGATGGTCGTTTTATCGAATTGATCAGACGATTTCTCAAAGCTGGTTATTTTGAGCTGAATCAAACAAACCATACGTTCTCCGGAACACCACAAGGGTCAATCATTAGCCCAATTCTGGCAAATATTTATATGAATGAATTTGATTTGTTCATGGTTGATCTGATTGCCAAATATGAAAAAGGCCAACGCAGAAAACCAACCCCTGAATATCGGAAATTAGAAAGTAAGCGTCTCAATGCCAGAAGGCATGGGAACTTTGAATTAGCCAAACAGTTACTAAAAGAAATGCGGACAATTCCGTCCGTCGATACAATGGATAAGAATTTTATCAGAGTAGGATATGTCCGCTATGCTGATGATTTCATCATAAGCGTTATTGGAAACAAAAAATTAGCCGAAACCATAAAGACAGAAGTATCCGAATTCTTGCTAAATACGTTAAAACTCAATCTAAATGAGGAAAAAACATTGATCACAAATCTAGGTACAGGCAAAGCAAGATTTTTGGGTTATGAAATTGCACGGGCCAAGGACAACACGAAAGTGACAAAAAACACAAATGGGTCCGCTTCACGAAGCATCAATGGTCTGATACAGTTGCTTGTTCCACGAGATATAATACAGAAAAAAATAACAGATTTTAGTGAAAAAGGTAGATCATGCGCACATAAAGCAAGAGTTAATTTACCGGTACTCGATATGATCAATCAGTATAACGCTGAAATCAGAGGTCTGTATTACTACTACAGACTGGCGGCAAATGTCAGCAAGAGAATGTATGCATTCAAGTTTGTACATTACACAAGTTTGCTCAAAACCATAGCCCGTAAGGAGAAAAAATCTGTTAAAGCAGTCATTAAAAAATATGGTATAGATGTTCCGCGCAAAAGTGGAACAGGGACCAAAAGAGTTGTCGGTGTTTCCTACAAGACAAAAAAAGGCATTAAAACAATGACTTATTTTGATGAAAGTATGAAACGAGACGACACACCTGTTATCAATCTTGTTGATCATGCAACCTATTACCCACCGAATTGTCAGCTGATAACCAGACTGAATGCAAATGTCTGTGAAATGTGCGGATCAACAGAAAATATCGAAGTGCATCACGTCAGAAGATTAAAAGATATTCATGACAAATACAAACGCATCGGAAAGCCACTGCCCTCATGGGTATTGACAATGGTAAAAATGAAGCGGAAAACACTGATTCTGTGTAGTAAATGTCATGACAAAGTCCATGCAGGAAAATGATTCATATAAATAATCGGAGAGCCGTATACAGTGAAAGCTGTACGTACGGTTCGGAGGGGGGCTTTCAAAAACCTACCGTTGAAAAACGGCAAGGCGTTGGCTGCCTACCCAACAGGATTTGATCATCGCCTCCCACGATCTGGATATCCCCTGGCGGCCACGGGATCTGGAACAGCGCGGCGGGCGTTCCATTAGACAGGGGAACCAAAACCCCACCGTGCAGATCGTCCGCTACATTACCAAGGGGACCTTTGACGCCTACATGTTCCAGCTCCTCGAGAATAAACAGCGATACATCTCTCAGATCATGACCGGTAAATCCCCGGCCCGGACCATGGAGGACGTGGATGATGTTGCCCTGTCCTTTGCCGAAATCAAGGCTCTGGCAACCGGTAACCCACTGATCAAGGAGAAGATGGACCTGGACATTGAAGTGTCCAAGCTCCAGACCCTGAAGCAGAGCTACCTCGGTCAGAAGTACCGGCTGGAGGATCGGATCAGTAAGGAATATCCCAAAGAGATTGCGCAGCTTGAGGAAACCATTGAGCAACTGGAAAAGGATGCTGCCCATGTAAAAGCTCAGGGCCCCCTTGACAAAGAGACCTTCACCATGCGCGTCGGTCAGAAAATCCATACCGATAAAGTAAAGGCCGGTGAAGCGCTGATCCAGATTTGCCAGGGAATCAAAGACACCGACCCTGTGCCCATTGGCACCTATTTAGAATGGCCTATGACCCTGCACTACAATGCCTTTTCTCAGGAATTTAAACTGAAAATCGGCCATAAGCTGAAGCATTCCGTCACCCTGGGCACCAACCCCGAAGGGAATATCGCGCGCATCAACAACGCCATCAAGGGCGTCGAGACAACGCTTATTGCAAAGAAAGAAGAACTGGAAAACACGAAGACGCAGCTCGCAAAGGCGAAAATGGAAGTGGCGAAGCCCTTTACAAAGGAGCAGGAACTCAAGGGAAAATCCGCCCGGCTGTTTGAGCTCAATGCCCTGCTGTCCGCGGACAGTAAGGATATTGCTGTCATGGATTCAGAGCCGGACCCTGAGGAAACACGGCTGGTCCGGAAGCAGGAGAGAGCGCGTTAGGAAAAAGATTTAAGAAATTTTACTTTTATGAGCAGCCTGTTTATGTTTTTTGTTAATGAGGGGCTTTATAAAATGGTAGAAAAATAAAAACAGATCACTTGTTGTCAGCAGTCATTCACGGTGAAATGCTGCTTTTTTCATGCCTTGGAAAGGAGGTGATGCCCTTGGGCTTTTATGGATGAAATTGCAAAATTAACGGTCAAAATCGCAGAAATAACATAATTAAGGAGAAAAATATGTGTAGTATTCAGATTGAATTACCCGATCAATTTCAAAAAGGAGATCAAAAAATGGAAGAACTTTTAAAACAACTCATTGATGGACTGGCCAATTGTGAGGTCGTGATGGACTTTACCATTATGCCAAATCACGCAGAAAATCCAGTGGATACACTAAGAGCCAGTGAGGCCGAGCTTGAAAAGCTTCAGGACCCATACGAGGAAGCAAGCCTTCATGGCGATGCAGCAGACAACGGACAAAGGTATGATTTCGCGGAATCGGAAGATCAAATCGATGAAGACGATGAAGCCTGGGAAGATGTCGACCTGGATGAATTTTTCCCAGGGTCATCGCCCATGACCGCCATTTACCTGGATGTTATTGGGAAGTTAGTTGAGAATAACGCGGAATATCAGGACATGAAAGAAGAGCATGACGCCATGATGGACGATCCCGCGCTGGTCAAATTGTTTTCAGCAGAAGCGCCAATCACCCTGTCCCGTGAAGAACTTAAACATATCCAGCATTATTTATTTTTGGAAGATCAGATGGAAGAGATCGAGCAGGAAGCATTCTATTTCCGCGGCCACGCCGATTGCCTGAAGTATAGGGCACGCTTGGAGAAAGCCTATTAGAAAATGGATATTGCCAACAGCACTTTGCCGGTTGGCTTTTTTAGTAAAGAAGGGAGGCAGCAAAATGCCCAAATATGACGTCACCATCACCGAACTCGCCTGTGCCGTTGTGACGGTTGAGGCAGAGGACAAAGAAGCCGCGAAGAATATGGCAGAAGCAATGTTTAACCGCGGGGAGTGTTCCTTTACGGATTATAAAGACTTAGACTTTGAAGCCGAATTAAACCCTGAGGAGTTTTATAAAATTCAGGAACCCAAGGAAATCACCATTTTAATGGTGCCGAACGGGGAGCCGCCAAAGCCCCAAACCGTTGAAAACAGCATGCGTGCCATTAAGCAAATGATGGGTGGGTTTGTGGATTCTTATCTCTTAAAAGACCATACCATCATGATCGGCATCCGGAGAAAACAACTCGATAAAACAGAGCCGAATCGAACAATCTATGATGAAAAAGGCCATTCGCGACAGACGGTCTATGGTGATTTTTTCCTTTGTAACCTGTCAGAGAACGGTCAGGATTTTGAAAGCTTGTCCCCGGAACAGATCAAAAAATATACCAAAAGTCTTGAGCATAACGGTGAGATGCGCATGCCGCCGGACCAGAAACACCCGAAAAAGAAGAAGGATTACTCGCGATAAAGACAAAGAATGAGGAAGAAAACTTATGGAAAAATATGTTGTTACAGTTTGTGAAACACGTCGGCAGGAAATCGAAATTGAAGCTGAAAGTGCCGAGCAGGCCCGGGAAAAGATTAAGGAGAAATGGTGTCAGTGGGGGCATGCGTATCTGGATGAAACGGCCTTCGATCATGTCACCATTGAAGCGGAATTAAGCCCAAAACAGCGCGAGAAGATCACCTATCTCTATGTACCGGTGGGTAAACCGCCGGAGGTCCGAACCGTGATCAAGGATTCGGAAACGATGCGAAGGCTGTTAAGAGACTACCGAAGGGCACGTCCGCTTGAGGAGAACGTGGCACTGATGAGCCGGGGAACCAACCAACCTTTAAACCGTGCGCTCTATGGCGAAGACCATGATTTACAGGCAGTTATCGCCGGGGACTTTCTGATTTTTCATGCGCCGTGGGATAAAGGCGGCTATGAAAGCCTGACACCGGAACAGCTTTACAAGTATTGTGAGCAGTTTAAATACCCGGAAAAATTTGTCAAAAACGGCGATGAATTTTCAGTCATTTCAATTAAAACCAAGCCAAAAGCGCACACACGATGAAGTGTTTTACGAAGAATACAATCTTTTTTATAAAAAGAACCATTGAGAAAGCGTGTTTATCAGGGAGATCGGGGCCCCGTGAGTCGGTCTTAGCCAGCACTGAATATGGTTACCACCTTCGGCGGAAACCTATTCGCTGTTTGGGGAGACCCCAATCCCCCTTTGATACAAAAGAAAGAATAAACAGGAGATGATTTCATGAAACAAAATGAATTGGATTTTAAAACGTGCAACCACGCCTACCCTGAAAGAACCCAGGCGGAAGAAGTGAGAGTCACTATTGGTGAGAATCACAAGCGGCATACCATGACCATCAGTTTTTATCACCATGCGCATACAAAGATCACGCAGGGGGATCGCATGGTGTATGCACGCACCGGTAACCGGATCTATTTTTCAGAGCCGCCTGAGGGCAAGAAAGGTTTTAAGCTTACAAAGCGCAATAAATATGAAGATGATCGGAAAGCCATGGGCTTTTACACAACCTATTTTTCGGAAGCAGACATGGCAGGCCGTTATGATCTGCAATTCGATCCGGAATGTGAGCTCTACTATATTGAGAAAGCGGAAGAAGGCAGCCCAAATGCGCACACGAACCGTTGACATCCATTTTCGGATGACCCCGTCCGAAGCCAGACGCCTGGACGCCAACGTCAAAAAGACCGGAATGAACCGGTCGGAATATCTCAGAGCCCTGGTTGAGGGCAAACAGCCCTGCGAAAAACCCGACGAAGACTTCTATAAGGTGATGGGAGAAATGCGGGCCATCGGCATCAACCTGAACCAGATTGCGGCCAAGGCCAACGTGCTGGGCTTTGTGGATCAGCCCCGGTATGAAAAGGAGGCTGCCCGATGGCGGCAGTTCATGCTGGCGGTCAAAGCAAAATATCTGGAGCCCAAATGAAATGGCCACCACCAAAATCTGGGACGTCCATGGACGAATTGACCATGTGATCAACTATGTCTTAAACCATGATAAAACCGAAAACGAAGGCTTTGCAGAATTACCGGCAAAGGGGGAAACCCTTGAAGCCCTCACCGATTACGTTACCCAGGCAGATAAAATCAAGCAGCCCTTCTTTGTCACCGGGCTCAACTGTCTGCCCGAAACCGCCGTTCAGGAAATGCAGCTGACCAAAAAGCAATATCACAAGGAGGGCGGCATTGTGGCCTATCATGGCTATCAGAGCTTTGCTCCCGGAGAGGTCACCCCCGAGCAGGCCCACGAGATTGGCGTGGAGTTGGCAAAGGCACTCTGGGGCGACCGTTTTGAGGTGATCATCGCAACCCATCAGGACCGGGAACATCTTCACAACCATTTCGTGCTCAATGCCGTCTCTTTTAAAGACGGGCTTCGGTATTACGATTGTAACGCCACCTACGACCTCATGCGCGAGACCTCGGACCGGCTCTGCAGGGAATACCAGCTGTCCGTCATTGAGGACCCGCAGACCGGAAGGCGGCCAAGCTACAAAGCTTATCTGGACAAAGAAGCCGGTAAACCGGTTTGGCACGATCTGATCATCAAGGATATTGACAACGTGATTCAGGAAAGCGTGACCCTGCGCCAGTTCTTTTACCGGATGCGGCAGAAGGGTTATACTTTCAAACCAAACGCCAAGTATTTTACCTTAAAGCCGCCGGGCAAGGAGCGCTTTGTCCGTATTGACCGAAAGTACCCTGAGTACAGCCTGGAGAAAATCGAAGCCCGGATTTACGCGCAGGAAAAAATCAAACGCCACAAACCCACGCCGGTATCGGTTAATCAGAAGATGAAGCTCCAGGGCAGCTTTCAGAAAGCCAAAAAGACCAGCGGTCTGCGGAGCCTGTACCTGCATTACTGTTACCGGTTGGGGGTTTTTGAAAAAAGAAAAAACCAAAAGCGGGACACTGCCCACCTCAACTTTGTCTACCGGGAGGACATCCGAAAGATGGAGCAGATAACCGATGAAACCACCTTTTTATGCCATCACAAAATGGACAGCATGGAAGCACTGCAAGCCTTCAAAGCCTCCACCCAAGAGGAAATCAAGGCACAGTGCATTGCGAGGAAGAAGCTGCGCAACCAGCTCCGGACCGTTAAAGACGAACCCCTGCGGTCTGATCTTTTAAACCAAGCGGCAGAGCTGAGTGTCCAGATCAAAAAGCTGCGAAAGGAGGTGCGCCTGTGTGAAAGTATTGAGGAACGGGCTGTAAGCGTGCGTGAAAAAATGAAAACTATCAAAGCAGAAGCAAAAAAACTACAGAAAGAAAAGGAGGTACAACGCATTGAACACTAGTGGAGATGCGGCGGAGAGCATTGTCCGTCTGAGCATGGAAGGCATCGAAGCCGCCCTGCGGATCACCGGTTCCGGTGCCAAGGGGCTGGCCATGGTCATCATTGCGCTGCTTCAGAGCAACGACAGTGTCCGAAACAAAGGACGGACACGGCTGAAGACCATGCTGAAATCCGGAAAGCCAACCGCTGTTTTTGCCGTCAAAAACGACGATCTGGAAACCTTTATGGCATCGGCTAAAAAATATGGCATTCTGTATGCCGTCGTCCGTGCTCCAGGCGGCATGGGGCAGGACGTCACCGACGTGATCGTCAAATCCGAGGACGCAGGCCGGGTCAACCGGCTCGTTGAGAAGTTTGACTTAAACGTCAAAGACATCGGGGCCATGGTCTTAGAAAGAGAGCGGGAAGCCCTTCTGGCAGCTCAGAGCAAGGAAAAAGGAAGCAATGAAACGTTGAATCCCGACGAGGAAGCCGCGTACCAGAAAGAGGAAGACAACGCCCAGGCGCTTGTCGATGATCTTTTTGGAGAAGCAACGGAGCATCTGGAAAAAGAATCTTCCCCAGAAGCTGTGGTTGAAGATCTCTTCAGCCCAGCAGAAAAAAGAGGTACAAAAGAGGAAGCCGCCACGGGGGAGCCAAAAGTGAGCGCGGCGGAAACCCCTTTGAAGGCACCAAGCCCTCCGTCCGGGCCTTCCTCGCCGCCAGACAGAGACGCTATTACTGATCCACCGCCAAAACCGTCCGTGAAAGCCGCTCTCAATCAGATCAAAGCTGACCGGGCAGCGCAGGTGGCCCGGGAGGCAGTAAGGAAGTCCCCGACCGCAGAAAAAACAGCCCCCAAAAAAAATACCAAGACCGGGCCTAAAAAAAGTCCAAAGCAAAAAATTGCTAAGAATAAAACCCAAGGAGGAAAAATGCGATGAGTGATCTCTATGATCTCTTTAAACCCAAAGAACCACCGGCCCCACAGGCTTTTGACAAGGAAGCGTGGGCCGAAAAAAAGAAAGCTGAAAAATCGAAGTGCTACGCCATGATTGATGCATCCCTTGAGCGCATCGGCCAGGACCCAGAGCTGTTTGAAAGCTACCTGAAGGTACAGAGCCGGTTTGATCTGTACTCCCCAAGAAACGCTTTGTTGATTCAGGCGCAGAAGCCCTTTGCCACCAAGCTGGCGGACAGCAACACCTGGAAGGAACAGGGTGTTTTAGTTAAGAAATTTGAATATAAGAATCCAATTATGATCCTTGAACCTGGAAACCAGTACGAGCGCCCGGACGGGAGCATCGGCCAGTCCTACAACGTGAAGAAGCTCTATGACATCTCCCAGACCATGGCCCGTATCCCGCCGCAGGAAACCGGCAGAATTGACGATCGCCTGTTGATCTCAGCCCTCATCACCGGTGCGCCGGTTCCGGTAAAGCCGATTGATCCGCAAAACGGCATGGACAGCGCCGCCTTTAACCCGAAAGAAAAATGTATCCTGGTACAGCGTGGCCTGACACCCGATGAAATGTTCCGGGGCATTGCCCGGGAGCTGGCAAAGGTGGCAATCCTTGTCGAACAAAGACCCGTCCAGGATTTAAATTTTACGGCAGGCGCTGCCGCCTACATGCTGTGCCAGCAGTCAAAGATTGAGCCGGACCGGCGTTTTATCGAACAGCTGCCAAGAGCCTTTGAAGGCATGGAGGCCCGGGACGTGGGCGAAGCACTCTCGGCCATGCGTGACACCGCCAGTGATCTGTCAAGCCGCATGGCCATGAACATCCGCCGACAAACAAGACAAAACGCCGCACCGGCCAAAAAGCCGGAAGCCCGTTGATAAGGAAACCGGCCGATGGACCTTGAATCCTTTAAAAAGAACCTCATTTTCTATGTGCTGGGGATCGTGCCTGTCATTGGGCTGGCCCTGCGCATTGCCCCCTTCATTGATGTGGGGCTTTATGGTTTTATTCTCAAGTTCCCCGAAGTGATGGAGCATCCCTTTAAAATCACATGGTGTGGAAACAGTTTAAAATCCATCCTGATTCTGATGATTCTATATGTCATGGGAATCGGGATTTTTTGTTCCACCCGGAAAAACTACCGCCGTGGGGAGGAGCACGGGAGCGCGCGGTGGGAAGAGGCCAAGACCATCTGCAAAAAATATAAGGCTAAAACCTTTGAGGAAAATAAAATCCTGACCCAAAATGTCCGCATTGGTCTGGACGGGTACAAGCACCGGCGCAACCTGAATACCCTGGTCTGCGGCGGGAGTGGGGCCGGGAAAACCTTGTTCTTTGCCGAGCCCAACGTCATGCAGGCCAACACCAGCATGGTGATTTTGGACCCAAAGGGCGAGATTGCAAGAGCCACCGGGCATCTGTTGGAGGCTAAAGGCTATGAGGTGTGCATTCTGGATTTAATCAACATGGAAAAAAGCCACTGCTACAACCCCTTTGTCTATCTGGACACGGATAACGACGTGCAACGGCTGGTGACCAACCTCTTTAAAGCCACCACGGTCAAGGGCGCACAATCAAATGATCCCTTCTGGGATACTGCCGCCAGTATGCTGCTGCTATCCTTGATCTTTTATCTGAAATACGAAGCGCCAAAGGAGGAGCAGAACTTTGCCATGGTCCTGGAGCTGCTGCGCGCCGGGGACATGCCCGAGGAGGATGATGGCAGTTATGTCTCGCCCCTGGACGAGCTCATGGAGCGGCTGGAAGCGCGGGAGCCCGAGCACATCGCGCTGAAGTATTATCGCAATTACCGTTCCGGGGCCGCCAAGACCCTGAAATCCATCCAGATCACCCTGGCCGCGCGGCTTGAAAAGTTCAACCTGGAAAGTCTGGCAGACGTGACCATGACGGACGAGCTGGATCTGCCGAGCATTGGGGAGAAAAAGACCGCTGTATTTGCCATTATCCCGGATAATGACACAAGCTTTAACTTTTTGATCAGCATTCTCTACACGCAGCTCTTTCAACAGTTGTTTTACACTGCTGACCGAAAATATGGGGGGCTGTTACCCGTACACGTGCATTTCATCATGGATGAGTTCGCGAACGTGAGCTTGCCCGATGATTTTGACAAGATACTGTCCGTCATGCGCTCCCGGGGCGTTTCTGTTTCGATTATCCTGCAAAATCTGGCGCAGCTGAAAGCCCTTTTTGAAAAGCAATGGGAAAGCATTGTAGGGAATTGTGTGCGCCCAGAAGCCGCCTGCGCATTATAAATTATGGCGGCGTGGTATTTACAGGATACCGCCTTTAGCAAGCGGTCGGTAAAAGTATCAAGTGATGAAGAATCACAACCTATTATTCTACAACTTATCCGAGAGGGGAAACCCGAAGGGGAGTGTAGCATGTTGTCGCTTTTGTCCTTTGACAAAAGCCTGAACTGGAGAACACGAATCCTGTGTGTTCGAAAGTCCAAGAATAAAAATCAGTGTATGAGGTATAAAGCTAAACTGCCTGAACGATAGCCAGAGTGGGGGAACCCGACCCCGCATACGAAAAGGATTGAAACGTATGCCATTCCATGTTGATTGCATTTCGCAGTTATGGAATCAAGTGATACTCATGGAAGAACAACCACAAGACAGTGGGCAAATGGCGAAAGTCGGTGCCGACAACACTGAAAGCTCATCCTGTAATTACTAACTGGGGATAACCTAAACCCGGTAACGGGCATGGTTACACAGCTCCCATAGTAGTCCGAGACGTTAATGACGATCACATGGCGAAGGGGAGCAGCTTATTTACAAATACTAAAAGAAAGGACGGTGCGAGAGGCATTGAGAAATCCAATTGAAGTATTAAGAAGTTTGACGGAAAAGTCAAAGA
This sequence comes from Eubacterium sp. AM05-23, assembly GCF_003477535.1. Classification (NCBI taxonomy): domain Bacteria; kingdom Bacillati; phylum Bacillota; class Clostridia; order Eubacteriales; family Eubacteriaceae; genus Eubacterium; species Eubacterium sp. AM05-23. The sequence goes on from NZ_QUDF01000004.1 coordinate 348,384, forward strand.
ATGAATCCTACCGGTTCCAGAGATTATACCGGAATCTGTATAATCCAGAGTTCTATTGGCTTGCATATAAAAACATCTATGCAAACACCGGCAGTATGACTGCCGGTACCGATGGAACAACCATTGACGGCATGAGTGACGAAAGAATCCAGAGAATCATCAAGACTCTGAGAGACAGAAGTTACCAGCCAAAACCTGCACGAAGAGAATATATTACAAAGAAAAACAGTCATAAAAAGCGTCCGCTGGGAATCCAGTCAGGAAACGACAAACTCGTGCAAGAAGTCGTGAAAATGATTTTAGAGAGCATCTATGAACCCGTGTTCAAAAAAACCTCACATGGGTTCAGACCAAACAGAAGTTGTCAAACCGCATTACAGCAAATCCAAAAGACCTTCACAGGAACCAACTGGTTTGTAGAAGGAGACATACACGCCTGTTTTGACAGCTTTAACCACCACACACTCATTCTACTTTTAAGAAAGCGCATCGATGACGAAGCATTCATACAGCTTATCTGGAAATTTCTGAAAGCAGGTTATATGGAGCAATGGTCATACAACCGGACGTATAGCGGAGTTCCGCAAGGGTCAGGCGTCAGTCCAGTGCTCGCAAATGTATACCTTCATGAATTTGACAAGTTTATGGAAGATTATGCGCAGACATTTAACCAAGGCAAAAAGAAAAAAATCAATCCTGAGTACAATAAAGCGTTGAAAAGAGCCTCCTATTACAGACGTAAAGGAAAAGAAAAGTGGTTCGATTTAACGCCAGAGGAGCGGATTGAGCGAACAAAAAAATTAAAAGCACTCGAAGCACTACAAAGAGAACTAACGCCAGCTCTGCCAATGGATGAAGCCTATAAGCGTATTCAGTATGTACGTTACGCAGATGATTTTATTATCGGCGTAATCGGAAGTAAAAAAGATGCTGAGCAGATCAAATGGGATGTTGGAAAGTTTTTGAAGGACAAGCTTGATTTAGAAATGTCCGATACAAAGACGAAAGTGACACATACCGGCGACAGGGCTCAGTTTTTAGGCTATGACATCACCGTATCTAGAAGTCAGGATTTAAAGAAATCCGCAAGCGGATACAAAATAAGAAGCAATACCGGTGTGGTAAAGCTGCTGGTGCCCAGAGAAAAATGGGTGGAAAAGCTACTGGAATACAAAGCGATCAAAATCAAGATTAACGAAAACGGCAAAGAAAAATTTGTGGCCCTTCACAGGGGAAAACTGGTGAATCAGAAAGATATAGAGATTCTGACAAAATATAATGCAGAAGTACGTGGACTGTATAATTACTACGCCATAGCGAATGATTCCTTTAAAATTGGTAAATTTGCCAATGTCATGAAATACAGTATGTACAAAACATTTGCGTGTAAATATAAAACAAATGTCCACGAAATCAAACGCAGATATTGTGTCGGAGACTTGTTTACAGTAGCCTATGACACTAAAGCAGGGAGGAAAACCACAACGTTCTACAGGGATGGATTTAAGCGGAAAGAGATGGCGACAAAATTTGATAATGTCAGTGAGTTGCCGCAATACTCAAAGTTCGTCAAAGTCAATACCTTAAAACAAAGAGTGGAACGCCACACCTGCGAGCTGTGCAACAAAGACTGCCGGAATCTGGAAATCCATCAGGTTAAAAAACTCAAAGATCTAAAGGGCAATGCAGAGTGGATTCTCCTTATGCGCAAAAGGAGACGAAAAACACTGGTTGTATGCCCGGAATGCCATCAATTGATTCATTCTAAAACACCGCAAAAAGAATAAGCGGAAAGCCGTATACATCGAGAGGTGTACGTGCGGTTTGGGAGGGAGGGGATGCAAGTCCCGCAAGGGATGAGCTGAACCTTACCTCATGATACCTTCTTATACCTCGGCGGAAACGAGCAGAGCACCCACAAGTACGTGAGTGAGCTGCTTGGCAAGGAAACCATTGACACCAACTCCTACGGAAAAAGCAGCGGCCGCAACGGGAACTATTCCACCAACTTTCAAAACGCCGGGCGGGAACTCATGACACCCGATGAGGTGCGACTGCTTGACAATCGGTACGCCCTGCTCTTTATCCGAGGGGAGCGCTCGGTGAAAGATTTGAAATACGATATCTGGAAGCACCCGAACGTTAAGCTGACGGAAAAGGGCGGCGCAGCCAATTACGAGCACGGCGGTACCGATCATGCCATTGGCACCATCACAGTCATGAAAGACGACCCCTCCATTTCCAATCCGGTGATCCCAGAGGCTTTAGTTGAGGCCCTGCAACATTACGAGGTGCTGTCCGAAGAAGAATTACAGGAAATTTTTGAAAAACAAGGAGAAAGCAAAACATGAAGAAAAAAGAACCCCCTGAACCAGAGTTGATGCGCCGTGAGCGAGGCCGAAAAAAGCGAAGACGGATTTTCTACGTCCTGGCCGTTGTGCTGTACTGTTTCAGTACAACGGCTTTTGCGGATGGCGACCCCATTACGGTGGTCAATAATCTGAGTGATTTTATTTTCGGTCTGGTCCGGGCCATCGGGATGATTCTCATCGGCTACGGCATTGTTCAGATCGGCCTGTCCTTAAAGTCTCATGATCCAAGCCAACGCGCCAACGGCATCATGACCGTTGCCGGGGGGATTGTCGTGACCTTCGCCAAGGAGATCCTGAACACCATCGCCGGTTAATCAAAAATGGGACAGATTGGAAAAATCTGTCCCTAAAATGAAAGGAGTGATTGAAATCGAGAGTGATAACTGGATTGCCCAAAATTTACAAAACGCCTTAAACACCTGGAATGGGAAACTGACCGAGATCTGGCAGCTGCTGACCCAATCGCCGGAAACTTTCAAGGGCGGGGGGATCTGGAACGTGATTGTGAGCATCAACGGCACGCTCCAGGCCATCGGCTACGCGCTGCTGGTGCTGTTCTTTCTGGTCGGCATGGTTAAGACCTGCGGGAGCTTTGTGGAAGTTCGAAAGCCGGAGCACGCCCTGAAGCTCTTTGTCCGCTTTGCCATTGCCAAGGGAGTGATCACCTATGGCCTGGAGCTCATGATGGCCTTATATACCATTGTCCAGGGCGTGGTCAGCCGTATCATGGCCACCTCCGGGCTGGGCAGCGCCGGGGAAACGGTTTTGCCAGATGCGATAGTGACCGCGGTGGAGAACGTGGATTTTTTTAACAGCATCCCGCTTTGGGCAGTCACTTTAATCGGTGGGGTACTCATCACGATTCTGAGCTTTATCATGATCATGAGCGTTTACGGCCGCTTTTTCCGCATTTACCTGTACACCGCCATTGCGCCCATTCCGCTGGCCAGCTTTGCCGGAGAGCCCAGCCAGAGCATTGGCAAAAACTTTTTAAAGAGCTACGCGGCGGTCTGCCTCGAGGGGGCCATTGTGGTGCTGGCCTGTGTGATCTTCACCGTCTTTGCGGCCAGTCCGCCCCAGGTAGACCCGAACGCCAATGCCATCACCATGGTCTGGACCTATGTTGCGGAACTGGTGTTCAACATGCTGGTGTTAGTTGGTACCATCAAGATGTCGGACCGCGTTGTGCGCGAGATGCTGGGACTGTAACCGCCCAATAAAAAAAGGACGTTTTTCAACGTCCTAAATGAGCGGTTTGTGATCGGTGGTATTTCGCAGGGTGCCGTCGGTATCCATGTAGATGTCGTTCAAGGGCACGTTGCGCTCCTTGGCTTTTTGAAGCTGCCAGTAGACATCCGCCTCAAGTCCCTGGTCAAGCCGATGGTCATCCATGCGGTCTTTGATAAAAAGCACGAGGGTGATGATCCAACGAATCCCTGCCTGGCCGATGAGCAGGTAAATGATTTTAAAAGCCAGCGCTTCGTGGGCACCGGCCCAGGGACTGAGAATGGTGCAGAACAGTACAAAGCAGGTCAGCGGCAGGGTCAGCTTCAGCTTGGGTGCGATCATAAAGGCAAGCACAACGAGCACAATGACCACAAAGAAGATCAGCGAAACCCGCATCAGTTCATGAAAAAAGTCGAGCATGGATAAAACCCCCTTTAAAAGTGTTTTTTCTTTAGTATAGACTCATTAAAGGGGAAAAACAAATCTACAGGAGGTGCTTTCTTAAGAATACGATGAAACAGTTTGAAATAAAACACATGGAACGAAAGGCGGCCAATGCGTTTGTTGCCGAACACCACAGACACCATGGGCCCGTCACCGGCCATCGCTTTTCACTGGGGTGTATCCGGCGGGCTGGACCTTTGGCTACCGTACCGCCGGTGGATCGTGGAGCAGCGCCGGGCGACCGAGAAAGGCGTCAGCGCATGAAGGGCCAAAGAAAATGTATGGTGCCGATTTAAACCATGAGTAGACAAGAAGAAGCATTTAAATTTAATAATTGGAGGAAATAATGGAAGTCAAAATTAATCGCGAAATCAGAGCCTATACGGAGAGCATGTTCTTCGGGCTTTCGCTGCGCCAGTTCGTGTTTTCCGTGCTGGCCTGCGGCGTGGCAGTCGGCCTGTATTTTTTACTCAAGCCTTACTTTGGCGTGGAAACCCTGTCCTGGATGTGTATCCTCGGGGCCGCGCCCTTTGGGGCTCTGGGATTCATCCGCTATCATGGCATGAGCGCGGAGAAATTTATCTGGGTGTGGATTAAATCCGAGCTTCTGATGCCAAGAGAGATCGTCTTTAAAGCGGAGAATCTGTATTACGAAATGCTGACCCACCCCATGAAGGTCAAAAAATCAAAACGAAGCAAAAAATCAAAACGAAAGGACGAAATGAATGCTCAAAACGCTTAGAAACGCGAACACACTGGAAAAGGAAAAATTGAAAATCCCCAGAAGGGTACAGGAAGCCATTCCCATCAAGGTGATTTATCCGGATGGGATTTTTTTAGTCCGAAAAAATGTCTACAGCAAGACCTTTAAGTTTACCGACATCAATTACGCTGTGGCTTCCCGGGAGGATAAGGAAGCGCTGTTTTTAGAATATAGTGAGCTTCTGAACAGTCTGGACAGCGGCGCAACCACCAAGCTGACCATCAACAACCACCGGCTGAACAAATCGGCCTTTGAAAAAAGCATCCTGATTCCCCTGAAGGAGGATGGCCTGGATATTTACCGGAAGGAATATAACCAGATGCTGCTGGACAAGGCCACCAGCACCAACAGCATGCTCCAGGAAAAGTATGTGACCATCTCGGTTTCCAGGAAAAAATATCAGGAAGCCAAAACCTATTTCACCCGGGTGGGCACCGAGCTCATGGCCCACTTTTCCCGGCTCGGCTCCCGGTGTACAGAAATGGACATGGAGGAGCGTTTGCGGGTGCTCCACGATTTTTACCGTACCGGCGAGGAGGATGCCTTCTACTTTGACCTGAAGCAGACCATGCAGAAGGGACACGATTTCCGAGATTACATTTGCCCGGACGCCATGAGCTTTCATTCAGATTATTTTACCATGGGCGGCCGTTTTGGTCGGGTACTTTATCTGAAGGAGTACTCGTCCTTTATCAAGGACAGTATGATCAATGAGCTCACGGATTTGGACCGGAATCTGATGCTCTCCATTGAGATTATTCCCATGCCCACCGATGAAGCCGTGCGGGAAGTGGAAAACCGGCTGCTCGGGGTGGAGACGAATATTACGAATTGGCAGCGAAAACAGAACGAAAATAACAACTTCAGCGCCGTCGTGCCCTATGATATGGAGCAGCAGCGCAAGGAGGCCAAGGAGTTTTTAGATGATCTGACCACCAGGGATCAGCGCATGATGTTTGGCTTATTAACGTTAGTCCACACTGCCGATACCCGGGAAGCTCTGGAGGCGGATACCGAGGCCCTGCTCACCACGGCCCGTAAAAATCTCTGCCAGTTCGCCATTGCAAGATTCCAGCAGCTTGACGCCCTGAACACCGTGCTGCCCATCGGTCACCGGCGGCTGGACGCTGTGCGGACCCTGACCACCGAAAGCATGGCGGTACTCATGCCCTTCCGGGTCCAGGAGATCATGGATGAGCAGGGGATTTACTTTGGTGAAAATGCCATCAGCCACAACCTGATCCTATGTAACAAAGCCAATCTGCTCAACCAATCCGCTTTTCTTCTGGGCGTGCCGGGCAGTGGAAAAAGCTTCAGTGCCAAGGAGCTGATTGTGTTTCTCGCCCTCGCGACCCAGGATGACATCCTTGTGTGTGA